>DASSBS010000128.1:0-37672 GCA_035698445.1 Woeseiaceae bacterium
CCGGAGGGAGCCATTGTCCCAAACACCCCCCGCCGGCCCCGCCGCCCGCGAAAACGCAGCCACGAACGATTACGGATCGCGGGTGATCAGGCGCGCGCCGCGGTCGTAGGTGAGGTAGGACCAGAGCCACTCGATGGCAACGATCGTGCGGCTGCGGGCGTTGATCAGGAAATAGATGTGGACGAGGCCCCAGAACCACCACGCGAGCCGGCCCTTGAACCGCAGCCGCCCGAAATCGACGACGGCGGCGCGGCGCCCGATGGTGGCGAGCTGGCCGGCGTCGCGGTAGCGGAAGGGGGCGGGGTCCGGCTTGCCGGCCGCACGGCGGGCGATGAGCCGGCCGACCCAGTCGCCCTGCTGTTTGGCGACCGGCGCGACGCCGGGCAGGGGCCGCCCGCCGGCGCCGCGATAGAGCGCCGTATCGCCGATGGCGAAGACGCCGGGATGTCCCGGGACCTCGAAGTCGGGGCCGACCATCACCCGCCCCGCCCGATCGGCCCTGGCGCCGAGCCACGCCGCGGCCGGCGAGGCCGCGACGCCCGCCGCCCAGACGATGGTGGCGCTCGGAATGCGCTCCCCTTGCACGAGGACGCCGTCGGCGTCGCAGCCGGTGACCGGCGCCAAAAGGCGCACTTCGACGCCGAGGCGCTCCAGCGCCTCTTTTGCGTAATCGCTCAAAGGCTCCGGGAAGCTCGGCAGCAGTCGGCGGCCCGCCTCCAGCAGCAGCACCCGGGCGCTGCGCGGATCGATGCCCCGGAAATCGCCCGGCAGCGCTTGCAGCGCCAGCTCGGCGATGGCTCCGGCCATCTCGACGCCCGTGGGACCGCCGCCCACGATGACGAAGGCGCGCAGTTTCTCCAGCGCGACCGGCTCGGTTTCGGCTTCCGCGAGCTCGAACGCCATCAGGATGCGGCGCCGGATCGCCGTGGCATCGACGACGTGCTTGAGGCCGGGTGCGTACGGCGCCCATTCGTCGTGCCCGAGCCACGAATGCGTGGCACCGCTCGCGATGACGAGGAAATCGTAAGCGAGGCGCCGCTCGCCGACCAGCACCTGCCGCGCCTCCCGATCGATCCCGGTCACCTCGCCCATCAGGACCCGCACGTTTTCCTGGTTGCGCAGGATACGGCGGATCGGCCACGCCACGTCCGCGGGCGACAGCGCCGCTGTCGCCACCTGGTACAGCAGCGGCTGGAACAGGTGGTGGTTCTGCCGGTCGACGAGCAGCAAGTCGACCGGCGCGCCGGCGAGCGCCTTCGCCGCCTGCAGGCCGCCGAAGCCGCCGCCGACGATGACTACTTTCGGATTCGCTCCCACTGGCGTGCTCCCCGGCCCCGGACCGTCTGCAGTTGGCGACAAGCGCTGAGCAGTTTACGCGCATCCGGCAAATTTTCTCGCGAGCGCCGACTGCGTCACGTGTCTCGTTGTGAACTCTCTAGTATTCTCGAATGACACCAGAACGAGGGTCCCCACAGCACGGGCCCGCCACCGGGAGAGTGAAGAATGTTCAAGAAACCAATCGAGGAAGCAGGGGAACGGCCAATGCCGGCGCGGGAGCCGGCGGCAAGCGAGCCGTCGACGGTCCGGACACGCAACGTATCGGTGATCGGGCCGACCCTCGTGTTCCGGGGTGAATTATCGGCGGATGAGGACCTCGTGATCCAGGGCACGATCGAAGGGACCATCGCGCACCACAAGAAAAACCTGACGGTCGGCAAGGAAGGCCGCGTGAAAGCGGACATCCATGCGGCCTCGGTCACCATCGAAGGCCACGTGGAAGGCGACATCCACGGCGACGATTTCGTCGAGCTCGCCAAGAGCGCCGTGGTGACCGGAAACGTCTTCTGCCCCCGCATCCGCATGGCCGACGGTGCGCGCTTCAACGGCAGCATCGACATGGGCCGCCAGGCGGCGCAAAGCCATACTACGGCCGGCCAGGGCGCCAGCAGCCACGCCCGGCTTGCGGTCGCCGAAGACCCGGCCCGCGCACACAAGCTTGGCGCGTAACCAGTTGCTTGCCGTGGCGCTGGACGACGAGCCGGCGCCCGATGCAGAGCCCGACAGGCCCCGCGCCGCGCCCGCGGGACCGTCGGTGCTCGGCTCGACCCTGGTCCTGCGCGGCGAGCTTCGCCTCGCGGAGGACCTCATCATCGAAGGCCGCTTCGACGGCAGCATCGCGCAAGGCGACCACCGGCTGTCGATCGGCGAGCACGCGCGCGTGAACGCCACGATCAGCACCGGTTCCGCGATCATCGCCGGAGCGGTCGAGGGCGACGTCCGCGGCTTGCATACCGTCGTGGTCAAGAAGACGGCCATCCTGAGCGGCGCCCTCACGGCGGAGCGCCTCTGCCTCGATTTCGGCGCCAACCTCGAGGACGTCGTCCTCTCGGGCAAGATCGAGCGGACGTCGCGGCGCTAGTGCACCGCGACGGGGTGCACGAAGCTCATTCGGTGCTCGCAACGGGCGGCCGGCGCGCGTCCGCGTCGAACTCGCCATCGGCCTCCGAGACCACGATCTCCACGCGCCGGTTCTGCTGCCGGCCAGCCGTCGTCTCGTTGCTGGCGACCGGGTAAGCCTCGCCCAGCCCGACCGGCCGCAGCCGCTCCGTCGGGATGCCGCGCTCCACCAGGGCCTCCGTTACGGCATAGGCGCGCTGCAGCGACAGCCGCTCGTTGTATTGCTCGCTGCCGCGGGCGTCCGTGTGGCCCTCGATCAGCAGCCGCCGGTCCGGGTGGTCCCGCATGAAATCCGCCAGCCGGTTCATGGCCATGGAGGCGCCCGGCTTCAGCTCCGCCTGGTCGGTCTCGAACAGGACGTCGTCCAGCGTCAGGACCACCCCGCGGTCGGTCTGCTTTGCCTCGAGGTCCGCCAGCTCCTGCTGCAGGCGCTGCGTCTCCGCCGAGGCCGATTGTGCCGCGGCGCGTGCCTGCTCCGCTTCCTGCCGGAGCTGCCGCGCTTCGGCGCTCTGCGCCTCGGCCCGCATCTGCGCGCGCTCGGCCGCGGCGGTCCGCGCTTCGAGCTGGACCTGCGTGCGTATGGCTTCCCCTTTATCGATCCGCTCCAGCGCCCTGGCTTCCGCAATGGATTCCAGGCCGATCTCGGCGTTCACCCGCGCCACGTAGGCTGCGTGCAGGATCTCCTGCATCGGCGCGCCGTCCTCCCGGGCCGTCTCGGCTCGCGCGAGCGCCGCCCGGGCGTTCCTCAGCCGCGTCCCGGCAACGTTCGGCCCCATGGGCTCGCCTTCCAGTTGCTGCACGGTCGCGCGCGCCTGCTCGAGTTCGTCGATCCGTTCCGGGGTCGTGCTGCAGGCTGCGAGGGCCAGCAGCAGGAAGCTCGCGAGCGCACCGAATGGTCGCTGTGGTCTGTTCATCCTGTTTCTCCTTCCAGCCGCTCGTTGCGGGCGATCTCCTCCCGCAGCACGGCGATACTCTTTTCAAGCTGGTCCACGGCACGCTCGGCCTTGCCGGTACGGGCCTTTGCCGCCGCCAGGTCCGCGGCCAGCGCGGCCTCTTCCGCGTAGCGCTGCGCGACCAGCATCTCCTCCTCGGCGACTGCCGTGCGGGCCTGGGCCAGCTTGCTCCTGGCGTCGTCCAGCACTACCGGCCCGTACTGCCGGGCACCCGCCTGCTCGGCCTGGTCGATGGCCGCCTCGGCCCGGGTCAGATCCTGGTCCGGCCGTTCCGGGCTGGCCGCGCAAGCCGCCAGCATCAGCAGCAAGCTGAGGCCGGCCACGGGCCTCAGCCGGGCTGTCGTTTCACTCGTCATGTCAAAATCTCCCGTCGATGCGGCCGGCAGCCCCGCGGCGTCGCTGAAAACCTCGGGCTACCGGCTCATTGCGGCGCCGCCCACGGGAGAAAGCAGGTTTCATGCCACCGCAACGGAATCGGCAGCGCCGGCGCCTGAGCAATTTTGCACCGGCTTTGTAAGGTTTACCTTCCGGCGCCGCCGATCCTGCGCCAAATCCCAGAGAGCGCGGGCCACACGAAGTTGGCACGGTACTTGCTTACTAAGCCACCAAGCAGGATCGCACAGGGAGAACGGGCGGTCCGGATTTTACGGCAAAGGAGGAAGCTCCCTTGAAAACCTTGATTTTGCTGGCGTGGATGCTCGTGCTGTTCGGCGGTCTCAGCGCCTGTAATACGACCCGGGGGGCCGGCGAGGACGTCGAAGCCACGGGCGAAGGTATTCAGGATGCCGCCGAAGACGTCGAAGAGGATATCGAAGACGACGAGGATAACCGTATGTAGCTTATGGGCCGCTTTTGTCTATCCGTCGGGCCCGTGACTGTCCCCAGCTCCCCCCAAAGCACCGCAGTCAACCCGACATTCTGCAAAGGTGGCCCTTTTTACACCCAAGAGGCGATTCCTACCGGAATCGCCTTTTTTTTCCTGCATGAGATCCGCGAAGGAGAACGCCATGAACTGGGACCAGATCGAAGGTAACTGGAAGAAATTCACGGGCCAGGCGCAGCAGAAGTGGGGCCGGCTGACGGACGACGATCTCGATCGTATCCATGGCAACCAGCAGGAACTGGAGGGCCGGATCCAGGAGCGCTACGGGAAAACACGGGACGAGGCGAAGCGCGAGGTAGACGAGTGGCGCCGCTCGCTGTCGTGAGCGACCCGACCAGCCGCGGGCTCCTGCGCAGGTTCGTCCCGTAGGAGCCCGTCTCACGGTCGACATCGTTCGCAACGTCGCGAGCGACGCCGATCGTAGGAGCCCGTCTCACGGGCGACATCATTCGCAACGCCGCGACGGCGTCGATCGAGACGGCATCGATCAGTGAATTTTCCGGTCGGCCAGCGACTCGACCGCCGCGGCCAGCGTCCCCAGGGAGATCGGCTTGCGCAGGCAGCCGATCGTCCTGAGGTCCGGCGCATTCTGGCGCAACTCGTTCAGCGCGTAGGCCGTCACGAAAATCACGTCGAGGTCCTGTTCGTGCTGCAGCAGGCGTGCGACGTCAATGCCGTCGCGCTGCCCATCCAGTTTCCAGTCGCAGATGAGCACGTCCGGGTGCAACTCGCGCGCCTTCTCGATCGCTTCGTCGGCCGTGCCGGCGGCGTCGACCTCGAACCCGCGGTATTGCAGAAAACGCCGCGTCGCGATTCGCGCCGCCGCCTCGTCTTCCACGATCAGTATCGACAGAGGTCCGCGCGGCCTCGCAGTGTTGCCGGATTGATTGCGGGAGTGTTCGTTTGCCATAGCCACCTGAGCTTCCCCAAGCCCTTGAATGCAAGAAGGGTGCCACGGCCCGAATGGGCCGAACGGGATTTTGCCATTCCCGCACTGCCCCGCTGCACTATTTACATCGCCATGTAAATTGTGCTGCCAAACAGGGGCTTTCGTCGTTCACGCCGCGGGATTCCACGCGCGGAGGTAGCGCGTCGCAGCTTGGCACAGCCCTTGCATCCTGATTACCGCAAGCGCTGTTACCCGGCGCTGCCCTGTGCGGTAAACGGGAGAATCGAAATGATAGGTTGGGCAGTTACTTTTCTGATCATTGCGTTGATCGCCGGCGTGCTCGGCTTCAGCGGTGTCGCCGGAACAGCGGCGAACATCGCCTGGATCCTGTTCGTTGTCGGCCTCATCCTGGCGATCGTCATGTTCATTGGCGGACGGAGAAGGCCGCCCGTCTAGGCGTAGCGCCGCACGGCAGCGTATCGCCCCTGAGGAGAGGTAGTTATGGCATTGCACAAATTGGTCCTGGTTGCATTGGTCGGCTCGTTCGGGCTCGCCGGTTGCGACGTCGACGAAGGTCCCGTTGAAGAAACCGGCGAAGAGCTGGACGAGGCCGGCGATGAGTTGGAAGACGCTACTGACGAAGCTGCGGACGCCGCGGACGAAACGGCTGAGGCGGCGCAGGTCGGCTGAGAAGAGGCCAGGGTTTCCAACTGCTGAATGTTGATTTTACGGTTTTCCGTCTCTTGTTGGAGCACAAGCGCGTAGTCATAAACTGCATGCTGGCGTCGAGTTGACACGCGCTTGGGTTGCCGGCCGCCGACATCAGTCGGCGGTCGGCCATTCTTTTTGTGGGAGTCGAATTCGGCGGATGCCGAAGTGCGCGCTACAATTGACAGACTCACAGCATTTGCACAAGCACCAGGAGACCAGAGTCATGAAATTCGAGATCCCCGACCTGCCGTACAACCGGGATGCGCTGGAACCGCATATTTCCGAGGAAACGCTCAATTACCACTACGGCAAGCACCACACGGGATATGTGAACAAACTGAACAACCTCGCTGCCGACACGCGTTACGAGGAGATGAGCCTCGAGGACGTGATCCGGGCATCCTTCGAGAGCGAGGATCACGCCGTATTCAACAATGCCGCGCAAACGTGGAACCACACGTTCCTGTGGAACAGCATGTCGGAGGACAGCGACGGCAAGCCGCACGGCTCGCTGGCGCAGAAGATCGACGACAAATTCGGCGACCTCGACGGATTCCGCAAAAGGTTCAAGGAGCTTGCCGTCGGGCAGTTCGGCAGCGGGTACGTCTGGCTGGTAGCGAAAGACGGCGAGCTGGACATCTTCTCCACATCGAACGCTCACACACCGCTGACCACGTCGAGCGTGCCGCTGCTCACGCTGGATCTCTGGGAGCACGCCTACTACCTCGATTTCCGGAATGAGCGCGATCGCTACACGGAGGCGTTCCTGAAATACCTGGTCAACTGGCAATTCGCCCAGGCGAACTACGACGCGATCCAGGGCAGCCCCGGCGGCCGGCGCTCGGGAACGGGCTGATCAACGATCGACGGGAAGGGAACGGCAACCAACGTTTCCTCTCCCGGCCGACGAGGGCACGACCATGGACATCATCCGCATCATAGTGGCTATCATCCTGCCGCCGCTCGGCGTGTTCCTGCAGGTCGGCATCGGGGCCCAGTTCTGGATCAATATCCTGCTGACGCTGCTCGGGTACATCCCCGGCATCGTGCACGCGGTGTGGATCATCGCCAGGCGGTGAGCGGCCGGGGGCATCCCGGTTCGGGCCCCGGTCGCCCGTGAGACGGCTCCTACAGGTCGTCCTCGAATATCTGCTGCGTGCTGCGGGTGATGTTGCTGCACTGGCGGCATTGCGCCATCACGATGTCCAGCGCTTCCAGCACCTTTGCGCCGTCGGCGCGCTCGACGTACATGCGGGCGAGCTCGGCCTGCATTGAAATTGAGTTCAGGGCGTTGTTCATCTTGTGCAACGCGTCCTTGAGTCCCTGCTTTTCGGCTTCATTCAGCGGCATAGTGATGCACTAGACGGTGTTCTCTTCCTCGTATTCGCACAGGCGGTTATAGAGCGTTTTCAGGCTGATGCCGAGCGCCTCGGCGGTGAGTTTCTTGTTCCCGTCGAAATGCTCCAGCGTCTTCTCGATCAGCGTTTTCTCCACTTCGCGGATCGACATCCCTGCGCGCAGGCTGTTCGTGTCGTCCGACCACCGCGGCGGATGATCGAAGTTCTCCGGCAACGTGTCGACCCGCTCCCGGCCGCGGTTAAGGATGGCCGCGCGCAACACCGTGTGCTTGAGCTCCCGCACGTTGCCCGGCCAGTGATAACGGTCGAGCTTCGCCAGCACGTTCGGCGAAAACTCCGCCGGCGTGCCGTGCTCTTTCGCGTACTGCTGCAGGTAGTAGTTTGCCAGCAGCGTGACGTCGCCATCCCGTTCGCGCAGCGGCGGAACGTGAATCGGCAATACCATCAGCCGGAAGAACAGGTCCTCCCGGAATTTGCCGTCGCTGACTTCCTTCTCCAGGTCCTTGTTGGTGGCCGCGACGATGCGCGCCATCATCGGGATCTCCTTCTCGCCGCCGACGCGCAGCATGGAGCGCGTCTCCATGATCCGGAGCAGATTCACCTGCTGTTCCAGCGGCAGCTCGCCGATTTCGTCCAGGAACACGGTGCCGCGCTTGGCCCGCTCGAACACACCCACCCGCTTGGCCGCCGCGCCCGTGAAGCTGCCTTTTTCGTGGCCGAACAGCTCGCTCGCAACCAGTTCCCGCGGGATGGCGCCGCAGTTCACCGGGACGAACTGGGCATCGGCGTTCCAGGTATTGTGCAACGCCTGCGCCACCAGGTCCTTGCCCGTGCCGCTCTCGCCCGTGATCAGGATGGTGACGTCAGTGGGGCCGTACTCCGCGATCGACTTGAACAGCGACTTCATGACCGGCGATTCGCCGATCATGTTGGCGGGCTGCACGGCCTCGAAGCTGGCGCGCCGATACTCCGGCGGCTCGGCCGCCGTGACCGATTCGATACTCCTGATCAACTGGGCCTTGTCGAGGGGCTTGACGAGATAGTCCACCACCCGGCCGCGCACTGCCCGGATCGCGGATTCCATCGACGGATGGCCCGTGATGATGACGGCCTTCGGGCCCTCGTCCTGGATGAGCTCCAGGCCGCTCCCGTCCGGCAGCGCGAGATCGACGAAGAGCATGTCGAAGGTCTCGCGATCGAGCACGCCAGCGGCTTCGGCCAGCGTGCCGACCGTCTCCACGTCGTGCTCCTCCGCTTGCAGGAGGGTCCGCGTGGCTGCCGTGAAATCGGCGTCATCATCAACGAGCAGGATTCTTGCCATTTCCTCGACGGTCCGGGGGTTTAGCGCAAGGAAGCCCCGCGGACGGCACCACACAGAGGGCCGTTCGCCGGGGGAAGCATAGTATACGGAACTCCCTGCCTTTTGGGAGCCGCGAAGGGTGCCGCCGCACCAGCGCGGGTGTCCCCCGGGCTCCTGCCGCCGCCGCTACGGCCCTGCGGCCTCGTGCGCGCCGCCGCTCGCACCTATTTTGCTATCTCAAGAGGATGCGCCTTTTCCTGCGAGGTCATCCCGTTCTCGTACATTGTCCATTGGTTGCGACCCTTGCGCTTGGCTTCGTAGAGCGCCACGTCGGATTTCTCGATCCATTCCTCCACGGTCGCCGCATGCTCGGGCATCAGCGCGACGCCGATGCTCACGCCGACCTCGATATTCTTCGAATTCACCCGGAACGGGCTGCCGAAACCCTGCAGCATCTTGGACGCGATGGCCGGCACGTTCTCCGGCTTCGTGAAGCCGTTGACGATCACCCAGAACTCGTCGCCGCCGGCCCGGCCGACCACGTCGTTCTCGCGCACGCAATGCGCGATCCGGCGGCAGCTCTGCCGCAGGATCATGTCGCCGATCGGGTGGCCGAAGGTATCGTTGATGCTCTTGAAGAGGTCGATGTCGACGGTCATCAGGGCGGACGACATGCTGAGCCGCGCGATGGCCTCGGCGGAATTCTGGACGGCGGCGAGCAGCCCCCGCCGGTTCAGCGAGCCGGTGAGCTGGTCGACGCAGGCGATGCGCTTGAGTCTCAACTCGCGCTCGTGGCGCTCCCGGGCGAGCCGGATCGTGCGCAATACCCTTTTCGGGGTGGCCTCGCTCTTCGGGATGTAGTCCTGGATCCCGAGCCGGATCAGGTTGAGCGCGGTGTCGGAGGAGCTGTTGCCGGTGATCACCACGATCACCATGCCGGGCGCAATCATCTTGAGCTTGGTCGGCGCCTCGAGTCCCTGGGCATCGGGGAGCCCTAAGTCCACCAGCGCGACGTCGATCCTCGTACCGCTCCGCAGCAGCGATTGCGCGGTGTGCAGGTCGGGTGCGGTATGCACCGACACGTCCGTGTCCAGCATGCCGAGAGCCCGTGACAGGCCATTGGCGACGATATCGTTGTCTTCTACTACCAGGATCTGCATCGTCTTGTGGTTCGCTGTTGCGGCGGGCCTTGCGGGCCGGTCCATCGGCCCCGTGCGGGTCGGCCGGTCGCGTTGCCTGCCTCCTGCTTGTCTGGTTGTAAATGTTGCAAGTCCTGTGCCAATCGGGGCGCTGCCCGAACCGGCAGCGCGTTTCAGTGACGGCGGCGTCCGGCCTTCTGGTATGGGACTTGCATTCCGGCCTGTTGGGAGGATGTCGCTGGTTTCGCGAAAGCGGTCCCGCGGCCCGCACGGAAGAGGTCCGGGCCGCGCGGCCGGCACGGCCGGGTACGTGCCGGATAATCTTTACACGCATGGGCAAGTTTTACCGCTCCGCCGTTCGGGAATAACGGCAACGACAGAGGTGTTGGCATTTGGACTTTCTGAACGGTGACTTGAGGGTTTCAATGACCGTTTTTGCGCTGGTCGCGATCGTGGTCATTTTCGGCTCCGCTTTGTGGTTCATCCTTTCCGCTTCGAGGACCAACAAACGGTTCAGGTGGTTCCAGGTCGTCCGGACGCGGGCCAAAAGCAAAGGCAGCCACCTGAAATCGGTGAAATAGCCGGCGGACCGGACGGCGTGCCCCGGGAATGAATCCGGTTCGAGCCGCCGGACGAGACGACACCGCAAAAGCACACAAGAATGGAATGAAGCTCCGGTCCCATCTCCTGGTACTCACGCTCGCGGTCCTGCTGCCGGTGTCGGTATTCGGAGTCGCGACCACGCTCTGGGTGGCCGACCGCGAGCGGGCGGCATTCGAGCGGGGCGCCATCGAACGCACGCAGGCGCTGCTCACCGCCGTGGACACCGAGCTCGGCGGCCACCTTACCAGCCTGCAGGGGCTGGCGACGTCCTATCCGCTCCAGAACGGCGATCTGGAAGCGTTTCGCCGGCAGGCGGAACGCCTCCTGCCGATGCACGCGAACTGGCACGCCATTGCGCTGCTGCGCCCCTCCGGTGAGCCGGTCCTGACGGTCACCCGCGGAGACAGCGCGGGGCGGCGCCCGGCGATCGCCTCGGCGGAGGTTGAGCGCACCCTGAGTGAGCGGACGCCCGGCGTCAGCAACCTCAGCGTGAACGGCGGCCGGCGAACTTTCAGCGTAACGGTGCCCGTCGATGTCGCCGGCGAGCTGTCCGTGCTGGGCGCGGTGGTCGACGCCCGGTCGATACTGGACCTGCTGACACCGCAACCCCTGCAGCGCGACTGGGTGGCCGCGGTCCTCGACCGCGGCGGCAACGTGGTGGCCCGGACCTCCGGCGGCGAAACCTTCCCGGGTGAGACGATCACCCGCGATCTCCGGCAAGCCCTGCAGAGCTCTGGCGAAGGCTGGATCAACCACCGGGCGGAGGACGGCGAAGAAACTTACACGCCCTACAGCCGGTCGGCGCGCAGCGGGTGGACGGTGGCGATGGCCATCCCGGCGGCCGACGTCGAGGCGATCACGGATCACACCATGCTCCTGCTCGCCGTGTGGCTGTTGTTCGCCCTGATGATCGCCGTCATGCTGGCCGCCGGCTTCAGCCGGCGTATCGCGGAGCCGATCGTGGAGCTGGCCGAAGCGGCGAAGGCACTCGGCCGGGGCACCCGGGTAGCGCCGCCGGCCGGGGCGCCGGTGCGCGAAGTGCGTGACGTGAGCCGCGCACTGATCGCGTCCGCGCACGCCGTGGGCGAGCGGGAGGACAAACTGCGCGCCGCGGATCGCGCCAAGGATGAGTTCCTGGCGATGCTCGGGCACGAATTGCGCAACCCGCTCGGAGCGCTGACCTCGGCGACGCAGGTCCTGAATGCCGGCCGGCGCGCCAGCAAGGCGTCGAGCGAAGCGGTGACGATCATCTCCCGCCAGGTCGAGCACATGACGCGCATCGTCGACGACCTGCTCGACGTCGGGCGCGCCAGCTCGGGCAAGATACGCCTGAAGCTCGCGCCGCTCGATCTCGGCCATGCGATCGCCGAAGCGGCCCGGACGCTGGAGCGCACCTCGAAATTCGAGGACCTGGACGTGCAGGTCGATACCTCACCCGTCTGGATCCGCGGCGATGGAGCGCGCATCGAGCAGATCGCCGCCAATCTGCTCGAGAACGCCGCCAAGTACACGCCCGCCGGCGGCACGATCCGCGTGTCCGTGCGCCGGGACGGCCTTGATGCGGTCTTCGAGGTAGTCGACGACGGCATCGGGATCGCGGCGGAGCTGCTCCCGCGGGTCTTCGATCTTTTCGTGCAGGGCCAGACTTCGATGGATCGCAGCGTCGGCGGCCTCGGCATCGGGCTGACGCTGGTGAAGCGGCTCGCCGAGCTGCACCTTGGTACCGTAATCGCCGAAAGCGGCGGCGCCGACAAAGGCGCGCGCTTCCTGCTGCGCTTTCCGGCGATCGAGGCGCCTGCACCCGCGGCGGGGTCCCCGCACGGCGCGGTCAAGGCCCATGAATTGCGCAAGGTTCTGCTGGTCGAGGACAACGAAGACGCGCGGCACGCCCTGCTCACCATGCTGCGCCACCACGGCTTCCGCACCTTCGCCGCCGCGGATGGGCTCGAGGGCATTTCCGTGGCGGCCGAGGTGCAGCCGGACGCGGCCGTGATCGACATCGGACTGCCGCAATACGACGGCTTCGAGGTGGCACGGCAGCTACGTGCCGGCCTGGGCGGCGAACAGATGCTCCTGGTCGCGCTGACCGGCTACGGCAGCCGCGAGGTCCGCCGCAAGGCGACGGACGCCGGCTTCGACGAATTCCTCGTCAAACCCGTTTCCCCGACCGATCTCGCCGATCTCATCCAGTCACGGCTGGAACCCGTGGTACTCACGGGCTGAGCGGCTCCTCCGCAAGCATCCGCCCGTTGTCGCCGCGCTGGCGCGCGGTTGACCTGCCGAATCGGGACCCCGACAATTCCGGGTCCCATCGTCTGTACAGGCAAGCCTCGGGATGCTGAAGCGCTTGGTCATTTCCGTCACGGCTACGCTGGCGATCGCGGCGGCGACGATCGTCACCTGGCAGATACTCGAGAATACGAACGAGGCACAGAAGGCGCGCATCGCCGAGTCGGAATCCGGCGCCGCCCGCGCCCAGCTCGTCCGCAACGTCGACATGATGCTGCACGCGCTCAGGAACGTGCAGATGTACTGGTCGAGATACGCGCACCTGCCGCGCGCCCAGCGGGCGGCCGAAGCCAGCATCGATCTCGTCTATTTCGACGGCGTGAAGATGATCGTGTGGCGTGACGCCACGAAGAATATTCACTACATCCGTACTCCCGAGCATCCCGAATTCGATTACCGGCCGACCGACGCGGAATGGGCGGCGGCCCAGGACATGCTCGACCGATCCGAGGGCGTGGAGGACGAAGCGATCCTCGGGCCGTTCGTCGGCGATGACGGCAATCCCCTTTACGAAGTGCACCTCGTCGACGACGACGGTGTGCTGGTCGCGGTGGTGGACGCCTGGCAATCGTTCGAAGCCATGCTGAGCAACGTTTCGCCCGGTTACTCCATTTCGGTATGGTGGGACGACGTGCTCCTGTACCGGCGGGGCGAGGCCGCCAGCGATCTTCCGGAGAACCAGAGCCACGCCGGGATGATCCGCACGTCCGTGGGCAACCTGTGGAAAGTCGTGCACACACCGACCGCGGACTTCGCTCTCTCGACGGCGACCCCGGCATTGCCGGCCGTGCTGTTTTCCGGGCTGGCGATTGCCGCGCTCGTGGGCCTGCTGTTGTTCGAGAACGGGCGGGCGCGCTCCAGGGCACTGGCGGCCGAGGTAGCCGAAGGACGACTGGCAGAGCTCAACCGCAGCCTGGAAGAACAGATCGCGGAGCGGACCAAGGAGCTGGCCGACCGCTCGGCGGATCTCGGCACGATCACCGATTCCGTGGCCCACGACCTCCGCAATCCGCTGAACTCCATCTCGGTGAACACGCAGCTTCTCGAACAGCAGTACGGCGAGGCGCTCGGTGAAGAAGGCCTGACGGCGCTGCAGCGGACGGCCGCGGGGGTCAAGCGGATGACCGAAATCCTCGATCGCCTGCTCGGGCTTTCCATCATCTCGCATGCGACCTTCCGGCGCGAGCGCGTGGACTTGCGGGAAATGGTCACGGACATTTTCCAGGAGCTGTCGGCCACCGAGCCGCCGCCCACGGTCCAGTGCGACGTCGCCGACCTGCCCGAGGCGGAGGCCGATCCCACGCTCGTGCGCACGCTCACGATGAACCTCCTGGGCAACGCGCTCAAATACACGCGGCACAAGGCCGATCGGCATATCGCGGTCGGCTACGAGATGCGGGACGGTGTGCCCGTGTATTGCGTGCGTGACAACGGCATCGGTTTCGACGGCGAAAGCGGCAGGCGCATGTTCCGGGCGTTCGATCGGCTGGGGCGCGACGGCGGGTCGGTCGAAGGTTTGGGACTGGGGTTGAATATCGCGGTGCGGGTGGTGCAGCGCCACGACGGGCGGATCTGGGCCGAGAGCAGGCCGGGCGCAGGCGCGACTTTCTATTTCACCCTGCAACCCGCCAACACCGCCGTATAGGGCGCCCGTCCCACGGGGGTCCCGGCGTTCCGCTGTCGCCCGTGAGACGAGCTCCTACAACGGCGGCGGAGGAGGCTCTCGATCGGGGTGCAGCAACGCCCCGGCAAGGAAGGCGGTGCCGAGCTTGATGGCCGCGGCGCCCACCGGGCCGTGCAGCAGCCGTTCCACCAGGTGGCTTTCGCGGCGCGCCTTGTCGGCAGGGTCACTTTCCCGGTTTCGCGAGCGTGCTCCCGCGAAGACGCCCGCACCGAAGCACACGACGAGCCCGGGCGGCGAGCCGACCCGGCGCCGCAGGATATCGAAGCCCTGCCTGGCGTGTGTATCGCGTTCCCGGCGCAGCCATGCGGCGTCGGCGGCCAGGTGATCCGCGTTGGTTTTCAGGTGCTCGAACACGGGGGTTGGCTCACGGCAGCAGCCGGCGCGTGCGGGCGAAGCCGAGATTCGGGGCGAGGCGCGCGTACCAGAGGCGGCAGGCCCACACGCCCGCCAGGTTGACCAGCACGGCCAACGCCAGTGCCAGCCACACCGGCAGTCCCGCCTGGATGGCGAGCCAGACGCCCAGTGCCACGAGGAACAGCCAGCTCATCACGAGCAGCGCGAGCGCCAGCACGGCCGCCGCCAGGATGGCGGCGGCCGCAGCCATGGTGAGCTGCGCTTCCGCGGTGGCCGTGGCGGCAACCTTGCGCAGGTGGCCGATGGCCGCATCGGCCGCGCCCTGCGCTTCGGCGAGCAGTGACTCCGATTGCGCGGCCGTGGCGAGGCGTTCCCCGGTCGGCTCCTCACGCCCCGGCTGGCCTGGCATGGTTCCGCGGGGCAGCGGCGCGTCAGCGGCTGAAAAGCCGCGAGAGGATCACGCCGGCCGCGAAAGCGATCCCGGCGGCAGCAAGGGGATTTTCCTTCGTGTACTCCCGCACGTGGTCCATGGCGCGCTCCGCCGCGATGCGGGCTTCCTCGCCGGTTTCCCGCAGCCGCTGCTCGCCGGCGGCAGCCGCCTCGCGCAGGCGCTCCTCGGTGCTGCTCGCCGAGCGCCGGGGCGCATCCTCGGCGGTGCCGGCGGTCTGGCCGGCCGTGCTCCGCGCGGCCGACGCGGCGGGGTCGGGCTGCGGGCCGATGTGCGGCGGCCGCGGCGGCCCTTCGGGACCTGCGTTCATGGCGTTCACTCCGTCGGGCAAAGAAGCGCGGCGCAGCCGGGCTGCGCCGCATTCACGATCCTATTGGGTCGCCGTCTCCTGCACCGGCTCGTACTCTCCCGGCGTGTATTCGCTCTTGGTCTCGAGCGTCTCGCGGGTGAGATTGCTTTCGAGCCGATCCTGGCCGCTGGATGACGTCTGCAGCTCGTCGAGCGCGATGACGACGCTCTTCTGGCCGACGCCGAGGAAACCGCCCACGTCCACGACGGCAAACTTCTGGCCGGCGGCGGGATCCTGCACGACTTCCTGGACTTCGCCGATCTCCTCGCCCTCGGCGCTGACCACCGTCTTGCCGACGATCTGGTCGGGGCTCATGGACTCGAGGCTCTGGCCGGACATGCCGCTCTGGTTCTGCGACTGGTCGGCGCCCAGCATCGGGTCTTCGCTCTGCATGGACGGATCGGTCGTGGAATACGGGTCGTCCGCGGTGGTCGGATCGTCCGTCTGGCTACCGGCCGAATCGTCCGGCTCGTACATTGCCATGTTGTCGGAGGACTGGTCCTGCGTCGCCGGCGAACCCGGATCCTGTTGCTGCTGGTTACCCGCATCGCACCCGGCCAGTGCGAGCAGCGCGCTGCCTGCCCATATTGCCAAATATCCTTTGCTACTCATGTTGAACTCCCTGCTGCGTTAAAGACGTTGCGACCATTTGCTGCCCTACAACAACCTGCATCTGCTGCCCCATACAACAAACAACCAATGTCAAATAGGCAATTAACGTGCCACCGGAAAAAGCGGCTGAGGCGCGCCGGGAGCGGCCGCGACACGGCCTGCCGCGCGCGTCGGGCCGCCGCGCGCTCACGGGCATGGCTGTTCCTGCCAACGGGAAATGTAAATGTTGCAAGTCGTGTAAAATTAGGACGGCGAAGGCGGCCGGTTTACGACCCGCAGTCCGGGTTCGCACCGCTCGCGTGCGCCGCCTGCGCCAGCTCGAGCGCCTCCGGCATGTGCGCTTCAAGGGCCTGGATACGGCTTTCGCCGGAGGGATGGGTGGACAGGAACTCCGGCGGCGTTTGCCCGCCCGCGTCGATCATGTTCCGCCAGAGTTCGACGCTCCCTCGCGGGTCGAACCCTGCCTCGGCCATCAGCCGCAGGCCGAGCAGGTCGGCTTCGCTTTCCTGGGTGCGGCTGAACGGCAGCAGCACGCCGACCTGGGTACCGACGCCCAGCAGGCCGAACAGCAACTGCTTCGTGCGGGTCGGCTCGCCTGCCAGGGCGCTCAGGAGCTCCAGGCCGGCATTGGCCGCAAATTGCGTCGAGATCCGCTCGTTGCCGTGCTGCGCGACGACGTGCGCGACCTCATGCGCGATGACGGTGGCGAGCTGATCCTGGTTTTCGGCGACCGACAGGAGGCCCTGATAGACCCCGATCTTGCGGCCCGGCAGCGCGAACGCGTTCACCTGGTCGTCGGCGAATACGCGGACCTCCCAGGGGCCGCCCTGTTCGCCCTCGAGAGTGCGCGTAATCGCGCCGGCCACGCAGTCCACGTACGCGTTGACGGCGTCATTCCGGTTGAGGGGAGTGCTCGCCTGCAACTGCTGGTAGGCAGTCGCTCCCATCTCGTCGACCTCCTCGTCGGGAAACAGGATGAGCTGCTCGCGCCCGAGCGGGGACGTCGCGCAGCCGGCGGCCACGACGAGGATCGAGACGGCGGCGATCAGGAAGCGTGGTTTTTCGGCGATCGCAGCCCTCTCAGTGCACCCGTGCGGTGAATTCATTCGCAATGATGCGGCGTTCGTCGGCCCCGCCGGGCAGCGCAGAGGAGCGCTTCCGTGCGGGTTCGGTCGCGGATGTCGTCGTCGAATTTCCCTCCGGATTGTCTTTGCCGAGCTCTGCGCGGATCTGTTTTTCCAGGTCCAGCAGATGTTCCAGAATTGCAGACCTTCTGGATTTGCTCAACCGCTTGATCATCGTATGGACTCCTTGAGACCTTTGCTGCGAATAACGAGACGGGAGCAATAACTGTGCCAGCGCGGCGGCGTGATCGTGCCTTGCGCCGCCGTCGCGCCGGCCTCGATCTGCTTGAAAAAAATGCCGCCGACGGTAATCCTTGCAAAAAGCCTCCGGGGGACTGAAATGCTGAGGAAAATCACCGCGATCGCCGCCTGCTTCGCGGCCGCGCTCCTGCCCGGCGCGGCGGCCCACGGCGCCGGCGAAGTCGATGCCCTGATCGCGGCCATGCTCGGCGATACCCCGGTCATCCGCGACCTGCGCGAGCTCACGGACACGATCGGCGGGCGGGCGACCGGAACGGCCGCCAACGAAGCGGCGGTGGCGTGGGCCCTCGAGACGTTCCAGAGAGCCGGCGTGACCGCGCGGGCGGAGCCGTTCGCCCTGCCGCTGCGCTGGCACGAACGGGAGGCGAGCGCCGTGGTCTCCGGCGACGTGGAATTTGCAACAAACGTCGTGGCGAAGCCGTTTTCGACCGGCACTCCGGCCGGCGGGTTGCGCGCACCGCTGGTTGACGCCGGGATGGGCACGGAGGCGGATTTCGAGCGCCTCGGAGATCGCGCCGCGGGCGGTTGGGCGCTCGTCGCGACCACGGTGCTGGACGACGTCGCCGGGCTGGCGGGACTCTTCGAGAGCTACGGCAATGCCGCGGCGGTCGAAAGCAGGGCACTGGACGCCGGTGTCGCCGGCCTCGTCTTCATGTCGAATCGCCCGCGGAACCTGCTGTACCGGCTCTCGGCAAGCCGCGGTGCCGACAACAGCCTGCCGATTCTCGTCATGGAACGTGAACAGGCCGGCCGTATATTGCGCCTGCTGCGGAAAGGCCGGCGACTCGAGCTGGACGCGACGATCGAAGTCGAGCGCGAGGAAGGCTACGAGGCGCAGAACGTGATCGGCGAAATCCGCGGCGACGGGCGCGCCGACGAGATCGTCGTGTTCGGGGCGCACCTCGATTCCTTCGACCTCGGCACCGGGGCGCTGGACAATGGCGCCAACGTGGCCATGCTGATCGACGTGGCGCGCCAGATCCGCCGCCTCGGGCTGGTGCCGGCCCGCACCATCCGGTTCGCGTTGTGGAATGGCGAGGAGCAGGGGCTCGTCGGCTCGTGGCGCTACACGGAGCAGCACGCGGACGAGCTGGACGATCACGTCGTCGCCGCCTCGTTCGATATCGGCACGGGCGCGATCACGGGCTTCTTCACCAACGGCCGGGAAGCGCTGGTCCCGATCGTGGACCGCTTCCTGCAGCCGGTGGCGGGGCTGGGGCCGTTCACGCAGGTGAACGTGCCGGTGGTGGGCACCGACAACTTCGATTTCCTGATCCAGGGCGTGCCGAACCTGATCGCCATCCAGGCCGACGCCAACTATGCCTCCAACTACCACGCCGAATCCGATACCTTCGACAAGGTCGACCAGCAGCAACTGAAGCTGAACTCGGCCATCGCCGCGGCCCTCATCTGGGGTTTTGCCAACGGCAGCGAACGCCTCCCGCGCCACACGCCCGCCGACATCGCGGCGCTGATCGAGAGCACGGACCTCGAAGAACAAATGAAGAATTTCGGCGTCTGGGACGGCTGGGCTTCAGGACAACGCGGCCGGCACTGAGTCGTGCAGGAGCCCGCTCACGGGCGACCCCGCGCTGGATAGAGCTATTCGAGTTGCCCGGCGGGCTCCGGGCGCCGCCGGGCCCCTCGCAAAACCGCGGCGCCGCCGCGCTCCTCCACATACCGGCGCAAGCGCAGCGGATCCGCTTCGGGGTCGGCGAGCGCCACGTACCCGTCCGGCCGGACGAGGTACAACGCCCCCCGCCTCAGGCCGGCCCGCTGCATTTCCGTCCCCCAGGAAAACTGCCGGAGCGGCAATCCGAGCGCGCGGCAGGCGTCGGCGACGCGGCCTTGCGCCTCACCGTACACGTGCACCTGCCAGGCGATCGCGGCGAGCGGTGCAAAATTGTCGGTTGCAGGATCGATCCGCACCCAGGGCAGCCGATCCCCGCCCCTGACACGGCCCGCTGCTCCGACGCTGAGCATGCTGTCGCGATAATTGACGCCAAGCTGCGACACGGTCCGGAAGATGAACTTGCGCGCCGCGGGCAGCCGGAACAGCACGGGCAGGACCGCCGGAACGACGCGCGTGCGCACAAGCCGTGCGAGCCAGCCTTGCCGCGTCACGACGGTGAAAGCGCGGTCGGTGGTTGCGACCAGCCGCTCCGCGAATGCGATGCGCTCCGGCTCGTAGCTGTCGAGCAGGCGCTCGGCGGCCCGGTCCTGCAGCGCCGCGGCAAGCTTCCACGCCAGGTTTACCGCGTCGCCGATGCCGGTATTCATCCCCTGGCCGCCGACCGGGCTGTGGATGTGAGCCGCATCGCCGAGCAGGAACACGCGTCCGTCCCGAAAGCGATGCGCGACCCGGTGGTGCACGTGATAGGTCGAAAACCAGTGAACTTCGATGTCTTCGAGCTGCAGGTGCCGGATGGCGCGATCGCTCACGTCCGCAAACGTCAGCTCGTCGGGCTCGCGGCCGGCCTTGTCGAGCACGTTCCGGCCCGGCGCGGCGCGCACAAACCCGACCAGGCGCAGGCGTCGTTGGCCCCGCAGCGGAAACACGAGCAGGAAATCCGCATCGTCGAAATCGACGTGCAACTCGTCGTCGGCCACCGGACCGCTGGCTTCGACGTCGGCGACGTAGAAGAGGCCCTCGTAGGTTCCGCCCGGAAAACCGATGCCAAGGGCTTCCCGCACGAACGAGGCGGCGCCGTCGCAGCCCGCGAGATACGCAGGCTCGCAGGTCTCTTCGGAGCCATCCGGCCGTCTGAGCGTCGCGCTCACCTCGTGCCCGCTCCGCTCGACGCGGACCAGCTCCGTCCGCCGCTCCACTGCGAGCCCCGCGGCTTCCAGGCACTCGACCAGCAAGCGTTCGTGGGCGTCCTGCGGAAATACCAGCGCAAACGGATAGGGACTCATGCCCTCGCCGATCCGGCCGAGCGGCAGGCGCGCGGCTTGCTTGCCTTTGACCCAGAGATTGACACCCGCGATCCTGATCCCGCCCCCGACGAGTCCGCCGGCGATGCCAAGCTGGCGGTAGAGCTCCAGCGTGCGAGCCTGCACCGCCAGCGCGCGCGAGGTAGTGCCCGGTTCGGCGGTCTTGTCGACGATACGCACGCGGGCGCCGAGCCGCGTCAACCAGAGCGCCAGCGCGAGTCCGGTCGGCCCGGCGCCGGCGATCAGGACAAAGGGTTTCTGCATCGCTTTCCCGTCACGCTCGCGGCGCAATGCCCCGGAGCTGGCTGAGCTGTCGCGAGCGCGCTTGCAGCCTGGACGGCATTCGCCGGTTAGAGGCGGGCTTCCTACGCGGTCACCTTGCGGATCACATAGCCGCCGGATTTCTCGTCGAGCTCTAGCTGCAGGAGATTGCGGTCCTGGGCTTCCTCCAGCAGCTCGCTGAACGACCGGAAACCCCAGGAGGATTCGTTGAATCCGGGACGGCGGCGCTTCAGCGCCTGCTTGACCATGGAGCCCCAGATCTTCGTGCTGTCGCCGCGCTCTGCGTACAGCGCTTCGACCGTCTCGAGCACCAGGTCGATCGCTTCGCCGGCGGGATCTTCTTCTTTCGGCTTGCTCGTCTTCGACTTCTTCGTACGGGATTTTTTCCTGCCGCGCCCCTTGCCGTCCTCGGCGCGCGCGCGGCCGTCCGACACCAGCTCGTCGTAAAAAATGAATTCGTCGCAATTGCTGATCAGCAAGTCGGAGGTCGAGTTCTTCACACCGACGCCGATCACCGTCTTGGCGTTCTCGCGGAGCTTGCTGACCAGTGGTGAAAAATCCGAATCGCCCGAGATGATCACGAAGGTGTCAATATGGTCCTTGGTGTAGCAGAGATCGAGAGCATCGACGACCATACGGATGTCCGCGGAGTTCTTGCCTGACATGCGCACGTGCGGAATCTCGATGAGCTCAAACGCCGCTTCGTGCATGGCGGGCTTGAATTCCTTGTAACGATCCCAGTCACAGTACGCCTTTTTGGCCACGATGCTGCCCTTGACCAGCAGGCGCTCGAGCACCGGGCGGATGTCGAACCGGGCATGGCGGCTGTCGCGCACGCCTAACGCGATATTCTCGAAATCGCAAAACAGGGCGAGACTGCTGTCGTCGTTCACGGACCTGAGCTCCGGGGCAGGGGATTCGCCGCGCATTATCCCTGTTGCGCGGCGGTGCTGCACGGGTTTCGGATCGCCGGTTCAGTAGCCGATGCCGAATTCCAGGTAAGCCTTCGCGATTTTGTCGAGCGCCAGCACGAAGGCCGCGGTCCGGTAATCGGGAATGTTCTGCTTCGACTGCTTTATCTCGCGAATCCCGTTCCACGCGACGCGCATCGTGTCGTCGAGCCCGGAGCGCACCAGGTCGAGCTCGCCCGCGCCCGATTGCAGGGGGCTCGCGAGGTGCTCGGGTACCTTGCGGCCGGTCGCTTCCTCGACGATGGCGATGATCTGGCGGCCGCGGGCTTCCTCCAGGCGCCGATCGAGCCGCCCGAAGCGGATGTGAGAGACGTTTTTCACCCATTCGAAGTAGGACACGGTTACGCCGCCCGCGTTGACGAAAACGTCGGGAAGGATCGTCTTGCCGCGTTTGTGGAGGATCTGGTCCGCCTCGTAGGTCGTAGGCCCGTTCGCCGCCTCTACGATCAGGGGCGCCTGGATGCGCTCGGCGTTGTCAATGGTGAGCTGCCCTTCCAGTGCGGCGGGAATCAGGATATCGCACTCCAGCTCCAGCGCTTTCGCGCTCACTTCGATGAACTCCGCCTCTCCGTAGTTCGCCACACCGCCGGACCTGGCGAGGAATTCGTGCACGCTCTCGACGTCGAGGCCTTTCTTCGAGTACAGCGCACCGTCGCGTTCCGCGATCGCGATGATGATGGCGCCATCCTGCTGCAGGAACTTCGCCGCGTGGTAACCCACGTTGCCGAGCCCCTGGATCACGACGCGCTTGTCCTCCAACCCGCCGCTCAGGCCCGCGGCCTTGACGTCCTCGGGGTGCCGGAAGAATTCCTGCAGCCCGTAATAAAGACCGCGGCCGGTCGCTTCGGTGCGCCCTACGATGCCGCCCTGCGACACCGGTTTGCCGGTGACGCAGGCGATGGCATTCAGGTCCTGCGGGTACAGCATCCGGTAGGTGTCCGCGATCCAGGCCATCTCGCGTTCGCCGGTCCCCACGTCCGGTGCCGGCACGTTTTCGCTGGGGCTGATGTAGCCTTTCTTCGCGAGCTCGTAAGCGAAGCGCTTGGTGATCAGCTTCAGCTCGGGTTCCTGGAATTGCGACGGATCGATGATCAGGCCGCCTTTGGAGCCTCCGAACGGTACGTCGACGATCGCGCACTTGTAGGACATCAGCGCCGCCAGGGCTTCGATCTCGTCGCGATTGACGATGGGCGAGTAACGGATGCCGCCTTTCGACGGCAAACGATGCTCGCTGTGCACCGCGCGCCAGCCGGTGAAGACCTGGATCTCGCCCCGCAACTCGACCGGGAAGTTCACCCGGTACAGCGAGTTCGTGCACTTGATCTGTTCCGTCAGGCCCTGCGGCAAGTCCATCGCGCCGAACGCGCGATCGATCATGTGATTGAGGCTGGAAAGGAAACCGCTGGTCGGGGTCATTCAGGACTTGCGCTTGCGCGACGAGGCGGACTTGCCGCCTTTCGAGGTTTGACGCGGGCCGCGATCGGCGGACGCGGAGTGCTCCTCTTCCGAGCCGCGCTTGCGGACGCGCATCCGGTTGTGGACGTCTTTCACCCCGCGGCACGAGTCCGCGATGTCCTCGGCGCGGTGCTTCATGTAGCGCTCGGGGACGGTGCCGGTCAGGGTCACTTCCCGGTCCTTCACCTCGATGTCGATGTCGCGGGCGTCGATCTCTCCATCGTCGGAAATCTCGTCGCAGACGTCTTCCCGGATCCGGTCGTCGGAACGCGCATAATTGCGCGGGCCGACTCCGCTGAAGCCTTCGCCCGGCTCCGTGTAGCGCTCCACCGTGGCGCCGCCGGCGCGGCCCATCTGCGGCACGGCCCACGTCGGGTCCTCGTAGCCGAATTCCGAGACGCGTCCCGAAAACCCGGTATACGGGCGGCTTCTGTGGTAATGCGCTTCCTGCCGGTACTGGTCCTCCCGAATGTTCCGGCCGGTTACGGGGCTGCGGTACGGACCGGACTGGCGTTCGGACCAGGAGTCGCGGTAGCGCTGCGGCGCCTGCCCGGAGAAGTCGGAGCGGTAGGTCTCCGGCCACTCGTGGCCGTAACCGGTGTCGTCACGGCGTCCGGACATGCGATACCGGCCGCGTTCATCCTGCCCGAATTCCCGCGGCTCCGTGCCTTCATCCATCTCGTAGCCCTGGTAAGGCGGCAGGCGCTCATCCTGCGGGCCCATGCGTTCGGAGCGCCGCTCGTCTTCATCGCCGCGCACGCTGCGGCGCGCGCGTTCCGACGAATAGCGTCCCTGTGGTTCCCGCCGCCAGTCCGGTTCCGGGTCGTGGCGGCCTTGCTGTTGTCGTGGCATCGCTCATCTCCTGCTCGATCAACCTGGGGCGCTCCGGTGAATTCCGCAGCGTCCTTTTGCTTGCAGCAACATTTGTGCCACGCGGCAGACCGGTCGCGCTGCATGCGTGCCGAGGGGCCGAAACGGTGGCATGTAAATTGTGCAGCGCGGCGTGTAAGTTCTATGTGATGCGATCCGTTACGGCATGCAGCGGTGCCATTGCTCTCGCGGTGCTGGCCGCCGCACCCGCGCACGCGGGTGTCTCCGTGTGTGGCGATCCGGCCGCACATTCCTTTGTCGCCGGCGCGTTCGTCTGGCACGACCGCTCCGCGCTCCTTGAACGTACCGGCGCGACCGACCAGGAGAACCAGAACCTCGACGTGCTCGTCGCGTCCCCTGCGAAGCCCTTCTCGTACGGCTTCGGGCATCGCTACATGATTTTCGATTTCTCGGCGATAGAACCGCAGACCAACGCGCACCTGCACACGTCGTTCGTGCCGCTGCACTGGCAACGCGACGGCCTGCGCCTCAGCGCGGCGCTCGCACTGTCCGCCTCGTCGAACGTCATGGGCCATCCGCAGGAATACGCACGCGAGACGCTGCAACTGCTGTTCGCGCTGGTCACGGCCAGGGAGATCGACGAACGGCTCACGTTCGATTACGGAATCTGCGGCGATCACCGGTTCGGCGAGTACCGGGTCTATCCCGTCGCGGGCCTCGACTGGCGGCCGCACCCGGACTGGCAACTCGAGCTCGGCTTCCCCGAAACGCGCATCAGCTACACCATCGTGGAACAACTCACGTCGACGTTGCAGCTCGCACCGGACGGCAACGAGTGGCGCGTGGAGAACCGGGATTTCTCCGCGGCATCGGATTTCGTCTATGAGGCCCTCGCGCTGCAATGGATCACCGCGTGGGAGCCGGGGCCCCGGCTCTCGCTCGCGGTGAGTCTCGGCCGGCAGCTCCGGAACCGCTACGAGATGACACTCGCGAACGGCGAGCGGATAAGCGTGTCGGGCGAGCCGGCCGACCGCCTCGGCTTTGAGGTGCGGTGGCGGTTCTGAGGCAGGTGCTCAGTCCTTGACGATGAACGTCACTTTCATGGAGACGCGGTACTCGTCGATGTTGCCGCCCGAGACCTTGACCTTCTGCTCGTGCACCCATGCTTCCTGCACGCCTTCGACGGTCCGCGAGAAACGTTTGAGCCCCTGGGCAATGGCATCCTCGAAGCTTTTCGTGGAAGAGGAGGATATCTCGGCAACTTTCGCAACGCTCATGGTCATCTCCTGCGGCGATCACTCACCGCCAAGCGCGCACCCTCCCCAGCTCTCACTAGCATAGCAGCCGCCGGGCGGGTTTCTGGCAGGAGCATGGCCGATGCTGTATGTTCTCCCCTCGTTCCTGCCGTGATCCAAGAGAACAAGTAAATGACCAGGCAGATACTGTATTTCTGCGCGCCTTTCCTGACCGCCTTGCCCGCTCTGGCGGCGGCGGCAACGACGGCATTCTCCGGCGCGACTATCCTGCCCATAGCGGACGAACCGATCGAGAACGGCGTTCTTGTCATCGAGGACGAGCGCATCCTCGCGCTCGGGCCCGCGGGCGACGTCGACATTCCGGGCGATGCAAAGCGTGTCGAGCTCGAAGGCGGGGTGATCATGCCGGGCCTCGTCGACACGCACAGCCATATCGGCGGCGTGGCGGGCGGCGATGCCTCGGATCCGATCCAGCCGGCCGCGCGGGTGCTCGATTCCATCGACGTCCGCGACTCGGGATTCGGCCGTGCCCGTGCCGGCGGCATTACGACCGCCAATCTCATGCCGGGCTCGGGACTCCTGATGAGCGGGCAAACCCTGTACGTGAAGCTGCGTGACGGCAACACGATCGGCGAGCTCGCCTACAAAAACGAAGACGGCACCTACGCCGGCGGCATGAAAATGGCGAACGGCACCAACCCGATCGGCGAGCCGCCGTTTCCGGGCACCCGCGCCAAATCGGCCGCGCTCGTGCGCCAGCGCTTCATCGACGCGATCGAGTACGGGCGAAAAATCGAACAGGCCGGCGGCGACGAAGAAAAAATGCCGGAGCGGGATCTCGGCAAGGAAGCCCTGCTCGAGGTCCTCAACGGCGAACGGGTCGTGCACTTCCACACGCACCGGCACGACGACATCCTGACCGCGCTGCGCCTGCACGACGAATTCGGTTTCCGGATCGTCCTGCACCACGTGAGTGAAGCGCATCGTGTCGCCGACGAGATCGCGGAGGCCGGCGTGCCGGTCTCGCTCATCCTGGTCGACAGCCCCGGCGGCAAGCTCGAAGCCATGCATCTCAATTTCAAGAACCCGCCGATCATGGAACAAGCGGGCGTCGACGTCGCCTTCCACACGGACGACTACATCACTGATTCGCGGCTGCTCCTGCGCATGGGCGCTTTCGGCGTGCGCAGCGGGATGTCGCGCGAGGGCGCGCTCGAGGCGCTCACCCTCGCCGGCGCGCGGATGCTCGGCCTGGACGAGCGCGTCGGCTCGCTCGAGCCGGGCAAGGACGCCGATTTCGTGATCCTTTCCGGCGACCCGTTCAGTGTCTACACGCGCGTGCTCGAAACCTGGGTGGAGGGCGAAAAAGTGTTCGACCTCGACGATCCCGAGGATCGGGAGGTCGCGGAAGGCGCCTACGGCGCGATGCAGCCGTCCTTTGCGACGCAGCACGGCTTCGACGGCTACGGGGAGGGTCACCGATGAGGCGGCAACTGCTTTGCATCGGCCTGCTCCTCGCCGCGGGTGTGGCGGAAAGCCAGGACATCGCCGTCCGCGGCGACGTGATCTACCCCGTCACCGCGCCGCCGATCGAGAACGGCGTGGTCGTGATCGAGGACGGCAGGATCGCGGACATCGGGCCGGCGGGTGACGTGCGCATCCCTGACGGGATCGAAGTCGTCGATGCCGCGGTGGTCACGCCGGGACTGATCGACGCCCATTCCGTCGTTGGCCTCGCCGGCTGGTTGAACCAGGACGAGGCGCAGGACCAGATCGAGCACACCGCCGCGATCCAGCCGGAGCTGCGCGCGATCGACGCCTACAACCCGCGCGAGCACCTGATCGCGTGGCTGCGGAGCTTCGGCATAACGACGATCCATACGGGGCATGCACCGGGGGAAATCATCTCCGGCCAGACGCTGATCGCCAAGACCACCGGCGACACGGTCGCGGAAGCGGTCATCGAGCCGTTCGCGATGATTGCCGCCACGCTGGGCGAAGGCGCCGTCGTGACGGAAGAGAACGGGCGCAAGTCGCCGGGCAACCGCAGCAAGGCGGTGGCAATGCTCCGCTCCGAGCTCATCGCGGCGCGGGAGTACCTGGCCGGGCGCGCGACGCCGGACGATGAGGACAGCGAAGATGGCGACGACGACAACGGCGAGGGCCGCGACCTGCGGCTCGAAGCGCTCGGCCGCGTGTTACGCCGCGAAGTGCCGCTGCTCGTCACCGCGCACCGGCACAACGACATCGTGACGGCACTGCGCGTCGCGGACGAGTTCGACATCGACATCATTCTCGACGGCGCCGCCGAAGCCTACCTGGTGCTGGACGAGATCAAGGCCGCCGGGGTGCCCGTGATCATCCACCCGGCGATGACGCGCGCGTACGGCGAGAAGGAGAACATCTCCTTCACCACACCGGCAAAGCTCCTCGAGGCGGGCATCCCGTTCGCGTTCCAGAGCGGCTTCGAGGGCTACGTCCCGAAAACGCGCGTCGTGTTGTTCGAAGCCGCCATCACGCTGGCGCACGGGCTGTCCTTCGACGAGGCGCTGGCGCACGCGACGATCGAAGCAGCGAAGATTCTCGGGATTGCCGATCGCGTCGGCAGCCTGGAACCCGGCAAGGACGGCGATCTCGCGCTCTACGACGGCGATCCCTTCGAATACACGACCCATGCCGTCGGCACGATCATCGAGGGTGTGCAAGTCAGCAACGTGGTCCGGTAGGAGCGCGCCTCACGGGCGATACCGCTCGCAGCAGGAATCTGGCGGTTTCGCCGACATTTGCCGGGATCCAACACGCCCGTGCCTCTGTGACCATTGAGCAGGCGAGCTTGAGCTGGTAGGAACGCGGTAGTACCATGGGCCGATGGGCGTGAAAAAACTCAGTATTGCGCTGGATGAACGTGTCGCCGCGGCCGCTTCGGCGAGCGCCGAACGGGAGGGATTGAGCCTGTCCGCCTGGTTGAACCGTGCCGCGGAGAATGCGATTGCCATCGAGGAAGGGCTCGCGGCCGTCGCCGAGTGGGAGGCCGAGCACGGCGCGTTCACGGCTTCGGAGCTTGCAGCCGCAGACGCCGTGCTCGACGCGAGCCGCGGAAACACGCGCTGAATCGCTGAATGGGCCTGACCTACGACACGGGCGCGCTGCTGGCAGCCGAAGCGAATCGGCGCGAGCTGTGGGTCCTGCATGCGCGATCCCTGCTGCGCGGTGAGCGTCCCGTCGTCCCGGCCGCCGTGCTGGGTCAGGCCTGGCGCGGTGGACCACAGGCCCAACTGTCCCGACTTCTGCGAGGTTGCCGAATCGAAAACCTCGACGAGCCGCGCGCGCGCGCTTCCGGAGTTGCCTGCGCCCGCTCCGGCACTCGGGACGTCACGGACGCCGCGGTCGTCGTCGGAGCACTCGCCCGCGGCGACCTGGTAGTCACGAGCGACCCCGACGATCTCGAACGTATCGCCGCTGGCCTCGACGCGACCATTCGTCTCCAGCGCGTTTGAACAACCCGGGCGTCAGGCTTTGGCCGCCCAGGCGCTGCACCAGCCGTCGGCGTTCACCAGCTTGCCGGGGAAAATCGTGCAGGGTGCCCACTGGGGCTCGGCCCCGGCCGGCGCCTGGAAGTGCACGCAGTTGTGGCAGAACTCGTTGGCGCTGCCCGGCTCGCCGCGGCTCGGAAACTGCGCGAGATCGACTTCGCTCGCGTCGTGCTTGTAGCCGAGCGCCTGCGCCATGGCATCGCTCTCTTCGAGCTTCGGCAGGTCACCGGACGGCGGCGGTGAAGATGGCTGGCCGCTCTCCTGCCCGGAGGCGGGTTGCTGCCCGCCGGCCTGCTCGGCGGCCTGCCCGCCGACCTGGTCGGGCTGCTGCCCCAGCTCGCTGGCCGTCTGATCGGGCGGCACCGGGTCGTCGGTGGCCTGGTCACGCGGATCGTTGTCGGACGTCGGCGGCGGTTCGGCTTCCTCGGGCGTGCACCCGAGCAATGGCAGCGACAGCACCGCGCCGCCAATGACCAACAGGAATTCACGGCGTGATCCGCGCTGCGATTGTTCCGTCTCTTTCATCTCCGCCTCCAGTCAGGGTCCCGCCCCGGCGTGCCGCTGCAATATCCATACCGCCCATGGCGCCCGGCGGCAGGCCGCCAGCCGCGGCGCGAGGCGTGTAGCAATTCCATGCCGTTGTAAAACTTACAGTGCCGGCTGGTCATTTTGGGACGGCACGCCGGCCGCCCCGCACCTGCCGATGGCGCCCGGCGGCATGGCGGCAGGGTTCTTGCATCTTCGGGCCCGCCGAGAGGAGTCATGGCTGAACCCGAAGAAGAAAACGGTACCGAACGGCATTGGCTGTTGTGGATTTTCGGCGCGTTCCTCGCGCTGTTCGGCCTCGCCATGGCGGGCGGCGGGCTGTGGCTCGTCACCCTGGGCGGTTCCTGGTACTACCTGCTGGCCGGGATCGGGCTGATCGTCGCCGGGATAGAGCTGATGCGCGGGCGCATCGCCGGCGCCTGGTGGTATGCCGCCGTGTTCATCGGCACGCTCCTGTGGACCGTCTGGGAAGCCGGCCTGGATTACTGGCGCTGGATACCGCGCTTCGGCCTGATCGTCATCTTCGCCTTCATTCTCGCGCTCCTGCTGCCGAGGCTGAAGGCGGGCCCGTCGACGACCGTGGCGCGCTCGCTGGCCGTGCTGTTCGCGCTGATCTTCATCGGCGTCTTTGCGCTCGCGTTCCTGCCGCACGGGATCACCGAGGCGGACTGGAGCCGGGCGAGCCCCGTCTCCGAAACCGCGGAATACCCGTTCACCGGCGATGCTTTCGGGCAGCCGGCCAACGCGCCCGCCGACGGCGACTGGGCCGCCTACGGCCGCAGCAACTCGGCCATGCGCTTCTCGCCGCTCACGCAAATAGACACCGGCAACGTGGACACGCTCGCGCGCGCCTGGGTGTACCGCACCGGCGACCTTCCCGACCGGCGCTGGGGCGCGGAAACGACGCCCATCGAAATTGGCGGCACGATGTATCTCTGCTCGGCGCGCAACATCATGATCGCGCTCGACGCCGCGAGCGGGGAGGAGCTGTGGCGCTACGATCCCGGCGTCGAAGACGCATCGATTCCCTACACCGCCGCCTGCCGCGGCGTGACTTATTACGAGGTACCCGCGGCCGCCGCCGCGGCACCGGCTGCCGCCGGCGCCTGCGGCACGCGCATCTTCGAAGGCACGCTCGACGGCCGCCTGATCGCGGTGAGCGCCGCAACCGGCGAACCCTGCCCGGGCTTCGGTGAGAACGGCCAGGTCGACATCAAGCGCGGCATGGGCCGAACGCGGCCAGGCATGGTCTCGATCACCTCGCCGCCCGTCGTGGTCCGCGGCGTGCTGGTCACCGGGCACCAGGTGCTGGACGGCCAGCGCCGGAATGCGCCCTCCGGCGTCATCCAGGGCTTCGACGCCGTGACCGGCGCGCTGCGCTGGGCCTGGGACCTCGCAAAACCGCAACTGGAACGCCGCCCGCCCGCAGGCGAAACGTACACGCGCGGCACGCCGAACATGTGGACGATCGCCTCCAGCGATGCAGCGCTCGGTCTCGTTTACCTGCCGATGGGCAACTCGGCGGTCGACTACTGGAGCGGTTCGCGCAGCGGGCGCGAGAACGAGTTTTCGACCTCGCTGGTGGCGCTCGACGTCACCACCGGCGAGCCCGCGTGGCACTTCCAGACCGTGCACGCCGACGTCTGGGACTACGACCTCGGCTCCACCGCCACGCTGGTCGACTTCCCGACGGCGAACGGCGTCGTGCCGGCGATCGTCCTGCCGAGCAAGCAGGGCGATATCTACGTCCTGGACCGGCGCACGGGCGAGCCCATTACCGGCGTCGAGGAACGGCCGGTGCCGCAGGGCGGCGTCGAGCCGGAGCAACGTACGGCGACGCAGCCCTATTCCCTTTACCACAGCCTGCAGCAGCCGCCGCTGAGCGCGCGGGACATGTGGGGCATCTCGCCGCTCGACCAGCTTTTCTGCCGCATCCAGTTCGAGCGGTCCGTCTACCAGGGCATGTACACGCCGCCGACCGCGGAGACGCACTACCTGCAGTACTCCGGCTACAACGGCGGCTCCGACTGGGGCGGCATAGCCATCGATCCGGAGCGCGGCGTGATCGTCGCGAACTACAACGACATGCCGAACCACAACCGGCTGGTGCCGCGGGCGGAGGCGGAAGCCGCCGGATACGCCCCGCGCGACCAGCAGGGCAAGGGTGAGCCGGGCGGCGCGGAAGGGGCGGGCGACCCGCAGATCGGCGCGCCCTACGCCATCGACGTGAATGCCGGCTGGCGTGTCCCGGTGACGAAGCTGCTCTGCAAGGAACCGCCCTACGGCGGCATCCGCGTGATCGATCTCGCGACCGGCAACACCATCTGGGACCGCCCGCTCGGCCTGGCGCGCTCCAACGGCCCGTTCGGCATTCCCTCGAAGCTGCCGATCCTGATCGGCACGCCGAACAACGGCGGCTCGGCGGTCACGGCGAGCGGACTCATCTTCATTGCCGCGGCCACGGACGACCTGATCCGCGCGATCGACCTCGAAACGGGCGAGCTCCTGTGGAAGGACGTGCTGCCGGCCGGCGGGCAGGCGGGTCCGATGGTCTACGAAGCGGGCGGGCGCGAGTACCTCGTGATCATGGCGGGCGGCCACCATTTCATGGAGACGCCGGTCGGCGACTACGTCATCGCTTACGCGCTGCCGGAATAGGGCCGCTCAGAACGTCGGCTTGAACACCATCGCCCAGAACACCGACAGCAGCAGCACAAGCAGCGCCGCGTGCGCGGCTGTAACCCGGCGTTGCAGCAAGGCCACGCGGACGTCGCCCGGCCCGGCGGAGCGCACCCGATCCATCAGCTCCTCGAACCAGCGGCGCACCAGCCCGCCGCCGACCGCCATCGACAGCACCATCACTGCCAGGCCCCAGACGATCCAAGCGACGAAGCCGACGTCCGCGACCGCCATCGCCGCGCCTCCCGTGATCAGCGTGAGGGCCGCGGAGGCGCCGATCAGCTTGCCCGTCGTGGCGCCGAGCTGCGCCGTGGCAGCGAACGCCGGGCCGTCCGCGCGGCGGAGCAGGCGCGCATTCAACAAGCTGCTCGTAACCACGGCGCCGATCCAGACGGCGGCCGCGGTGACGTGCAGGAATTTGAGCAGCAGGTACAAGTCTCCCATGGCGTCATCTCCTTCGAGGCACGGGTCACGGATCGGACGATAGTGATCGAACTCTTCGATGTCAAATCGTTCGATATTGATGCTATGCTCCGTGGATGGCAAGCAAACGCGCACCCGTTGGCCTGCGCCTCGCCCGCACGGCCAAGGCCGTAAGCCAGGCCTTCGACGGCGCGCTGGTCGAAGCGGGCGGCTCGCTCCCCACCTGGCTCGTTCTCCTGTCCCTGAAAACCGCACCCGGGAGCAACCAGAGCAAGCTGGCCGCATCGATGGGCATACAGGGAGCGACCCTCACGCACCACCTGAACGTAATGGAAAACAACGGCCTGCTGACCCGGCGACGCGATCCGGACAACCGCCGCGAGCACCGGGTCGAGCTGACCGACAGGGGCGAAGCATTGTTCCGCCGCCTGCGGAGCGCGGCCGCTGCCTTCGACCGGCGCCTGCGCGCCGGGCTGCCGGACCGCGAGGTCGCCCGGCTCGAAGGCCTGCTCGACCGCCTGCGATCGAACGTGGCGGCAGACGCGCCGGCAGATCGATGAGGCGTTGCGAAGCCGGGCACCGCTGAAGACGGGGCGCTCACCGCGAAGGTGTGGCAAGCTTCGCCCCCAGGCAAAAAGAACAACGGAACACCTGTCTTGATCTACGTTGCGGCGGTCACGATCTACGTGCTGGTCCTGCTCGGGGTCAGCGTCTACAAGAGCCGCGCCGTGCACTCGGCCGATGACTTCATGGTTGCCGGCCGCGGCGTTCCCGTCTACATGCTGGTGGCAACGTTGGTCTGCACGTGGATCGGCTCGGGCAGCCTGTTCGGCACGGCCGGGTTGACGTTCCGCACCGGCATTTCGGAACTGTGGTTCTCGTCCGGCGCCTGGATCGGCATCCTGGTCGTCTACCTCGTTGCCGCGCGGGTGCGGCGCATTGCGCAATACACGCTCACCGACCTGCTGGAGAAGCGCTACAGCCGGCTGGCGAAGATCCTCGGCACCATCACGATCATCATCGCCTACGTCGTGATCGCGGGCTACCAGTTCAAAGGCGGCGGCCGTTTCATCGGCATCCTTTCGGAGGGCGCGATCACGCCGCAAACCGGCATGGTGCTTGCGGCCGCGCTCATCATCGGCTTTACCGTGCTGGCGGGCATGGTGTCGATCGTCGCGATCGACGTGTTCAACGGCGCCATCATGCTGCTCGCGATGGTGGTGACCCTGCCCTTCGCGATTTCGGCTCACGGTGGCGTCGATGCCGTCATCGCGACCATCCGGCAGACCGAGCCGAGCCACCTTTCCGTCATGGGCGGCCACGACGTCGTGTGGGTGATCGGCATTGCCCTGCCGACCTTCCTGCTGCTGATGAGCGAGAGCAGCATGTACCAGAAGTTCTCGTCGGCCGACAACGAAAAGAGCGCGCGGCGGGCGGTGCTCGGCATGTTCGCCGGCGTGGTGCTGGTGGAAACCCTGATGATGCTGATCGCGCTGGTCGGCTTCGCGATCTATGCGGACGATCCGCGGTTTTTCATGGCCGACGGGTCCGTCAACCGCGCGATGGCCGAGGAGATCATCCTGCGGATCGGCTTCGAGCAACTGCCGGTGATCGTCGGCTCGCTGCTGCTGGCGGCAGGCGCCGCCATCATCATTTCAACCGGCAACACGTTCCTGATGGTCGCCTCGACGAACGTGACCCGCGACATCCTCCAGGCTTTCCGGTACCGCGACGCGCCGGAATCCCGGGTCGTCTGGATGCAGCGTGCGAGCATCGTCGTACTGGGCGTGCTGGCGTATCTGATGATGAGCCAGTTCGAAACGATTCTCGAGATGGCGCTGGTCTCGTACACGATGATCGGCGCCTCGCTGGCGCCTGCGCTGCTGGCCGCGTTTTTCTGGAAGCGGGTCACGCGCGCGGGCGGCGTGGCCTCGATCGCTTCGGGCATGCTGACCGTGCTGGCGATTTCGGCGCTGAATGCCGTCTACCGCGACAGTGGCGAACCGCTGCAGGTCCTGGGGCTCGCCTTCCCGATGAACGCGGACTACATCGCCATTCCGGCGGTGATCGTTTCCGTCGCGACGCTCGTGCTCGTCAGCCTCGCGACCCCGCGCCCGGAGCCGCGCGACTGGCAGGAGTTCGTGCCCGAGCCGGCGGCCTACCTGGAAGCGGATTGAGGCTTGGCGGCCGCCCCGGCGCCGATCTCCCGGGCAACGAGCCAGTTCACGAGCTCGATGATCTTGTCGGCGGTGCCGCCCGCGGAGCCGGCGTGCAGCCGGTATTTGCCATTGACGACGATGGTCGGCGTGCGATCGACGCCGCAGGCCCTGATCCACTGGTCCGCGCGCTTCATGTCCAGCGCGACGGAGAACGATTTGGCGGCGTTCAGGAATTCTTCCTCCGTCACGTCGGCTACCCGCGCATAGAAACCGGCGACATCCTCGATGGACGGTGGCGGATCGATGAGCCGGTGGCCCTCCCGATCGACGATCGCCAGCTCCCGGGTGCCCCAGACCGCATCGAACATCGCGAGGTGGGTCTGCTCGTCGATGTCGAGCAGCTTCGCGGCGTAATAAGCCCGCTGGAAGAGCGGCCACTGCTCGCTCGGAATGAACGAGGCCGGCACGTAGCGGATCTCGGCCTGCGGCGGCAGGCTGTCCTCGAGTCTTTTCATGACCGGCAGGAATGCATTGCAGGCCGGGCAGCCGTACGAGAACGCCTCGGTGACCTCGACCTTGCCTGCGGCAACGGTCGTCGGCTGCGCCGGCACAATGCGGAAGTAATGCGTGCCCTCCTTCCATTCCGCCGCGGCGGCGGCGGCCGGTACGGCTATGCAGATCGACAGCAGGACAACAGCAACGCAATTTAGCATATTCTTTAGGCGTAGAGCGATGACCAGGACCGCAGGATAGCAAATCCGGTTTGCCATCGCGCTCAGCCCCCGAAGAACTCGTGCTCGATGACGATCTTCAGCGCCAGGGCGATCAGGACCAGGCCGCCCACCATCTGCGCGCGCGGGCCGATCGCGTCGCCCGCCGCCCTGCCCAGCACGACGCCGCCAACCGCGAACAGGAAGCCGGCCGCGGCCAGCGTGGCGCAGGCGACCGCGACGCTCTGCTGCAGCCCGGCGAGCGTCGCGCCGGCCGCCGCGGCGTCGATGCTGGTCGCGAGCGCCAGGACCAACAGTGACGCACCGCCGTTCGACTCGCCGGGGCCATCGTGCTTGCGATCCCGCCCGTAGCCTTCCTTCAACATGTGCAAGCCGATGGCGAACAGCAGCACGAACGCGATCCAGTGATCGATGTCCCGGAACAGCGTGGTGACGGCGGTGCTCAGGCCCCAGCCCAGGACCGGCATCAACCCTTGCGCGGCCCCGAGCGCGAGACCGACGACCAGTGCCGTGCGAATCGTCGATCCGGAGTTCGCGGTCACGCCCCGGCTGAGCGCCACGGCGAACACATCCATGGAAAGCGCCAGGGCAAGCAGCAATAAAGGCATCGTGTAGTCGGCCGGCCCGGCGGAAAGTTGCCGCGAGGCGACGCATGGTTCATAAAAGACGGCAAACGATACCAGACGCTCCGCCGTTCGCGGAACGGGTGGGCCCTGACCGGAGACGATCCTGCCGAATCGGCCGCGCATCATCCGCCCCTTTGTCGCCGCCTTCGAGTGGCTGGGGCTGCACGAGCTGCCCGCACTGCTGGCGGTAGTCGTGCTGTCCGGCGGTGTGTGGGCGTTTCTCGAAGTGGCGGACGAAGTCACCGAGCGCGAGTCCCGCCACATCGACGAATCGCTGCTGCTGGCGTTGCGCAGCCCCTCCGATCGGGGCGATCCGCTGGGCCCCCCTTGGGTAGAGGAGATGGCGCGCGACTTCACCGCGCTCGGCGGCACCGGCGTGCTGGCGCTGATGACCGTTGCCGCCGTCGGTTACCTGCTGCTCGCCGGCCGCGGGCGCACGGCGCTGCTCGCGCTGACGGCGGTCGGCGGCGGGCTCCTGATCAGCACGCTGCTCAAAGCGGGCTACGATCGGCCGCGGCCGGACCTCGTGCCGCATGCATCGTCGGTCTATACCGCGAGCTTCCCCAGCGGGCACTCGATGATGGCCGCGGTCACCTACCTCACGCTCGCCGCCATCCTCACGCGGGTGCTCGCGGCGCCGCGGCTGAAAGCCTGGGCGCTGTCGGTCGCCGTGTTCGTCACGCTGCTCGTCGGCGTGAGCCGCGTCTACCTCGGCGTGCACTGGCCGACCGACGTGCTCGGCGGCTGGTCGGCGGGGGCCGCCTGGGCCGCCTTGTGCTGGCTGGCCGCGCGGCAGCTACAGCGGCGGCAGGTGGTCGAGCCCAAGCCGCGTGCGCGGCCGCCTCAGGCCTGACGCGAGGGGTCGCTCATCGGGTCGGCCATCGCCCTCGCCGGCGCCGTCACGGCACCCGGCGGTGTGCTCGTCTGCCGCTCGATGAGGCGCCGCACCTTCGGTTTCCCCGGCCCGCGGTGCAGGCGGTTGACGCGGTCCCAGACGATCGCGTCGTCCTGCGTTGCCCGCTGGCTCTGCCGGACGTAATCGAGCCAGGTGGGGTTGTCGAAGCGCTCGAGCCAGAGCTCGGGCTCCGACAGGTCGCGCAACAGCGTCCAGTGCCGCGCCCCGTCGCGGCGCCGGATGCGCCGGCGCTCGCCCATCGCGGTGAGAAACTCGAGCACGTTTTCCTCGGCGATCCGGTACTCGACGGTGATGACGACCGGGCCGCTGCGCTGTTCGATCTCGAGCGCGATTTCGGGCTCGCGCCAGCGGCGCAACAGGTCGAGATTCAGGGCTAACGTGTCCGGCTGCGCGAACCGCAGCCCCATCGCCGCACAAAAGAGGAGCACGGCAGACGACAGCAGCAGTGTTTGCGCGATGCCGAGCTCGGCCGTCACGATGCCGGCGACCCAGCTCCCGCTGGCAATGCCCGCGAAGGTGAGCATCTGGTAGAGCGAGAGCGCGCGCCCCACGACCCAGCGCGGCGCCGAGGTCTGCACCGTCACGTTGAACGTGGAGAGCGCAAGCACCCAGCCCGCGCCGCTCAGCAACTGCACGGCCATCGTGAGCGGCAGCCACGGGCTGTATGCCGTGGCCGCGGCCGCGGCTGCGAAGGCGAGCACCGCGATCCGGACGATGGCCTCATTCGACATCGTCCGCCGCATGCGGTGCGCCAGCAGCGCGCCGCCGACGGCGCCGGCTCCGAAGGCGCCGAGCAGCAATCCGTACGTCACCGAGCCGCCGCCGACGAGATCGCGCGCGATCAGCGGCATGAGCGCCATCAGGGCGCTCGCGCCGATACCGAAGACGAGCCCCCGCAGCAGCGTCGACTTGATGT
>DASSBS010000129.1:0-16674 GCA_035698445.1 Woeseiaceae bacterium
ATCAGCCGCGGCACCGTGCAGGACGCGGGCGAGACCGTGCTAGGCGACGACAACTGGATCATGGCGTACGTGCACATTGCGCACGACTGCCGTATCGGCAACCAGACGATCTTCGCGAACAACGCCACGCTTGGCGGCCACGTGCACGTAGGAGACTGGGTCATCTTCGCCGGCTTCTCCGGAGCGCACCAGTTCTGTCGCATCGGCGCGCACAGCTTCCTCGGCATGTACAGCGGCGTGAACCGCGACGTGCCGGCGTACCTGATGGTCGCGGGCCAGCCGCCCGCGCCGCACGGCATCAACAGCGAGGGGCTGAAGCGCCGCGGCTTCACGCCAGAGCAGATCCGCAACATCAAGAACGCCTACCGGCTCGTCTATCGCAAGGGGCTGAAGCTGGAGGCCGCCGTTGACGAAATTGAGACGCTGGTGCCCACGCAGCCGGAGCTCCGCATTTTCCTGGAGTCGCTCGTCAGCTCCGAACGCGGCCTCACCCGCTAAATCACCAGCCATGAGCCTGCGCATCGGATTGGTCGCCGGGGAGGCGTCCGGCGACCAGCTCGGCGGCGGGCTCGTGCGCGAATTGAAGCGGTTGCGGCCGGACGTCGAGTGCGAAGGCGTTGCGGGCCCGATGATGGCGGCAGCCGGGTGCTCCGTGCTCGCCGATTCCTCGGCACTCGCGGTGATGGGGTTGGTCGAGCCGCTCCGCGAGATTCCGCGCCTGCTGAAGCTCCGGCGCGAGCTGGTACGCCGCTGGAGCGGGACGCGGCCGCAAGTGTTTGTCGGCATCGACTCGCCCGATTTCAACCTGGGGCTCGAGATCGCGCTGAAGCGCGCCGGTATCCGCACCGTGCAGTACGTGAGCCCGTCGGTATGGGCATGGCGGCAGCGCCGCATCGCGAAGATCGCCCGCGCGGTCGACCGGGTCCTGTGCCTGTTGCCGTTCGAGAAGGCGTTCTATGACGCGCACGGCGTCCCCGCGGATTTCGTCGGCCATCCGCTCGCCGACCGCCTCGAGCCCGGTCCACCGGACGCGCGCCTGCGGGAGTCGCTCGGTCTTTCGTCGTCCTGCATCGTCGCCGTGCTGCCGGGCAGCCGCTCGAGCGAAGTCGCGCGCCTCGGGCCCGTTTTTGCAGAGGCCTGCCGCCGCCTGCTGGAACGCCGGCCGGACACGGGCTTCGTCGCGCCGATGGCGAGCGCGGCGCTGCGCGAGCTTTTCGCGGGTATGCTCGAGCAGGCCGGTGTCGCCGCACACTTCCGGCTGCAGGACGGCAACGCGCACGCCGCGATGCGGGCCGCGGACGTCGTCCTGCTCGCCTCCGGCACGGCCGCGCTGGAAGCCGCGCTCCTCGGCCGCCCGATCGTCGCCGCGTACCGCCTGGCGCCCCTGACCTACGCGCTGGCGCGCAGCCTGAAGCTCGTCAAGGTGCGGCATTTCACGCTGCCGAACCTGCTGACCGAGGAGCCGATGGTGCCGGAGTTCCTGCAGGGCGGGGCCAACGCGCAGGCGCTCAGCGAGTCGCTGGAGGCCCTGCTGGGCGCCCCCGGGCGCCGGGCGGAGATCGCCCGTGAATTTGCTAAACTCCGGGACCAATTGGCGAGGGGCGCGGATCGGCTGGCGGCTCAGGCGGTCCTCGAGCTGGCGGTTCCGGAGTAAATGAAAACAAGGGGAAGCGATGCGCTGGTGGCCGGCGTCGACGAAGCCGGCCGGGGTCCGCTGGCGGGGCCGGTCGTGGCCGCCGCGGTCATCCTGGACCGGCGGCGCCGGATCAACGGGCTCCGGGATTCGAAGCAACTGGACGCGCCAACTCGCGAGAAGCTTGCCCGCGCGATCGAGGTCCGGGCGCTCGCCTGGTCGGTGGCCTGGGCGGATGCGGCCGAAATCGACCGCCTGAACATTCTCGGCGCCACGTGGCTCGCCATGCGGCGTGCCATCCTGGGTTTGCGCATCCATCCTGGGGCTGTCGAGGTCGACGGCAACTGCCTGCCGAATCTCCACTTCAACGGAGTGGAGTTGCCCGGCACCGCGATCATCGGGGGCGACGACAAAGTGCGCGCGATCAGCGCCGCGTCGATTATGGCCAAGGTGTATCGCGATCGGATCATGTGCGCGCTGGATCAAATCTATCCTGACTATGGCTTCAGGCGCCACAAAGGTTATGCCACGCCCGAGCATCGTGAATGCATCCTGCGCTTCGGGGCGTGCCAGCAGCACCGCCAGAGCTTCCGGCCTTTCCGCGCGGTCGAAGACGGCGACACCGGGGAACTGGAAGAAGTCGCGGCCTGAGCAATGCAGCAGCCGTTCGTTCACCTCCACCTGCACACGGAATATTCGCTGACCGACGGCACCGTGCGCATCCCCGCGCTCATGGCGCAATGCGCGAAGCTGGAGCAGCCGGCGGTCGCGCTGACCGACCAGGGCAACCTGTTCGGGCTCGTGAAGTTCTTCCAGAAGGCGCTCGTCCACGGCATCAAGCCGATCATCGGAGTCGACCTGAAGATCGCCGATCCGGAGGACCCCGCGCGCCCCGCGAGCCTCGTCCTGCTCTGCCAGAACCGCGGTGGCTACCGCAACCTGTCGTGCCTGGTGACCCGCTCCTATCTCGAAGGCCAGCAGCGCGGCGTCCCCATGGTGCAGCGCGAGTGGCTGCAGGCGGTCAATTGCGAAGGTCTCATTGCGCTCTCGGGCGCCCATGGCGATGTCGGCCGGGCGCTGGTCAAGGGGCACGGTGAAGTCGCGGCCGCGCACCTGCGGTATTGGCAGGCCGTGTTCGACGGCCGTTTCTACCTGGAGTTGACGCGCGCCGGCCGTGGGTACGACGAGGAGCACCTGCAGCAGGCCCTGACGCTGGCCGACGAGCGCGGGGTGCCGGTGGTCGCGACCAACGACGTGCGTTTTCTCAACAGGGACGATTTCGACGTGCACGAAGCCCGGGTCTGCATCCAGCAGGGCCGCAGCCTCGCCGACACCGACCGCCCGCGGGAGTACAGCCGCGAGCAATACCTGAAGGACACCGCGGCCATGCGCGCGCTCTTCAGCGACGTGCCGGAAGCGCTCGAGAACGCGGCCCTGATCGCGCGCCGCTGCAACCTCGACCTGAAGCTCGGGCAGACGTTCCTGCCGGCGTTCCCGGTGCCGCAAGGCCGGACGACCGAGGAGTACCTGCAAGCGGAGGCGGAAGCGGGACTCGCGCGCGTGTTCGCGCGCCAGTCCGCGAAGCCGCCGATCGAGGCCGGCGAGCGCGCGCTACCTTACCGGCGGCGGCTCGAGGAGGAGCTCGCGGTCATCTGCGAGATGGGCTTCGCGGGCTACTTCCTGATCGTCGCGGATTTTATCCGCTGGGCGCGGGAGCAGAAGATCCCGGTCGGCCCGGGGCGCGGCTCCGGTGCGGGTTCCCTGGTCGCCTACGTGCTCGGGATCACCGATCTCGATCCCCTCGAGCACGACCTCCTGTTCGAGCGCTTCCTGAATCCCGAGCGCGTCTCGATGCCGGACTTCGACATCGACTTCTGCATGGAAGGCCGCGACCGCGTCATCGAGTACGTGGCGGAGCGTTACGGGCGCGACCGCGTCTCCCAGATCATCACCTGCGGCACGATGGCGGCCAAAGCCGTGATCCGCGACGCCGGCCGCGTGCTCGGGCAGCCGTACGGCTTCGTCGACCGGATCGCGAAGCAGGTACCGTTCGAAGTCGGCATAACGCTGGACAAGGCGATGGAGAACGAGCCGGAGCTCGCGGCGATGTACCGGGACGACGAGGAGGTCCGTTCCATTATCGATCTCGCCCGCTCGCTCGAAGGCCTCGTGCGCAACGCGGGCAAGCATGCGGGCGGGGTGGTCATCGCGCCGGCGCCGCTGACGGAGTTCACGCCGCTTTACTGCGAGGAGGGCGGCGCGCACGTCGTGACGCAGCTCGACAAGGACGACGTGGAGGCGGCGGGGCTCGTCAAATTCGACTTCCTCGGATTGAAGACGCTGACGATCATCGACTGGGCGGTGAAGATCGTGAACGCGCAGCAGCCCGATTCGCCGCTCGACATCACCGCCATCCCGATGCAGGACGAGAAGACCTTCGAGCTGCTACGGGACTGCACCAGCGCACCGCCGCTGCCGAACACGAGAGGTGTTTTCCAGCTCGAATCGAACGGCATGCGCGACCTGGTCAAGCGCCTGAAACCGGATTGCTTCGACGATCTCGTCGCCCTCGTGGCCCTGTTCCGGCCGGGGCCGCTGCAGTCCGGCATGGTCGACGACTTCGTGACCCGCAAGCACGACCTGAACCAGGCGGAGATCGACTACCTGCACCCGGATCTCGAGCCGGTGCTGAAGCCGACCTACGGCGTCATCCTGTACCAGGAGCAGGTGATGCAGATCGCACAGGTGCTCGCCGGCTACACGCTCGGCAGCGCCGACCTGCTGCGCCGCGCCATGGGCAAGAAGAAGCCGGAGGAGATGGCGAAGCAGCGCGAGGTGTTCGTGACCGGCGCCTGCGAGCGCGGCGTCTCCGAGCGCACGGCGACCCGCATTTTCGACCTGATGGAAAAGTTCGCGGGCTACGGTTTCAACAAGTCGCACTCCGCGGCCTACGCGCTGCTCGCCTACCAGACGGCGTACCTGAAGGCGCACTACCCGGCGGCGTTCACCGCGGCCGGCATGAGCGCCGACCTCGACAACACCGACCGGCTGGTGCTGCTGAAGGACGACTGCCGGGGCCTGAGACTCACGCTCGAGCCGCCCTCGATCAACCGCTCCGGCTATGCGTTCGGCGTGCCGGACCCGAAGACCATCCTGTACGGGCTCGGCGCCATCAAAGGCGTGGGGCGCGGCGCGGTCGAGGCGATCGTCGCCGAGCGGGAACGGGGCGGTGCGTTCGCGAGCCTCGACGAGCTCTGCCGGCGCGTGGACGCGGAAAAGGTCAATCGGCGGGCACTGGAGGCCATGATCAAGGCGGGCGCGTTCGACGAATTCGGCCGCAGCCGCCGGGCGCTCATGGAGCGGTTGCCGCAAGCGCTGAAGCGCGCGGAGCAGCAGGCGCGCGCCGCGGCAGCCGGCCAGGACGACCTGTTCGGCCTGCTGGAGCCCGTGGCGGCGGAGCCCGCCGCGGCCGTGCCATTGCCGGAGCCGCCGGTTCCCGAGCTGCAGGAATGGAGCGACCGCGAACGCCTCGCGCACGAGAAAGACGCGCTGGGACTGTACCTGACCGGCCATCCGTTCGATGCCGTCCGCAACGACGCCCGCCATTTCGTCGACGCGAAGCTCGCCGATCTTGCGTCGGAGCCGCCACCGCCGTCCAGCGGCGAGCGGCAGTTCGCCCAGCCCCGCCGGGAGGTGACGGTCGCGGGACTGGTGATGGACGTCCGCAAGCGCGGCAACCGCGTCACGGTCACGCTGGATGACGACAGCGGCCGGCTGGAGGTGAGCCTCTTCAACGAGGGGTTCCAGGAGTTCCGCCACCTGTTGGTCAAGGACGAGATCGTCGTCGTCGCAGGCACCTTGCGCTACGACGACTTCATCGGCGGCTGGCAGGTGAACGCGAAGCAGGTCCAGCCGATCGACAAGATGATCGAGGCGCGCGCGAAGAGCATGGTGCTGTCGCTCCTGCCGGACGGGCAGGGGCAGCGGGTGCTTACGCTATTGCACGACCTGCTGTTGCCCTATCGTGAAGGCAGTTGCGACGTCGCCGTCCACTACGTCGGCCAGAGCGCGACGGGGCGGCTCGATCTGGGCAAGGAATGGAGCGTCCGCCCGAGCCGCGAGCTGCGCGACAAGCTCGCCGAGCTCCTCGGCCGCAACAGTGTGCGCCTCGTCTACGCACCGCCCCGGGAGACCGTATAGCCTCCTGCCGGAGACGCCGTGCGTTGCGGCGCGCGTTTCAGCTTGTGTACAGTGGCCGGGCGCCTCCCCGAGACGGCAGCGACAAAGGACGCCGATGGACCTGAAATTCCTGGATTTCGAACAGCCGATCGCGGAGCTGGAGGCCAAAATCGCCGAGCTCCGGATGGTCGGCGACGATTCCGAAATCAATCTCAGCGACGAGATTGCGAAGCTGAAAGGCAAGCTCGAAGGGCTGACCCGGGGCATTTTTGCGAAGCTCACGCCCTGGCAGGTCGCGCAGGTTGCCCGCCACCCGATGCGGCCGTACACGCTGGACTATCTCGAGGTGCTGGCACCGGATTTCCAGGAACTGCACGGCGACCGCATGTACGCGGACGACCCCGCCATGATCGGCGGCATCGGCCGGCTCGACGGGCGCGCGGTCATGTTCCTCGGCCACCAGAAAGGCCGGGACACCAAGGAACGCGTCCGCCGCAACTACGGCATGCCGAAGCCGGAAGGCTATCGCAAGGCCCAGCGCCTGATGCAGATGGCGGAGAAGTATTCGCTGCCCATCGTGACGCTGATCGACACGCCCGGCGCGTATCCCGGCATCGGCGCCGAGGAACGCGGCCAGAGCGAGGCCATCGCGCGCAGTCTCTACGTCATGGCCGGGCTGCGCACCCCGATCGTCAGCGTCGTCATCGGCGAAGGCGGCTCCGGCGGCGCGCTTGCCATCGGCGTCGCCGATCGCCTGCTCATGCTGCAGTACGGCATCTATTCCGTCATCTCCCCCGAAGGCTGCGCCTCCATTCTCTGGAAGAGTGCCGAGAAAGCGGAAGAGGCCGCGGAAGCCATGCGCATCACGGCCGATAGCCTGAACGAGTTCGGCCTCGTCGACGAAGTGCTGCCGGAGCCGCTGGGCGGCGCCCACCGCGATCCGAAAGCCATGGCGGAGGTCCTGCAGAATGCGCTCCTGAAACACCTCGACGACCTCGATCGCCTCGAGCCCGGGGAGCTCCTCCGGCAACGCCAGGCCCGCATCGCCGGTTTCGGCCGCTACAAAGAATAACTCCCTGTTGCCGCCCGCCGCGTGGTATCATTACTAGTCATATTACTAGCAGGAGGTCGTCGCATGAATGCGAAGCGGAATGCCGCCCGCGAAAGCGCCCAGACCTATCGGACCAAGATGAAGAGGCTTGGATTTCGCCAGGTCAACCTGTGGGTTCCGGATACACGATCGCCGAATTTCCGGAAGGAATGCCGCCGCCAGTCACAACTCGCCGCGGCGGCTGACAAGTCCGAGCGAATCGACGGCCTGCTCGAAGGCGCGGCGGGGTCGGTAGAAGGCTGGATGTGAAACGCGGCGACATCGTCACAGTGGCTGTTCGGGGGGACTACGGCAAACCGCGGCCGGCTCTGGTTGCGCAGGCCGATGCTTTCAATGAGACCCATGCCAGCGTCACCGTCCTGCCGCTAACCAGCAACATCGTGGATGCTCCGCTTTTTCGCCTCACCATCGATCCGAGCCGTCAGAATGGCCTTGCCCGGGTTTCTCAGGTGATGGTGGACAAGGCAATCACCTTGCCACGTGCAAAAATCGGCAAAGTCGTCGGGCAGCTTGGCGACGATCCGATGATTCGGGTAAGCCGCGCATTGTCGGTATGGCTGGGAATTGCCTGATTGCAAAATGCCGGTACTACCGGCTTCGCACGTCCTCAGAAATTCAGCACCGGCCGCCTGATCATCAGCCAGAATATCGCGAGCACGCCCGCGAACGCCGGGCAGCCGAACGCGAACCACCACCGGAACAGCCGGTGATACTGCCGGGGCAGCGGCGCCTTTGCCGCGACCGCTTCCAGCGCCAGGTCGCGCATCCGGACCTGCATCCACACGACCGGCAGCCAGAACCCGCCCACGAAGGCGTAGAGCAGCAGCGAGAGCAGGATCCAGCCGTCGGTGAGCGGATAGCCGCGCAGCGTGGCGAGCGCGATGCCTGTCACAGGCTGCAGCACCACGGCCGTCGTGGTGAAGAGGTAATCCGCCACGACCACGATGCGCGACACGGAGGCGACGGTGCCGACGTCGCCTGTAAGATGCGCGCGCAGCATGAAAAACGCGATCGCGGCCCCGCTGCCGAGGAGCACGGCGGCGCCGATCACGTGCAGGTACTTCAGCAGGAAGTACGCCGTCACCGCTCGTCCAGGATCATGAGCGCGACGATGTTCAACACGAGTATCGGCCAGATCTTCATCATCGGCCCCAGCGGATCCCGCCACAGTTCCGGCAGCAGCAAGGTACCGGTCACGAGGTAGAAAATCGAGAGCGCGATCCCGCCGTACAGCGCGCGCCGCGCGGCCGGGCGGTAGAGCATGCCGGCGCCGACGATCATGTCTGCCAGCGCGCCGGCGATGACGCCGGGCGCGGCGAGGGCCGGCAGGCCCGAGGTAACGAGCAGCTCCTTGCCGATGTCGAAGCCGGGGCCCAGCGACACCAGCCCGGTGCCGAGCCAGAACAGCCCCAGCACGATAAAAATGACCGGCTTTAACGGGAACAGCCGCGCGAACCAGCGCTCCTGCGGGGAGGCGGGCCGCGTGGTGAGCGCGTGCTCCAGCGTTTCCGGCGTAATACCGGTGAGCTCCTGCCAGTAGTGCGGGTCGCCCACCGCGCCGCGGGCGATTTCCCGCTGCGCGTTGCTCCGGAGCGCCGGGCGCCAGCCGAGGCGGCCGGCGAAATCGCCGGCGCGATAAAGCAGCGTCGCGAGCCAGGCGGGCAGCGGCAGGCGCCGCGCCGGCTGCCAGCCGAGCCAGCGCCGGTGCGCGGCGACGACGTCCGCAAGCGCCAGCCGCTCCGGCCCGGCCACTTCCATGACGACCCGCCCGGGCGCCGAGGGATCGAGAAAGAACATGACCGTGCGCGTGAGATCGTCGAGCTGCACAACCTGCAGCGGCCCGGTGGAGGGCATGAGCGGCAACACCGGCAACGCCGCCAGGCCCCGGAACAGCGCGCCCGCGCCCGCAGCGCCCGCACCCAGCACCACCGACGGCCTGAGCACCACCCAGTCGAGATCCTGCGCCATGAGCGCGGCGTCGCCGGCCGCCTTGCTCTCCGAAAACTCCGACAGCGCGCCGCGATCGACGCCGATCGCGGACAGGTGAATCACGCGCCGGATGCGACGCTCGACACAGGCCTCGGCGAGCGCCGCGATGCCGCGGCAGTGGACGCCCTGCGGCGACTGCAGCGGCCCCGACTGGAGCACACCGGCGCAGTTCACGATCGCCTGGATGTCGTCGAGGTGCGGCTCCCAGTCGGAAAGGTCGGTCGCGCGGGCGACGTCGATCTCGACGACACCGTCCACGCCCGCGGGACGCGTCTCGCTGCCCGGCCGGATGGCGGCAACCACCGCGTGACCTTCTGCAAGCGCCCGCGCGCAGACCGCGGAACCGATCAGGCCGGTGGCGCCGACGACCAGTACTCTCACTGGCGGCGGGCCGGCCTCTCGCGTTCCGGTGCCGGCGGGCGCGGCCCGGTCGGTACCGATTTCCGTTCCAGCGGCTGGAGCGCGGGTCCGCTCCGCACCTGGCCTTGCGTATCGAAGCGCGAGCCGTGGCAGGGGCAGTCCCAGGTCCGGTCGACCGCATTCCAGCCGACGATGCAGCCCAGGTGCGTGCAGACGGCGGACAGTGCCTGCCCGATCTCGTCGCCGTCCTTGATGACCGCGAGCTGCTCGCCGTCGCGCTCGATGATGCCGCCCTGGCCATCCGGGATGTCGTCGAGCGACTGCACCTGCCGCCGGAACAGGCGATCGCCCGCCAGCCGAGCGCCGGTTTTCACGTTCTCCGCCACCAGCTCGGGCCCGCCCGCCAGGGGGCGCACGCGCGCGGCATCGAACACCTCCGCGTCTTCGTTGTCGCGGCCGAGCACCTTGTCCGCGATGATCTCGGCCGCCGCCGTGCCCTGCGTGATGCCCCAGGCGTCGAAGCCGACGGCGACGTGCAGGTTCGATTTCGACGAGCTGACCGGCCCGATGAACGCCAGCGCGTCCATCGGCCGGAAATCCTCGTTCACCCAGACGTGCGACAGCCGCTCGATGCCGAAGCCGCGGCGCAGGAACTCCCGCAGGTCGTCGAGACTGGCCTCCAGTTCCTCCGGCACGCCCGTCTTGTACTCGCCGCCGACCGCGACGATGTAGCGGCGGCCGTTCTTGCGCGCGGCGCGGAAGGAATGCGTCGGCGAGCCGCTGCTGATGAACATGCCCTCGAAACCGGCCGAGTCGGGCAGCGGCGCCGCCGCCATCGGGTGGGCAATCGGAAAATTTTTCGCGAAGAACAGGCCATCACCGATCACGGGCATTTGCGTCGCGACGATCACGTTGGCGGCGGTAACGGCCGCAGCGCCCGCCTGCAGCCGGCACGGTTCGCCGTGCTCGATCCCGGTCACCCGGGTATTCTCGAACAGCATCCCTTCGCCTGCCACCACCGCGCCGAGGCCGGTGAGATAGCGATAAGGATCGAATTGCGACTGGTCGTCGAAGCGCAGCGCGCCGGCGACGGGAAACGGCAGCTCGACGTCGCGCACGAACGCGGCGGGCAGCCCCAGGCTGGCCGCGGCCTCGGCCTCCTCGCGCAGCGCGGCGACCTGTTCCTCCGTCTCCGCGAACACGAACGCCGGCAGGATGTCCAGGCGGCAGTCCAGGCCGAAGGAATCGCAGAGGTTGCGGATGCGGCCGATCGCCCGCTCGTTGGCGGCTGCGTACCGGCGGGCACCGCGCTTGCCGATGTTAGCGATGAGATCCTTGTAGCGCTTGCCGTGCTGCGACGTTACCTTGGCGGTGGAGCGCCCGGTGGCCTGGCGCCCGACCCGGCGCGCCTCGAACACGGCGACCTTGCGCCCCGCCGCGAGCAGGAGGCAGGCCGTGGTGAGGCCGACAATCCCGGCGCCGACGACCGCGACGTCGACTTCGAGATCGCCATCGGGCGGAGGATGCGTCCCGGCATCCTGTTCGGCGGGAAACCAGAACGGCTCGTGCACTTCCGAGGCGGCGGAGTTCGTCATGTGTGATCCTTGGGCTCGTATCGACCGGGTCGGTGACGCGTTGACCGGGCAGGATTCCGGGGCTTCGCGTCGACAAGGTGACTGGCGCGTTGCAAGATGCAGCAAGTTTCATGCCACGGCCAATGAAGGCGCGTGCTCGAGAGGGACTGGTGACACCGGACGACGTTTTGCAGCGGCTGGAGCAGCTCGCGGGTGCGCGAATGCCCACGCGTTACCTCGTCGCCTACAGCGGCGGGCTCGATTCCACGGTGCTGCTGCACGCGTTGTACCAGGCGGGCGCGCGCGCGGCACCCATCGTGGCGGTTCACGTCAACCACGGCCTGCAGCCGGACGCCGCCGCCTGGGAGCGGCATTGCGCGCGCTTCGCCGAGCGTCTGGGCGTGCGATACGAAGCGCGCCCGATCGAGATCGCGGCGTCCGATCCGCGCGGGGTGGAAGCCGCCGCGCGCGAGCAGCGCTATGCGGTGCTGGCGGAGCTCGCCGGGCCGGGCGATCACGTGCTGACGGCCCACCACGAGGACGACCAGGCGGAAACGCTGCTCCTGAACCTGCTGCGCGGCAGCGGCACGGCGGGGCTTGCCGGCATCGGCGCCGTGCAGCCGTTCGGCGAAGGGTTGCTGTTGCGCCCGTTGCTCGGCGTGCCGCGCCGGGAGATCGAGGCGTACGCGGCGGCGCACGCCCTCGAGTGGTGCGACGATCCCTCCAACGCCGATTCCCGCTTCGACCGCAACTTCCTGCGGCGCGAGATCCTGCCGGCGCTGCGCCGCCGCTGGCCGGCCGTCTCGGCGCGGCTCGCCCGCAGTGCCGAGCTGCTGGCCGAGGCGAACGCGCTGCAGGGCGAGCTCGCCGCACTCGACCTGGCGGTGCTCGGCGGCGATGCGGCGCGCCTGGACGTGGAAGGGCTGCGGCGCCTGCCGCGGGCGCGCCAGAAGAATGTGCTGCGCCACGCCATTCGCCGACTCGGGCTCCGGGCCGCACCCTCGGGGCGGCTGGAGCAGGCCGTGCGCGAGCTGCTGCCGGCGCGCCCCGACGCGCAGCCGCTCGTCCGCTGGCCCGGCGCGGAGCTCCGCCGCTATCGCGGCAGCTTGTACATCCTGCCGCCCGTCGAGTATGGATTGCCTGCCGCAGGCCTGGTGCTGCGCGCCGACGGCCGGCCGCTCCGGCTCGGCGATTCGCTCGGCAGCCTGCAACTCGAGCGCGCCGAGGCGGGCGGTATCGACCCGCGGGTCGTCGGCGACGGCTTGCGCGTGCGTTTTCGCGCCGGGGGCGAAGCGTTGCGGCCGGCCGGCCGCGGGCATACGCAGCGCTTGAAGAAACTGCTGCAGGAGCACGGGGTGCTGCCGTGGATGCGGGAATGCGTGCCGTTGTTGTATGCGGACGGGAAGCTGGTAGCGGTGGCGGACCTGTGGGTGGCGGAGGAGGTGGTGTGCGCGCAAGGGTACCGCGTGCGCTGGATGGACAGGCCGCCGCTCTTCTAAACGTGGTTGTCGCCCGTGGGACGGGCTCCTACAGGTGACGGTTCCCATGCAGGAGCCCGTCTCACGGGCGACCAGCCGGTGACGCCGTGCACGTCGCATTGTTTGTCCGGGGTCGATCTGATAACTTGTAACCCCGTCTTTTCATTCAATCGACGGGACCGTCAACGGGTTGGAGGGAAGTCACGATGGCGCGATGTGCGCGGCTGCGACTTTCTGTTCCGACCTTTTTTTATTGCGGTGACGGTCGCGAGGGCAGGGGTACATGACAGCGTACGTATTCATCACCGGCGGCGTAGTGTCCTCGCTCGGCAAGGGCATTACGTCGGCCTGCCTCGGCGCCATCCTCGAATCGCGCGGCCTCTCGATCAGCATGATCAAGCTGGATCCCTACATCAACGTGGATCCCGGCACCATGAGCCCGTTCCAGCACGGCGAAGTGTTCGTCACCCACGACGGCACCGAGACCGACCTCGATCTCGGCCATTACGAGCGCTTCGTGCGCACCACGACCGGCCGCAACAGCAACTTCACGACGGGGCGCATCTACGAGACCGTGATCGCCAAAGAGCGGCGCGGCGATTACCTCGGCGCCACCGTCCAGGTCATTCCGCACATCACCGACGAGATCAAGGACAGCGTGCGCCGCGGCGCCGGCGACGCCGACATCTGCCTGGTGGAGATCGGCGGCACGGTCGGCGACATCGAATCGCTGCCGTTCCTCGAAGCCATCCGCCAGATGGGGGTGGAGCTCGGTCACGACCGGGTCGTCTACGTGCACCTGACGCTGGTGCCCTACATCGCTTCCTCCCAGGAGATCAAGACGAAGCCGACGCAGCACTCCGTGAAGGAGTTGCGCTCCATCGGCATCCAGCCGGACATCCTCGTCTGCCGCTCCGAGCAGGAGCTGCCCGCCGAGCAGCGCCGCAAAATCGCCCTGTTCACGAACGTGCAGGAAAAAGCGGTCATTTCGGCCATCGACGTCGATGATCTCTACAAGATCCCGGGCATGATGCACGCGCAGGGGCTCGACGACATCGTCGCGGCCCAGCTCCGGCTGGACCTGCCGCCGGCTGACCTGAGCGAATGGAAGACCGTGGTGGCCGCCAAGCAGAACCCGGATTCCGAGGTCGACATCGCACTGGTCGGCAAGTACGTCGATTTTCGCGATTCCTACATATCGCTCTCCGAAGCGCTGCTGCACGGCGGCATCCACACGCGCACGCGTGTCAACATCCATTACATCGAGTCGCAGGACGTGGAGGCCGACGGGGCCGATTGCCTGCGCGGCATGCACGGCATCGTCGTTCCCGGCGGCTTCGGCGACCGCGGCACCGAGGGCAAGATCCTGGCCGTGCGCTACGCGCGCGAGAACGGGATTCCGTATCTCGGCATCTGCCTCGGACTGCAGGTCGCCGTCATCGAGTTCGCGCGCCACGTTGCCGGGCTTGCAGGTGCGGGCAGCACCGAGTTCAACCCGAACGTGGCGCACCCGGTCATTGCGCTGATCACCGAATGGCAGACCGGCGAGGGTGACGTCGAGGAGCGCGACGAGGACTCCGACCTCGGCGGCACGATGCGCCTCGGCGCGCAGAAGGTCCTGCTCGCGGAGGGCTCCCTGGCGGCGGCGGTGTACGGGAAGCGCGAGATCCACGAGCGCCACCGCCACCGTTACGAGGTCAATAACAACTATCGCGAGCGCCTGTTTGCGGCGGGCCTGCGCTTCTCGGGGACCTCGGTCGACGACCTGGTCGAAGTGATCGAGCTGCCGGGTCATCCCTGGTTCATCGCCAGCCAGTTCCACCCCGAGTTCACGTCGAACCCGCGCGACGGCCATCCCCTGTTCAAGGGATTCATCATGGCCGCGCGCAAACACCGCCGGGGGGAGCTGCCGAAGGTCGCCCGGGCATGAAGCTTTGCGGCTTCGAAGCGGCCGCCGACCGCCCGTTTTTCCTGATCGCCGGCACCTGCGTGGTCGAAAGCGAGGCGATGGCGCTGGACACGGCCGGCGCCCTCAAGGAGATAACCGGCCGTCTCGGCATCCCGTTCATCTACAAATCGTCCTTCGACAAGGCCAATCGCAGTTCCCGCGAAGGCTTCCGCGGCCCCGGCATGGAGGAGGGCTTGCGGATCCTCGGCGAGGTACGAAGCCAGGTCGGCGTGCCGGTCCTCACCGACGTGCACGAGGACACGCCGATGGACGAGGTCGCCTCGGTCGTCGACGTGCTGCAGACACCGGCCTTCCTGTGCCGGCAGACGAATTTCATCCTCCGGGCGGCCGGCGCCGGCCGGCCCGTGAACATCAAGAAAGGCCAGTTCCTGTCGCCCTGGGAAATGCAGAACGTCGTCGATAAGGCGAAATCGACCGGCAACGACGCCATCATGGTGTGCGAGCGCGGCTTTTCCTTCGGCTACAACAACCTCGTGGCCGACATGCGCAGCCTCGCGGTGATGCGCCTGACCTCCTGCCCGGTCGTGTTCGACGCCACCCATTCAGTGCAGTTGCCGGGCGGCCGCGGCACCGCCTCCGGCGGGCAGCGCGAGTTCATCCCGGTGCTGGCGCGCGCCGCCGTTGCGGCGGGGGTCGCCGGACTCTTCATGGAGACGCACCCGGACCCGGAACGGGCTCTGAGCGACGGCCCGAACGCGTGGCCGCTCGATCGCATGGCGGCGCTGCTCGAGCGGCTGCAGGAAATCGACGCCGCGGTGAAGAAGCAGCCCTTCCAGGAAGCGGAGTACGGCCTTGGGCCCTGACCTGAACGCCGCCACTCCTCTTGCAGGTGCCCGTCTCACGGGCGACTCGACCTTCACCGCCGCTGTCGCCCGTGAGACGGGCACCTGCAGCAGCGCATGCTCCAGGGACGGCAAATGATCGTTATCAAGCACCTCCACGGCCGCGAAATCCTCGATTCCCGCGGCAATCCCACGGTCGAGGCCGACGTCCGGCTGGAAGACGGCAGCTTCGGCCGCGCCGGCGTGCCCTCGGGCGCCTCCACCGGCAGCCGGGAAGCCGTCGAATTACGCGACGGCGACAAGGCCCGCTATCTCGGCAAAGGCACGCTGCAGGCGGTCGCGAACGTCAACGGCGTGCTGCGCGAACGCTTGAGTGGCGAACGTTTCGCCGATCAGCGCGCGCTGGACGAGAAGCTGATCGAGCTCGACGGGTCGGAGAACAAGCAGTCGCTCGGCGCAAACGCCTTGCTGGCGGTGTCGCTTGCGGCGGCGAAAGCCGCGGCGGCGTCGGCCGGCGTGCCGCTCTTCCGTCACCTGGGTCACGACAACACGTTGCCCGTGCCGATGATGAACATCATCAACGGCGGTGCGCATGCCGACAACAATATCGACGTGCAGGAGTTCATGATCCTGCCGGTCGGCGCGCCGAATTTCACGGAAGCGTTGCGTTACGGCGCCGAAATATTTCACGCGCTGAAAAGCGTGCTGAAGAGCCGCGGCCAGAATACCGCCGTCGGCGACGAGGGCGGCTTCGCGCCGGACCTGCCGTCGAATCGCGCCGCGCTCGATACGATCGTCGAGGCGATCGGCAAGGCCGGGTTCGAAGCAGGCGGCGACGTCTGGCTCGGGCTGGACGTCGCGAGCTCGGAGTTTTACGACGACGGCCGCTACCGCCTCGCCTCGGAGGGGCGCGAGTTCGACGCAGCCGGCTTCGCCGACTACCTCGCCGGGCTGGTCGAGGGTTACCCGATCATCAGCATCGAGGACGGCATGAGCGAGGGCGACTGGGACGGCTGGCAGTTACTGACGGAAAAGCTCGGGGCCCGGGTGCAACTCGTGGGCGACGACCTGTTCGTCACCAACACGCGCATCCTGGCGCGCGGCATCGAGCAGAAAATCGCCAATTCCATCTTGATAAAACCCAACCAGATCGGTACCTTAACGGAAACTCTTGATGCGATTACTATGGCCGTGACGGCAGGGTTCAGCGCAGTGGTGTCGCACCGTTCCGGCGAGACCTGCGACAGCACGATCGCCGACATCGCGGTCGGGACGAGCGCCACCCAGATCAAGACCGGCTCGCTGTCGCGCTCCGATCGCATCGCGAAGTACAACCAGCTCCTCCGGATCGAGGAGGAACTGGGAACGGGCGCCCGCTACGCCGGGCGCAATGCGTTTTCGGTGCCGCTGGTATGAGCGGTGCCGGGTCGTACTTTCGTACTTGTTGCCGTATGAGCGGTGCCGGGTCGTACTTTAGCGGTGCCGGGTCGTACTTTCGTACTTGGTGCCGTTACGGTGCATCCGTAGCCTTGATCAGCAACAAGTACGAAAGTACGACCCGGCACCGTGGGGGCCGGCACCGGGGGGGCACCGTGGGGG
>DASSBS010000130.1:0-37965 GCA_035698445.1 Woeseiaceae bacterium
TCCTACAGCCGAAATCCCGCCAGCGGACGCGGGACTCGCGCCGTAGGAGCGCGCATTGCGCGAGACCGACGCGGGAAACGTGTCCGACGCCCGGCAACTCCTCGAAGCCGGCCGCCTCGAAGAGGCTCTCGCCGCCCCGCGCGCGCAAGCGGCCGCGAATCCCGACGACCCCGATCCGCTGTACGTGCAGGCGGTCGCGGAGCGCTATCTCGGCCGCAGCGAGGACGCCCTCGCCACGCTCGGCCGGCTGACCACTCTCGAGCCGCGCTACGCGCGCGCCTGGCAGGAAGCCGGGCATCTGCACAATACGCGGGGTGACGTGACGCGCGCCTGCGCCGCCTATCGGCGCGCGGTCGAGCTGAACCGGGCTCTGGTCGCGTCGTGGCGCGAGCTCGCCGGCCTCGAGCAGCGCCAGGGCCACCGCGGGGCCGCGGCGGTCGCCGATGCCGAGCATCGCCGCCTGACGGCGCTGCCGCCGGAGCTCGTTACGGTCGCGAGCCTGATCCAGGAAGGCAAGCTGTTCCAGGCGGAAACCCTGTGCCGGGATTTCCTGCGCCGCGAGCCGCAGCACGTCGAGGCCATGCGGCTGCTCGCCCGCATCGGCATCAAGCTCTACATCTACGACGACGCGGAGTTCCTGCTGGAAAGCGCCGTCGAGTTCGCGCCCGGCAACTGGCTCGTGCGGCGCGATTACGTGGAGATCCTGCACAAGCGGCAGAAGTTCGAGCAGGCGCTGGCGCAGGCGGAGCTTTTGCGCAGCCGCTTTCCCGGCAATCCGATGTTCGAGCTGAGCTACGCCAACGAATGCGGGGCGACCGGCCGCTTCGACGCGGCGCTCGAGGTGTACGACCGGGTCATCGACCGCCATCGCGAGCTCGAGCAACCGCATCTCGCTCGCGGGCACGTGCTGAAAACCGTCGGCCGGCTGGACGAAGCCGTCGAGGCCTACCGGAACGCGTGGCGAGCCCGCGGCGATTTCGGCGATGCGTTCTGGAGCCTCGCCAATCTCAAGACATACCGCTTTACGGACGACGAGATGGGAGCAATGGAGCGCTACGTGGACGACGGCCGGACCGCGACCGCGGACCGCTTCCACCTGTGCTTCGCGCTCGGCAAGGCCTGGGAAGATCGCGAGGATTTCGCCCGGTCGTTCGCCCGCTACGAACAGGGCAACCGGCTGCGCCGGGAGGGCCTGCGTTACGATCCCGAGCGCGCCGAGCGCGCAATGCAGGCGCAAGCCGGGGTTTGTACCGCGGACTTCTTCGGGAGCCGCGCCGGAGACGGTGCGCCTGCCGCGGACCCGATCTTCATCGTGGGGCTGCCGCGCTCGGGATCGACGCTGCTGGAGCAGATCCTCGCCTCGCATTCACAAATCGACGGCACGATGGAGCTGCCGAACGTGATTGCGCTTGCGCATCGCCTGAACGGCCGCCGGTCGATCTCAGAGGAGGCGCGCTATCCCGCCGTGCTGCGCGAGCTCGAACCGGGACAGCTCCGGAAACTGGGCGCCGCCTACATCGAGGAGACCCGCTTTCGCCGCGGTGGCGCACCGCGCTTCATCGACAAGATGCCGAACAACTTCATGCACGTCGGCCTCATTCACTTGATCCTGCCGAACGCGAAGATCATCGACGCGCGCCGCCACCCGATGGCCTGCTGTTTCAGCAACTACAAGCAATTGTTCGCGGACGGCCAGGAGTTCACCTACGACCTCGACGAGATGGCCCGCTATTACCGCGGCTACGCGGAGCTGATGGATCATTGGGATCGCGCGCTGCCGGGCACGGTGCTGCGCGTACATTACGAACACGTGGTGGCCGACCTGGAAAGCCAGGTAAAGCGGATCCTGGATTTCCTCGGCCTGCCGTTCGAGCAGTCGTGCCTGGAGTTCCACCGCACGGAACGCTCCGTGCGCACCCCGAGCTCCGAGCAGGTCCGCCAGCCGATCTACCAGAGCGGCCTCGACCAGTGGCGCCACTACGCCCCCTGGCTCGCCCCCCTGAAAACCCGCCTGGCTCCCCTGATCGAAATCTACCCCGGTGCGTAAATCCTGCCGACATACAAGGAGCCCGTCTCACGGGCGACCACCGACTGAACCCCGCACGCCCTCAACGCATGCCGCTACAGGAAGTGGGGCGATTGCCGGCCGTGCTCGATGCCGGGGACGGAGCGGCGCGGTCCTCGGACGGAGCCGGTCATGGACCTTGCGGTCGCGCGTGGGACGGGCTCCTGCAATGCTGTTCAGCGGGCGGTGGCGGCGGTGCGTTGCGGATCCCGGGCGAGGGCGGCCTCGAGGGCTTCGTCGACGTTCTTCAGCCAGACGAAGTGGAGCTCGGAGCGGACCGATTCCGGGATCTCCTCGTAGTCCTTCCGGTTGCGGTCCGGCAGCATCACCGTCCTGATGCCGGCGCGCTGCGCGGCGATGACCTTTTCCTTGATGCCGCCCACCGGCAGGACGAGGCCGCGCAGGCTGATCTCGCCCGTCATGGCGACGTCGTGCCGCACGGTCTGATTGGTGATCAGCGAGGCCATGGACACGAACATCGCGACGCCCGCGCTTGGCCCGTCTTTCGGGATGGCGCCGGCAGGCACGTGCACGTGCAAGTCGTTCGTGCGCAGTATCTCGGCTTCCTCCTTCACATCGGCGAAGCGGTTCTTCACGAGGCTCAGCGCCGCCTGCGCGCTCTCCTTCATCACGTCACCGAGCTTGCCCGTCAGGATCAGCTTGCCGCTGCCCGGGATGCGCGTGGACTCGATGAACAGGATGTCGCCCCCGACCGGCGTCCAGGCCAGCCCGGTGGCGACGCCGGGCATGCCCGTGCGCAGGGCAACTTCATTCTCGTATCTCGGCGCCCCGAGAATCCGGTACACATCGTCGGTACCGAGCTTCTTCGCTTCGCCGTTGCCTTCGGCGAAGGTGACGGCGACGTGCCGCAGCAGCGCGCCGATCCGCTTCTCGAGATTACGCACGCCCGACTCGCGCGTGTACTCGGTAATGATGGAGAGTAACGCCTCGTCGCTGATCTCGACCTGGTCCGCGGACAACCCGTTGTTCTCGAGTTGCCGTTCGACCAGGTAGCGCCGGGCGATCTGCAGCTTCTCCTCGGTCGTGTAACCGCGCAGCTCGATCACCTCCATGCGGTCCAGCAATGGCGGCGCGATCGTGTCCAGGCGATTCGCCGTGGCGATGAACACGACCTTGCTCAGGTCGAAGGGCACGCCGAGGTAGTTGTCCTGGAACGTGGAGTTCTGCTCCGGATCCAGCACCTCGAGCAGCGCCGAGGACGGGTCGCCGTGCAGGCTGGCACCGAGCTTGTCGATCTCGTCGAGCATGAACACCGGGTTGCGCGTGCCGGCTTTCCGAATGCTCTGGATGATCTTGCCGGGCAGGGCACCGATGTAAGTACGGCGGTGACCGCGAATCTCCGCCTCGTCATGCGTGCCGCCGAGGCTCGCGCGCACGAACTCGAGGCCCACGGCGCGGGCGATGCTCTGCCCGAGGGACGTCTTGCCGACGCCGGGCGGGCCGACGAAGCAGAGGATCGGGCTGCGCCCCTCCGGGTTCAGCTTGCGCACGGCCAGGTATTCGACGATGCGCTTCTTGATATCTTCGAGATCGTAATGATCCTCGTCGAGAATGCGACGGGCCTTCCCGATGTCGATGGATTCCGTGTCGAGCTTCGACCACGGCAGCTCCGTCAGCCAGTCGATGTAGTTGCGCAGCATGGGGTATTCGCCGGCCTGCGGCGGCATCTGCTTCAGGCGCTTGAATTCCTTGCGCGCATGCTCCTCGACCTCCTCCGGCATGCCCGCATGCTTTATCGCCTTGTCGATAGCCTCGAATTCCGCGGCATTGGCTTCCTCGCCTTCGCCTAGCTGCTGCTGGATCGTCCGTAGCTGCTCGCGGAGGACCGCCTCGCGCTGCCGTTCGTTGAGCGACGCCTTCGTCTGCTCCTGGATCTGGTGCGACAGCTCCAGCACCTCCAGCCGCCTGGCCATCAGCTCGACCACCGCGTCGAGCCGGCTGCGAATGTCGAAGGTCTCGAGCAGGCGCTGTTTCTCCGCCGCCGGGATGTCGAGGAAGCCGGCGATGACGTCGCACAACATGCCGGGCTGGTCGATGGCGCGCAGGGATTCAGCGAGCTCACCGGGCACCTGCGGCATGAATTCAATGGCTTGCGTCGCCTGCTGCTTCAGCACGCGAACGCGGGCCTCGATTTCGTCCTCCTTGCCGGCGGCTTCTTCCGGGATGTCGAAGCGCGCGAGCATGTAGGGCTTCGTTTCCGTGAAGTCCGTGGCCCTGAAGCGCATCTCGCCCTGGCAGATGAGGTGATGCGCGTTATCCGGACCGGTGACGTAACGCAGGATATTGACGACGGTACCGACCCAGTAGAGATCGTCGGGAAGCGGATTCTCCTTGTCGGACGAGCGCTGCAGGAGCAGTCCCAGCTTGCCGTTGCCGCGAATGGCCGCCTGGGCCGCGGCGATTGAGCCCGGCCGCCGCACGGTGACGGGATGGATTACGCCGGGGAACAGCACCATGTCGCGGATTGGCACGATCGGCAGCGTATCGCTCATCTCCGTTTTCGGATCGTTGGCTTGCGGGTTCGGCTCATTCATCGTGCATCTTCCTTTCAAGCTGGATCTCGAGACAGCCGTTCAGGTAGCGGTGAGCGGCAATCCGGTACTGGCCCGGCGGCAACGCCACGCGCCGCTCCAGCCGGCCGTACGGAATTTCGAGCTGGTGAATCTTCCAGCGGGCCGCCTCGGGCGGCAGCCGCCGCCGTCCGGCCAGAACCAGGGCGCTGTCCACCAGCGACAGCTTGAAGTTGCCGGGATCGACGTCCGGCAGGGCAATCCGGACGAGCAGCTCGCCCTCGCCCTCGAAGAGGTCCACCGGCGGCTCCCACGCCGGCAGGTGCCCGACCTGCCCCAGCCGGAAAAACTGCCGGTGCAGCCGGTCGGCGCGATCCATCGCGTCGCAGGCATGACTCCACATGAGATGAATCGATCGAACGGATCGAATGGCCACGGGTTTCTCCTCTACGGTCCGTTGGTGCTCTTGGTTGAAGTGTAGACGATGCAAGCACCGTGCCGGATCGGGCCGGTGAACGGGCAACGGTGATAACGAATCGGGTAGGAGCCCGTCTCACGGGCGACAGCGGCGGTTGGCATCCGGTCGCCCGTGAGACGGGCTTCTACAAGTCAGGTTGGTAGGCTTTTGCGATTTTCAAGGCCAGGGGGTAGGGCTCGGGGTCGTTGCGGTTGGTGAGGACGATCACCGTCAGGTGCCGCTCCGGCCAGCGCACGATGACGTTGCGGAAGCCGATGGTCTCGCCCGAGTGCCACAGCGTGTCGCCGGTAACGCGCCAGCCGTAGCCGTAATCCACCGCCGGATCGTCGCTCTTCACCCAGGGCGTGAAGGCGAGCCGGCGGGCCTCGTCGGACAGCAGGCGGTCGTCGTAGAGGGCGGCGTCCCATTTCGCGAGGTCGTCGACCGACGAATAGATGCCGCCGTCGCCGAGCACCGCGCTGGTCGCGCTCTGGTCGGTGCGCGTCCAGGCGCCGCCGATGAAGCTGTACCCGTAAGCGCGGTTCGGGACCGGCGGGCCTTCGGTGACGTACGCGAGCGTGTTGTCCATGCCGAGCGGCAGGAAGAGGCGTTCCCGCAGGAACGCCTGGAAGGTCATGCCGGAAGCGCGTTCCACGATGAGCGCCAGCAGCGCGTAACCGCCGTTGCTGTAACGCCAGTGCGTGCCGGGCTGGAAATACAGCGCCGGCTCCTGCTCCTGCAGCTTCAACACGTCCGCGTCGCGGAGCTGCTTCTCGAGATCGGCGGGCATGAGCTCTTCGTAATCGATGAGGCCGCTGGTGTGAGTCAGGAGATGGTGGATCGTGATGCGGTCCTGGGAAGCGGGGAGGCTCGGCAGCCACTTGCGGACGCGGTCGTCCAGCAGCAGCCGGCCGTCCTCGGCCAACAGGAGGACGGCCGCGGCCGTGAACTGCTTGGTCACGGAGGCGAGGCGGTAATTGGTGGCGGGCGTCGCGGGTGTCCCGTGCTCCAGGTCGGCGAGCCCGTAGCTCCGCCGTACGACCGGCTCGCCGGCCTTCAGCACCAGCACGGAGGCGCCGGGCACCGCGCCATCGTAGGCGCGCATGAGGGAGTCGACCTGATCCATGCTTGACCTCGTAGCGCAACCGGAGGCGGTGAGCAATGCCAGGAGCATGACACCGCACCTGTAGGAGCCCGTCTCACGGGCGACAGGAACACCGGGTCGCCCGTGAGACGGGCTCCTACGGCGCACGGTTCACCGCCGTCATTCGCACTCTCCGGTTCGGGTGAAGTGCAGGTCTTCGTAGTCGAAGCTGAAGTCGGCCTGCGGATCGACCTTGGCCATGGTGAGCTGCGGCTTCGTATCGCCCGCGCCCGCGGCGAAGTCCAGCCAGGCCTCGGCGGAGACGCTCTCGTCGTCCCAGTCGACGAGGTAGCGCTCGCCGACGCGCATGACCGTGCCGGTGAGCAGCGGCGACTTCGCGGACCGGAACCGGACCTCATCGCCGCGCGCGCAGATCGAGACGTCGCCGAACCAGGGATCGCGCCAGAGCCCGGTGCCGATGCGCAGGCCGGCCGGCCGCGCCGGCGTGCGCCTGGACGTGTCCGGCGCGCTGCTGCCGCCCGGCATCGCGGACTCCCGGTCACGGGCGATCGCGTCCGCGTACCAGTCGACGGTCCGTCCCTGCTCCGGTGCGGTGAACTGCTTCAGGAGCACCTCGTTGAGGACGGTGCGCGCCTCGCTGCCGGCGCCGTTCGTCATCAGCACGAAACCGCTGGCCCGGTCCGGCAGCAGCGTCATCGCGGAGTACATGCCCATCAGGGTGCCCGTGTGCGAAACGGTCCACGCGCCGTCGACATCGGCGAGGCGGAACCCGAAGGCGTAAGCATAGTAATGGGTGTCGTTCCAGGCACGGCGGCCGTCCGAGATCGGCATCGGCGTGCGTGCGGTCCACATCGCGCGCCGCTGTTCAGGCGGAAGCCACTCGAGTTGCCCGGGTGTCGGCGCGAGCCAGTTCCGCGCCCACGCCAGCATGGCATCGAGACTGCAGCGGATGCCGCCGGCGGCGGCCGACGTGATGGCCGGCACGACCGCCCCGTCCGCGCGCACCGGAACGTTACGGCCGCCGACCCGCCTGTGCGGCTGCGCCACGTTGCCGACGTCCTCGCTTCGCCATGCGCCGACGATGCAGTCGAGCTCGAGCGGCTCGAATACCTCGCGGCGCACGAGCTGCTCGTAGGATGCGCCGCCGGCTGCCGCCGCCACTTCGCCGGCGACGACGTAGAGCAGGTTGTCGTAGGCGTAACCGGAGCGAAAGCCGTACTCGGGCTCGAGGTAGGCGAGTCCCGCGATGATGTCGTCGCGCGTGAAGTGGTTCGGCTCCGGCCACAGCATCAGGTCGCCCGCGCCCGCGGGCAGGCCGCTGTTGTGGACCAGCAGGTCGCGCACCTGCATGTGCTGCGTGACCCAGGGGTCGTGCATGCGGAAGTCCGGCAGGTGTTTGATGACCGGGTCGTCCCAGCGCAGCTTGCCGGCCTCGACCAGTCGCGCGAGCACGCTCGCCGTCATGGCCTTGCTGTTGGAGGCGATCTTGAACAGCGTCTGCCGGTCGATCCTGTCGCCGCTGCCGGCGACGAGCTCGCCCTCGGTGCGGGTGTAGACCACGCGGCCATCCTCGATCACGCCGACGGCGAGCCCGGGCAGATGATAGCGCGCCATGATGTCGTCGAAGGCCCGGTCGTAGGCGGCTGTGGATTGCGGCGGCGGCGCGGTGACGCAGCCGGCCAGCAGGGCGAGGAAAAGCGCACCCGTAGGAGCCCGTCTCACGGGCGACACCGCGGTCGGCGCCGTGTCGCCTTTGGGACAGGCTCCTACAGCCGGTTGTTCGCTTGCTGTTGCCATTCGGGGTTTATCACCTCGCCGGCGATCATGTCTTCGAACGTCTGGCGGCGGCGGATCACGGCGTAGTGCCCGTCGTCCACCAGCACCTCCGCCGCCAGCGGCCGCGCATTGTAGGTCGACGCCATCGACGCGCCATAAGCGCCGGTGGCGCGGATCATGAGCAGCTCGCCCGGCGCGCATTCCGGCAGCTCGCGCCCGCGGGCGAAGATGTCCGCGCTTTCGCACACCGGACCGACGATATCGTAAGTTGCCGGCGGCCGCGACGTGTCCGCCACGGGGACGATGTCGTGCCACGCATCGTAGAGGCTGGGGCGCGGCAGGTCGTTCATGGCCGCGTCGACGACCAGCCAGCGGCGTTCGCCGCCGCGCTTCACGCGAATCACCCGGGTCAGCAGCAGCCCGGCTTCGGCGACCAGCCAGCGCCCCGGCTCGAGAATGAGGCGGCCGGTGAAACCGTCCAGCGCGTCGCGGATGTGCCGCACGTACTCCGCCGCGCTGGCGGGCCGGTCGTGGCCGGCACGGTAGGCGACGCCGAGTCCGCCGCCGACGTCCACGCTCGCAATAGTGTGCCCGGCGCGCGCGAGCTCGCGCCGGAACGATGCCAGTCGGTCGAGCGCGAGCCGGAACGGCTCGAGCGACAGGAGCTGGGAGCCGATGTGCATGTGCAGCCCGTCGAGCCGCACGTGCGTGAGCCGCGCGCTACCGGCGAACCAGCCGCGCGCCTCCGCGATGCTCACGCCGAACTTGTTCCCGGAGCGGCCGGTGGAGATCTTCGCGTGCGTCCGCGCGTCCACGTCGGGATTGATGCGCACCGCCGCCTGCGCGACGGCGCCGCGCTGTTGCGCGAGGTACTGCAGCATTTCGAGCTCGTCCGGCGACTCGATATTGAAGCGGGCGATGCCCGCCGCCAGCGCCTCGTCGATTTCGGCTTCGGTCTTGCCGACGCCGGAGAAGACGATCCGCGATGCCGGCACGCCCGCCCGCAGGCAGCGCTGCAGCTCACCGCCGGAAACGATGTCGGCACCGATGCCGAGCTCCGCCATCAGCCCGAGAAGGGCGAGATTGCCGTTGGCCTTCACCGCATAGCAGATCGTCGCATCGAGGCCGGCGAGCGCCGCGCGCAACTCACGGACGCGCTCGCGGATGACGCGGGCGGAGTAGACGTAGAGAGGCGTTCCCAGCTCGAGCGCGAGCGCCTCTAGATCGATGTCGAGCCTTTCCGGTGGGGTTTCCGGCGGAGGGTTATCGCCGGCGGAAAAAAACCGGCGGCCCGCACCGCGAGGCACGGGCCGCCGGAAGGGGATGTCAGAAATCAACCGTCACCAGGAACTGCGCGTAACGCGGCGACTGATACGCAGTGCCCTCGAGGTAGTCCGGATTCACGAAGCCGATGTCATCCTCGTACTCGTCGTCGACCTCGATTACGCGCTGCTGGTCGAGCAGGTTATACACCGCGAACTTGGCCCTGATGTCGAAGTCCTGCAATTCCTTGAGATACGTCAGGCTCAACCCGACGTTGTAGGTCCATGGCGTCCGCCCGGCCGATCCCCGTGCCCGGTGCTCCCATTCCCGTTCGGACGGGATCGGCGAGGTGCAGTTGGCGACACAGACGAAATAGCTGTGATAGTTCTTGGTATCCCACGGATCGCCCACTCCGAAAGCGTTGATGGGACGGCCGGACAGTGCGAACAGCGTGCCGCCGAGCTGCCAGTTCTCGTTCAGGCCGTACGAGCCGCGCAGCTTGATCTGGTGGCGGTGATCGTTCGGCAGCGGACCCGCGCCGCGGAAATTGACCCACGGGGTGTCGAAGTTTTCCGTGCGCCCGGTATCGGAGAAGTCGGTATCCGAATTGACCGGACCCTCCGCATTGCCTTCGCTGTAGGACAGGGTGTAAGAGGCGTTGAACGACCACTGGTCATCCCAGGCGCGGTGCAGCACGAGCTCCAGGGCCTTGTAGGTGCGCTCGGGCTCCGGGAAGCCGACTTCCCCGACGTAGTTGCCGGCGTCGTCGTACAGGCTCCAGCCCGCCTGCGACGTATCGATCGTGATGTACGCATCCGACACGCCATCGCAGTCCGTGTCCTCCCATACGGTCACCGGCTCGCCGGGATTGGCCATCACCCAGTTGACGTAGCCGGTGTCGCCGCCGCACAGGATTCCGTTGGACGTGATCTCCATGTCGTCGATGGCGTTGGTGAGCTCGCGGTAAATGCCGCGCACGCCCCACGACCATTTGTCGTCGATCATGGACTGGTAGCCGAGGATGATTTCATCCTGGTAGACGGGGTCCATGTCGGCATCGACCTCGCCGCGGAGGTCCCCGACCGTGCCGTCGCCCTGGTCGTCGTAGACCCGGCCGATCTGGTCGCCCAGGATCGGGCGCTGGTAAGTCTGGCCGTTGTACTCGAAGTCCTCCAGGCCTTCGAACACGTAGAACGTGCGCACGTCGGCAAAGCCGCCGGCCTGCTTGATGTTGATCACGTTCGCGACCGGCAGGAAATATCGGCCGGCGTTACCGAACACCTTGCTGCGGCCGTCACCCCGCATATCCCAGGAGAAGCCGAGCCGCGGCGCCAGCATGTCATCCATTTTGATGTAGCTGTCGCCGTCGGAGTTCTTGTTGTCGAATGCGTCCCAGCGCAGGCCGGCGTCGACGATCAGCGCGTCCGTGAGCTGCCAGCTATCCTCGAGGTAGAAGGCGGTGGCGGTTGTCTGGAATTCGCCATCGACTTCGTTGGTTCGGCTCATCACGTAGGCAGTCACGCCGGCGGGGACGACACCGCCGTTGATCAGCGTCGTGCCGGGCGCGGTGTCGTTGATGAAGTATCGCAGCCGGTCCGGACCGGGATAGTGCTGCAAATGGTTGGACGTATCGACCTCGTGATCGACGCCGAAGCGCACCTGGTGATCCCCCAGCGCCCATTGGAAATCCAACCGGGCCTGCTCGCGGTTGTCCGTGCGCGCTATTACCGAAGAGCTGCTCGTGCAACCGGGCAGTCCCTCGGGTGCATCGTCCCGATCGTCATCGATACGATTGCAGTCGACGTCCCTGGACGAGTACTGCGCGAAAGTCCGCTCCGTCTCGCCGTACATCGCGCGCGCCGACAGGTTATCAGTCAGGTAGGTCGTCCACGTCGCCGACCAGTTCAGGCCACCGCTGTCACCGAATTCGTATTGCTGGAACTCGCCGCGAGAGCCGGTGGCGAGATCGAAGTCGTACACCTCCGTTACCGCCGTGTTCTCATCTGAGAACGCGAGGAACTCCAGCAGGTTGTTGTCGTTCACCTGCCAGTCGACCTTTGCACCCCAGAACCCGTCGTCGGAGGTCGCGTCGTTGATTACCGTGCCGTCGTTGTTGGTGTTGATCGGCTCGTAATTGCGAAGCTCGTACATCGCGAAGAAAAACAGCTTGTCCTTGACGATCGGACCGCCGGCATAGAGATTCAGGCTCTGCCGGTCATACTCATCGTGCTGCGCGATGTACTCGGCATTGCCCTCGGCGTCGAAGTGATTTTCGCCTTCGCTCTGCAGGAAGCTCGGTTCCCAGAGGGCTTCGGCACCGAACTCGAACTCGTTCGTGCCGGAACGGGTCACGGCGTTGATCACGCCGCCCGTGGTGCGCCCGAACTCCACCGAATAGCCGCCCGTCTTGACCTGGAACTCTTCGTAGAACGCATACGGCACCGAGGAGAAGCCGACGCGATTATAGAAATCCGTCACGTTCAAGCCGTTGATATAAACGGCGTTCTCGGCCACCGACGAGCCGCCGAACGAGGCTCCGCCGAACTCTCCCTTGTTCACGCCGGAAGCCAGTGTGGCCACCGACAACAGGTCGCGATCCACCGGCAGGCGGGCGAGCTCCAGCTTCGTGATGTTCATCGCGGATTCGGTGGAGGTGACGTCGATCGCCGGAGTGATGCGCGATCCCACGACCTGGATGACGTCCATGTCGGCGCCGACGTTGACCGTGGTCGTCTTGCCGAGACTGACGACCACCTCGACCGGTTGCGCGACGACGTTGCCGTCCCGGCTCGCCTCGAGAGTGTAGGTGCCGACCGGGAGGAAGGGGAAACGGTAGCTGCCGTCGGCGCTTGACGTCACCGTGCGGCTGAACCCGGTGCTGGGGTCCGTCACGGTCACCTCCGCTCCCGGCGCGGTCTGGCCCGCCAGCGAGCCGTCCTGCGATTGCGCCATGGCCGGCATGGACACAGCGAGGCAAAGCGCCGTGGACACGGCCGCGGCGGCCGAGCGTACATAACGTCGCAGCGATTTCTTGTTCATATCCCCCTCCAGGTGTTCCTCAGGTTTTCTTGGCGTCGCCCGCGGGCTCGCTCACCACTTCGGCGTCGAACGAGTAATCCCACTGGTCGAAATAAAGATTGCCGCCGGACCATTCCACCTCGCCGCGCTGCAGGTCGACCGTTTCGGAACGGAAGAACTGCTTGGCGGGATGGAACGGGCGGCTGTAGTCGTCGTTGAATGCGATGCGGTAAGCATCCAGCCCGCCGAGGTAGAACCACTCGAGCGCGGACGCTTCCTCGAAGCGGCCGAAGGTTCGTCCATCGGCATCCAGCCGTAGGGCGCGATGTACAACCAGCCCCAGTCGTGCAGGTTCCAGTAGTCGCCTTGCGCGTAGACCATCCCCGACTGCCAGCGCGCCGGAATGCCGTTCATGCGGAGCAGCGTCATGAGCAGCAGCGTCTGCTGGCCGCAATCGGCGTGGCCGGCGTGCAGCGCGTAATTGCTGATGTTCGTGATGGTCGAGTACTCGCGCGCGCCGGCCCAGGGAATCTCGTCGACCGCGGCGAAGAGTTTCTGCGCGATGCGCCACGGGTTGGTCTCGTCGCCGACGACCTGCTCCGAGAAGAGCCGCAGCGATTCGTTGAAGACGATGTGCGGCGGGCGCTCGGATACGAAAGGTTCGAGCTCCGGCGTGATCGTGGCGGCCTCGACGCGCTCGGGGTCGACCGGTTGGTAGTGCGCGTAGATCGTCAGCTCGTAGCTGATCGAGAACCCGGTCGGCGTGCCGCTTTCCGCCATCTTCTCGAGGTAAACCGTGCGCTGCAGGGCCGATTCCGGCGCGATGACATGGGTGGCGGGCGTGCTGCCGAGGAGCTGCACGTCCTCCTGCTGCCCCGGCAGCACGCGCGGAAACGGAATCCAGGCGCGCACCGTCTCGCCGGCGGGCACGGCATCCGCGTCCACTGTCAATGACTGCGTGACGCGGATGCGCTGCGGCAGCACGCTCGAGCGCTCATTCCTCAGCGCTGCCTGCCGCACGGCGCGATGGTAGTCATTCGGGGTTTCCATCGGGCCGTCGACGAGCGGCGTCTGCTCGGCGCGGCGCGCGCGGGCTTCCGCGCTCAGCCGGAAGAGGTTCGAAGGCGAGCGGTTGAAATAAAGCACTTGCCCGTCGATCACCTGCCGCTCGAAGAGCCCCTGCGCGTCCCAGCGCGCGAACTCGGCCTCGGTGAGGTCGGGAATCTGCTTCCGGAGGCGGGCTTTCACGTCACCCGCTTCGAGCGTGAAGTCGAGCAGAATGCGGCGCATGCGCTCGCGCTGGAAGAGGAGGGCGGCGCGGGTGTCGTCTCCCGCTTCGGTTGCGTCCAGGGCCTTGCTGATGGCGGATTCGGCGGCGGCGAACTGCCCGGCGTCGATGGCGGCGATCACCCGTCCGGTAATGCGGTCCGTATCGCCGGCGAGCGCCGCTCCGGCGCCTGTCAGCACCGCGGCCAAAAGCGCGGCAATGCCGGCGGCGCGGCGGCGCTGCACGGGTCTCCGGATCACCCACGATGCCGTCACAATAAAAGCCCCAAGAGTCGCTTTTGTGGCGCCTGTTTAGCACGGTTTGCAAGTGGCGGTCAATAGTTTATGCTTCCATCGGAGTTTGCAGGAATCATATATTCTGCGATGATCCTGCGGCGATCGCCGGTAGCGTCGATGACGCGCCGATTCCGGGGTGCAAAGGGGCATGAATGATCCAGTCGGTATGGCCTTACCTGGCGCTGATGCTGCTCATCGCCGGCCTGTTCCCCGCGCTGGAACGCCGCCTCGGCTGGCGAGTGTTCGCCATCACGCCGCCGATCGTGCTCGTCTACCTGCTGGTGACGGCGCTCGCCGTGCTGGGCGCCTGGCAGCTCACGCCGGAAATCCGCGAGGCGCAGTCGGCCGTGATCGCCCGGCTCCTGCCGGCGCTCCTGTTCCTGCTGATGGTGAACTGCGACCTGCGGGCGATCTGGCGGCTCGGGCCCCGGGTGCTCGCGGTGTTTTTCTGCACCACCGCGAGCCTCTTCGTCGCGTTCGTCGCGGTCGGCCTCGTGTTTCGCGCCTGGTTGCCCGCGGAGGCGTGGCAGCCGCTGGGCGCGCTGTCGGGAAGCTGGGCCGGCGGCACGGCGAACATGATCGCCGTGAAGGAAGCGATCGACATGCCCGATTCCCTGCTGGCCATGTCGCTCCTGACCGATGCATTATGCTACTCCGCATGGGTCGCCATCCTGTTCTCGCTCGCGAGCCTGGCGCCGGCGTTCAATCGCTGGACGGGCGCGCGCTCGAGCGCGGAGCTCATCGTGAGCGAGGCGCAAACGACGGGGCCCACGACGCCGGACGCCGTGCTCGTGTGGCTCGGGCTCGGCCTGGTTGCGGCGGCGGTCTCATCCTGGCTGGCCGCCTTCCTGCCGGCGTCGTCGATGGTATCGGCGACCACCTGGACGATTCTCATTGCGACCGCGCTCGGGCTCGTCGTCGCGCACACGCCGCTCGCGCGCTATCCCGGCGCCGCGAAGATTTCCGGGGCATTGCTGATCGCGGTCGTCGCCGTGCTGGCGTCGCAGAGCAACTTCCAGGGGATCGGGGATGCGCCGCTATACATACTCGCCGGCGTCCTGATCATCGCCCTGCACGCCGGCCTGATGACGCTCGCGGCGCGGCTGTTCCACTTCGATTTGTACCTGTGCGGCATCGCCTCGCTGGCGCACATCGGAGGCGTGGCGGCGACGCCTTTGCTCGCCGCGACCTATGCGCGCTCGCTGGTGCCGCTCGCGATCCTGCTGGCGCTGCTCGGCTACGTGATCGGGACGGGCTACGGCCTGCTCGTCGCGTCGGTCCTGGCGCAGATCTTCACCGGCTGAGGAGAGGGCACCCGGCATGATACGTTTCCCGGCCTTGTCCGTGCTGCTGCTGGCCGTCGCCGCAACGCCTGCGTTTGCGGAGGCACCGGAGCCGCGGCCGGTGCTCGACATTATCGGGGTGGAAACGGTGCACCTGGATCCCGAATTCTGGATTGCAAAACTCCCGGCGCCGGACGAAGTGCTGCTCGATGCACGCGCGATCGAGGCACAGAACGCGAAGCTCTTCGCGCTGGACGACTCCATGCACGACCTCGAAGCGCTGCCGCCGGTGCTGACGCGCGAGCGCGTGACGGGGTTGATCGAGGATCTCGTCGCGCCACCGGATGAGCCCCTCTTTGATGCGGCCGGCGCGCGCGTGCCGGACGCGGCGATCGGCGAGATCGTCGCCAACCGCAATCTCGACGCGATCCCGGACAGCCGGGCCGTGCGCTACGGACTGGTCGTCCACCGGGCGGCACTCCGCAGTTTTCCCACCGAGCTGCGCGTGTTCGACGGGCCCGGCGACACCGACATCGACCGCTTCCAGGAAAGCGCGCTGTTCCCGGGTGCGCCCGTGACCATCGCGCACGAGAGCCGGGACGGGCAGTGGTATTTCGTGGTCTCCGAGCGCTACGCCGCGTGGATCGACAAGCGCTACGTTGCCCAGGGCGCGGCCGCCGATGTTTTCGGCTACGCCGGCCGGCGCCCGTACCGGATCGTCACCGGCGCGACGGTCGAAACCGTCTACACGCCGGAGGAGCCGGCTCTGTCGGAATTGCAACTCGACATGGGCGTGCGCCTGCCGTTGCTGCCGGCTTGGCCGGATGGCGAGCTCGTCAACGGCCAGCACCCGTTCTACGGCTACGTGATCGAGCTGCCGCTGCGCAATCCGGACGGCTCGCTGGCGCTGGCGCCGGCGCTCCTGCAGCGGAACACCGACACGAGCGGCGATTACCTGCCGCTCACGCGCGCCAATATCATTCGCCAGGGCTTCAAGTTTCTGGGCGAGCGCTACGGCTGGGGGCATTCCTACGGAGCCCGCGACTGCAGCGGCTTCGTGTCCGAGGTGTACCGCAGCATGGGGCTGATCGTGCCGCGCAACACGTCCGACCAGAGCGTAAGCCCGGCGCTCGACAAGCGCGTGTTCGACGAGACCGCGAGCCGGGCCGAGCGCCTGCAAGCCGTGCGCAGCCTCGACGTCGGTCAACTGGTTTACATACCCGGGCACGTGATGATGGTCATCGGTCACGTCGACGGCGAGCCCTGGGTGATCCACGACACCACCGGCTTCGGTTACCAGTCGCCCGACGGCGAGCTTCACCGGGTCGGTCTGAACGGCGTCTCGGTGACGCCGCTCCTGCCGCTCGCGGCCAACGAACGGGACAGCTATGTCGACCGCATGAGAAGCATCGTGCGCGTCGCGCAGGATTCGACCAGAGAAGAAGAGCCGCCGCCTCTATGAATACTCGTCCATGAATACTTGTCTATGAAAATCGCAGACATCCGGTTCGGCATCCTGCGGGTGCCGTTGAAAACCCCGTTCAAGACCGCCTTGCGCACGGTCGACAAGATCGAGGACATCGTGGTGATGATCGGGACGGACACCGGTCACACGGGCTACGGCGAAGCGCCGGCGACCGCCGTCATCACCGGCGACACGCACGGGTCGATCGTCGAGGCAATTCGCCACTACATCTGGCCGCGCGTGGCCGGGCACGACGTGGCCAATCTCAACCAGCTCACGCGGCTGGTGCAGGGCGCCATGGAAAAGAACTCGAGCGCCAAGGCCGCGGTCGAGATCGCCATTTACGACCTTTGGGGCCAGCTCTACGGGGCGCCGCTCTACCGGCTGCTCGGCGGCGGCGATCCGCTCATCACCACCGACATCACGATCAGCGTCGACTACATCGACAAGATGGTCGCGGATTCCGTGGCCGCGGTCGACCGCGGCTTCGAATCGCTGAAGATCAAGGTCGGCAAGGACATCGGCGTCGACATCGAGCGGGTGAAGGCCGTGTACGCCGCGGTCGAAGGGCGCGCGCTCCTGCGCCTGGATGCCAACCAGGGCTGGTCCGCGAAGCAGGCGGTGTACGCACTGCAGACGCTGGAGGACGCGGGCGTGCGGCTCGAGCTGGTGGAGCAGCCGGTGAAGGCGCAGGACCTGACCGGCATGCGCTACGTCACGGAACGCGTGCACACACCGATCATGGCCGACGAGAGCGTTTTCGGGCCGACCGAGGTCATCGAGCTCATCCGCATGCGCGCGGCCGACATCATCAATATCAAGCTCATGAAGACGGGCGGTATCTCCAACGCGATCCGCATCGCCGACATCGCGGCGATGTACGAAGTCGAGTGCATGATCGGCTGCATGCTGGAGACCAGCATCAGCGTGGCCGCGGCGGTGCACGTCGCGGTGGCGAAGTCGGACGCGATCACCAAGATCGACCTGGACGGGCCGTCACTTTGCGAGTTCAATCCGATCGACGGCGGCGTCATCTTCAACGAAGCCGAGATCAGTGTGACCGACGCGCCGGGCTTAGGGATACGCGAGATCCGTGGCCTGGAGCCGATCGATTGATGGGGGCTTTGTACAGAGGGCGATGTCACCGTTGCTGAAAATTCGCGCGGAACGCGACCAGATGTCGGCGATAGAGCGCCGGATCGCCGACTTCATCCTGGAGGAGCCGCATCTCCTTCGCGACTACTCCTCGCAGCAGCTCGCGAACGCGCTGAAGATCAGCCAGTCGAGCGTCGTCAAGTTCAGCCAGAAGCTGGGCTTCAAGGGCTACCCGGACCTCAAGTATTCGATCGGCGAATCGCTCGCGCGCGGCGACGGGGGCGACCGCGACAATCACGTCGAAACGGTTTCCGACGACCCGCATTCCGCGCTGGCAGAGAGCCTGTGGTTTGCCAAGGCGCAGGCCGAGCAGGAAACCCGCCTGATCAATCCGTCCACGCGGGTCGACGTGATTGCCGAGGCGATCGGCAAAGCGGGCAAGGTGTTCATCATCGGCCTCGGCGAAGACGGCATGCCGGCGCGCGCTTTCGCGATGCGGCTCGCCCTGCTCGACGTCCTGACCGTGCACCACTTCGACACGGTGCTGATGACGACGAGCATTGCCACGGCGGCGCCCGACGACGTCCTGCTCGTGTTTTCCGAGTACGGCCAGCAGCCGGCGCTCTGCCAGCTCAGCCGCGAGTTCCGTGAGAACTACGGCAAGGTTATCTCGGTGACGCGGCATACCGCCAACCCGCTGCGCGCCCACGCCGATTACTCGCTGCTGGTCTCCGCCCACGACGAGCGGCCGCACATCGAGCCGCTGCTCTACCAGTCGGCGCTCCGGCACCTGCTGGACATGCTGTTCGTCATCCTCTCGGAAAACGGCGACGGCCGCCTCGAGCGCTACGCCGCGAACCTCGAGCGCATCCGGAACCTCTTCGAGCCCTGACCGTCTTCGTAGGAGCCCGTCCCACGGGCGACAACGGCGTCGAGGTGAGTGTCGCCCGTAAGACGGGCTCCTGCACGCCGCATTCGTGCCCGGATGATGGTATACAGGACCCATGAACCGCTTCCTGCAAACGACAATCGTTTGTGCGGTAATGGTCGCCGCCGTACAGGCTTTCGCAGCCGCCACCGGGGCACCGCCGCCGGCAAGCGCCGCGCCCACGTCCTTCGCCAGGATCGCCAACGATGCCCACGGCCGTCCCACCGCGCTGCAACTGGCTATCGTCAGCTACGCACCGGAGGACGAGGCCTACACGGTCGATCTCATCAGCGCTATCCACGTCGGTGACGCAGCCTACTACCAGGACCTGAACGAGCGGTTCCGCGCCTACGACGTCCTGCTCTACGAGATGATCGTTCCAGGTGACGACAGCCAACCCGGAGGTTCCGCTGACAAGGGCGCCGGCGGGCTCGGTCTCATCACCCTGATGCAGAATGGCCTGAAGGACCTGCTGGGCCTCACCTACCAGCTCGACGGGATCGACTACGACGCCGCCAATTTCGTGCATGCCGACATGACTTCGGCGATGCTCGCCGAGAGCATGGAAGCGCGCGACGAATCGCTCTACGTCTATTTCTGGCGGGCGTTCTTCGCCGCGGTGGACGATTACGGCCGCGACCCGCTGGGGCTCGAGGACTGGCAGCGGCTCTCCGTCGCGATCACCTCCGGCCGCGGCAACGCGCTGAAGATCGCGCTGGCGCACGACCTCGTGACGACCTCGTTCAGCGCCGACGTCTTCGGTGGCGAGAACGGCTCGGCCCTCATCGAAGCGCGCAACGAGCATGCGTTCGGCGTGCTGAAAGAGCAGCTCGAGGCGGGCAACCGGCGCATCGGCATCTTCTACGGCGCGGCCCACATGCCCGATTTCGAACGCCGCCTGGTGAACGACCTCGGCCTCGAAAAGACCGCCATCGAGTGGATCGACGCCTGGCGCTTCAGCCCCGCGAAACCCGCCTTGTAGGGGCCCGTCTCACGGGCGACAACGGCGTCGGGGTGCGTGTCGCCCGTGGGACGGGCTCCTGCGTGCCGTCTAGGGACGTGCGACCAGCGTCGGCTTGCGTTCGCGGTGGATAAGGTAGAGACCGCTGCCGACAATCACCGCGGCGCCGAGGAACACGATCGGGTCCGGCAGCTCGCCCCAGAACACGAAGTCGAGGCCTAAGCCCCAGAAGAGCGACGAGTACTCGAACGGCGCGATGATCGACACCGGCGCGCACTTGAACGCTTCCGTGATGAACACCTGGCCGAGCGCGCCGGTGAGGCCGAGCACCGCCAGCAGCCCCGCGTGCTCGAAGCGCACCGGCTCCCAGCCCGGCAGCGCGAGCAGGCCGGCGCCGAGCGCGACGGCGGCCATGAACCAGAAGGCCATCGCCGCCGTGGAATCGCTGCGGCCGAGGATGCGCACGGTGATCGCGTTCAGGGCGTAGCAGATGGCACTGACCAGCACGGCGATCGTTGTCCATCCGACGTTAATGAGCCCCGGACGCAGCACGATCAGCACGCCGCCGAAGCCCGTCAGGATCGCGAGCCATCGGCGCGGTCCGACCGACTCCTTGAGCAGCGGGACGGAGAGCGCCGTGATGAGCAGCGGCGCGACGAAAAACAGGGTGTACGTTTCGGAAAGCGGCATGTCGCTGATCGCATAAATGAATCCGGTCAGCATGACGATCGCCAGCACGCCGCGCGCCAGGTGCCAGCGCCAGCGGACGCGGACCAGCGTAACGAACGTGCGCTCGCGCCAGTAAAGCCAGCCGAGGACGAACGGCAGCGACACGAGCCCGCGCAACGCGGCCACCTGGATCGGCGGGAACGTGGCGACCAGGTGCTTCATGGACGCATCCATCACCGCGAGCGTCGCCATGGCGAGGAGCATCAGGCCGATGCCCCGCAGGTTTTCGCTGCGCATGCCGTCTCCGGTCCGCCCGACAAAGCCGCGTATCATAGCCGACGAACCGGGCACGGCGGCGATCGGGTCGCGCAGGAGCCCGCCCTGCGGGCGACCCGATCGAGGGCTAGCGGGCGCGTGCGGGATGGCGGCGCCCTGGCATTGTTGCGGCGCTATCGTCTGCCGCGGGAGCGGCCTTTTTCCTCGGCTTGCTGCGCCTCGTGCAGCTCGTCCTCGCCCACGTCGCGCGCTTTTCTTTCGCGCTCCGACTCCGACGTCTTCTCGACCGTGTGCCGGACGCCTTCGCGATAGCGCCGGTCCGCCTTGCGATTGCCTTCGCCGCCTTGCGTTTTCGGGACCATTGGTCTGCTCCTGGATTGAATGCCCATGCAGCGCGAAATCATGCAAGGCATATGCCAGTTCAAGCGTGCGTTCGACGGGGTGCAGGCGAACAAATGAGCGGTTCCGCCGGAGTATCATTCGGGAACAGAGCTCGAGCATTCCCGCTTTATCCGCCCAGGGAGCCGCCGATGGAATTACTGACGGACGAAGGTATCGATCAATACGCGTTCCGGAACACGCGCGCCGAAGGCGAGCTGCTGCAGTCGCTCGCCCGCCGGACCGAGCGGGAGATGGACGACCCGCAAATGCTGACGGGACGGGTGGAAGGCCGCCTGCTGAAGCTGCTCGTGCAGCTCTGCCGGCCGCGCTTGATCGTCGAGGTCGGCACGTTCACCGGCTATTCCGCGCTGTCGATGGCCGAAGGGCTGGGGCCGGAGGGCAGGATCGTGACCTGCGAGATCGATCCGCTCGCGCAGCAGGTCGCGCAGGAAGCGTTCGACGCCAGTCCGCACGGCCGGAAAATCGAAATCCGCATGGGGCCCGCGCTGGAGACGATTCGCCGCCTCGAAGACGAAATCGACCTGGCCTTCATCGACGCGGACAAGGAGCACTACCCGGAGTACTACGAGGCGATCCTGGAGCGCACCCGCCCGGGCGGCCTGCTGGTCCTCGACAACATGCTGTGGTCCGGCAAGGTCCTCGACCCGCAGGAGGAGATTCCGCGGGTGCTCGATGCGCTGAACCGCACGATCGCCGCCGACGAGCGGGTCGAGAACGTCCTGCTGACGGTCCGCGACGGGGTGCAGCTCGTGCGCAAGCGCTAGTCGACGGGTTCGTAGCCACGCATGGCTGCCGCTTCCTGCCGGCTAGAAGATCGTGCCGGGGCGCCCCGGCACGCAGGTCGCGAGGCGCACTTCCGGTATCGAGCTCCTTATCCGGCGGCTGAAGGTCCGGCGCACCACCACCGCGCCGGCTCTTCGCTCGCAGGCTTCCTTCTTTCTTTCGAACGCTTCGGCCGCCTCGATGCGGGCGGCGTCACGGTGATACTGCTGGTCGGCGAGCTCGTCCCCGGTCGGCGGACCGGACGCGCAGGCGCTGGCGAGGAGCAGCATGGGCAGGCACGCGTGCTTCTTCATCGGCTTTCCCTCCCTTATGCTTTGAGTGATGCCGGCAGCGCCGCCGAAGCGGCCGCGCAGGCATGCGATTGCCAATCGCTTTTATAGAAGCATAGCGGATGAGGCGGGGAGCGCCATGTCCCTGCAGGAGCCCGTCTCACGGGCGACACCACGTCGACCGCCGTGTCGCCCGTGAGACGGGCTCCTACAGCAGGCGTTTTTCGACGTCCGCGTCGGAGGCCGCGGCAAGCCAGCCGAAGCTGCCGCTGGCGAGCATCTCCCGGCCGGCATTGACGACGGCGCCGGTCGCGACGTCGGCCAGGGCGCCCCCGATGCTGATGCGTTTCGCGCCCGCGGCGGCAAGCTCGTCCACGGTGACCCCTTTGAAGAAAGGCGCGAGCACGTTCACCGGCTTGTCGACGGCGCCGCACACCTCCCGCACCTCGTCGAGCGTTTTCAGTCCCGGCGCGTACAGCACGTCCGCACCGGCTCGCGCAAACGCCTGCAGGCGCCGGATCGTGTCGGCGAGATCGGCCCGGCCACGCAGCAGGTTCTCGGCGCGTGCCGTCAACGTGAACGGGAAATCCAGCGACCGCGCGGCCTCGACGGCCGCCCGCACGCGCTCGAGCGCGAATTCGAATGCGTAAATCTCCGAGCCGCTCCAGTCCTCGATCGACCCGCCGGCCACGCCCGCTTCCGCCGCCAGCACGATCGTCCGCGCGGCGGCGGCGGGTTCGTCGGCGAAGCCGTTCTCCAGGTCCGCGCTGACGGGAATGGCGGTGGCCGCACAGAGCGCGCGGCAATGCGCGATTTTTTCCTCCAGCGTGACCGAGCCGTCCAGCCGCCCGAGCGACTGGGCGAAGCCGGAGCTGGTAGTGGCCAGCGCCTCGAAACCGAGGGTTTCGAGGAGCCGTGCCGAGCCGACATCCCAGGGATTGGGAATGACGAACGCTCCAGGGGCGTCGTGCAGCGCCCTGAAGCGTTCGGCCTTGTCCCGTTGCGCGATCAAAGAAACGTAAACGTCACGCCGAGCGTCAGCATTGCCACCTCGTCGGTGCCGTCCACCTCGAACCGTTCGTACTCGAGCCGCCCGGCGAGGCTGCCGAAGCGCGCCTGGACGCCCGCGCCGTAAGCCAGGTCCGTACCGCTCTCGCTGTCGCTGAAACTCACGCCGCCGAAGTTTACCCGCCCGTCGGCGTCCCAGCGAATCGCGCCGACCTTGCCGAACACGTCCACGAACGGCGCCGACAGGAAGCCGACCGCGAAAACATCGAAGCCGGTCAGCTCGTATTCGCCGCCCAGCGCGTCGTTGCCGGCATTCACACCGCCGAAATCGACGTAGTTGCCTTCGACCGCGAGCCAGTCGAGCGGGCGTATGCCGGCAATGAGCTTCCAGCCGTTGTCGTCATCATCGAGGCTGAAGTCGGGTGCGTCCTGGACGAAGTCGCTGCTTGTGTCGAGACTGGTGCGCGTGATGCCGCCGCCAAGGTAAAAACCGCTGTCCTGCGCGTAAGCGCCGGTCGTCCAAAGCAGCAGGGCTGCACATCCGAGGATTGCTGATCTCATGAGAATCTCCTTATACGCCTGAGGAAGTAATGAACGCCGCTATCCCCAGAAGGTCCTTCAACCGATCAGCTCCACGCACGCGAACGGCAGTTCACGGCGAAGGGTACTATAAGATTCCGCGGTTTGGCATCGGCATTGAGAAAGGGGCGCAGTTTCAACGCGTTGCCAGATGCTCAATAACGCGAGTAGCCCAGGTAGAGCGGACCTTCAACCGTCAATTGCAGGCTCGACCAGAGCGACGCTTCGAGCGATTCGGCCGTGAACGTCGAAGCACCGCTGGAAGAGCCCTGGCGCATGTGGGAGATGACGGCGTTCTGCACGCCTTTCCACGCGTCGTATACGAACCCAAGCTGGTTCGGCGGTATCGCCGGTTCCCCCGGCACGACTCCGGGATAGCACTGTGCGAGATCGTGGCTCAGGCAATAATCGCCGGGGTTCGGCGGATAATACCAGCCGATCGAAAGCCCGAGATCCGCCATCGCGCGGGTGAACGCGCGCGTCGTGACCGCGACCGTTTGCACGCAGGCCTGCCGGTAGGCCAGCGTGCCGCCCTGCAATGACGCGCCGGTCTTGCCCTGCGGCAGCGCCGGTTTGTATTCCGTCGCCGCGCGATAGACGCTCTCCTGCACCAGACTCTCGAGCAGCGAGCAACCATCCCCGGCACGCGCCGGCTGCGCGAGCGTCACGGACGCGGCGAGCAGCAGCACGAGCCCCGTTGCAATGTTTCCCTTTGCCATGTCGATTCCTCCTTTGAAAAATGGACAAAGCTAGGATCGGCGCACCGCGGCAAGGGCTGGTAGCCGTTTTTCCGGGCAATAGGGCTGCAAATTACCCTCTCAAACGGGTATCGTGACGGTCCCCGGCACGCGCTTCCCGCGGCGGGCGCCATTCCTCAATCAGAACCAGATTCCCGCGAGGCTGAAATGAGCATCCAACTCGATACCCGACGAGCCGCCGGCCTCGTCGAGCTCGCCCACGCCGCGACGACCTCCCTGGCCGGTGAGCGCAGCTTCCGCGAAATCATCGACCGCCTGCCCGCCGCCATCTATACCACCGACGCCGAAGGCCGCCTCACACATTACAACCGTGCCTGCGTGGACTTCAGCGGCCGCACCCCGGAGCTCGGCACCGATCACTGGTGCGTTACCTGGAAGCTATACTATCCGGACGGCCGGCCGATGCCGCACGCCGACTGTCCGATGGCGGTAGCGCTGAAGGAAGGCCGGGAGGTGCGAGGCGAGCAGGCCATCGCCGAGCGGCCCGACGGCACGCGGATCTGGTTCGAACCGTACCCGATCCCGTTGCGCGACGACCGCGGCGCGATTGTCGGCGGCGTCAACATGCTGGTGGACATTACCGACATCAAAGAAGCGCAGGCGGAACGAGGAGAGCTGCTGGCCAGGGAGCGCGAGGCGCGCCGGGAGGCCGAGGCGCTGAACGAGGTCGCGCGGGCGGTTGCCGGACTCGACCTGGAGGCCGTGGTGCAGAAGGCGACGGACGCCGCCACCGAGCTCACCGGCGCTAAATTCGGTGCGTTCTTCTACAACGTCATCAACGAACACGGGGAGGCCTTCCTGCTGTACACCTTGAGCGGCGCACCGAGAGAAGCATTCGAGAAGCTCGGGCTTCCGCGCAACACGGCGGTCTTTGGGCCGACATTCCGCGGCGAAGGCATTGTGCGCATCGCTGACGTCCTCGCCGATCCGCGCTACGGGAAGAATTCGCCGCACAAAGGGATGCCTCCCGGTCATTTGCCGGTCCGCAGTTACCTGGCGGTCCCGGTCGTCGCATCGTCGGGCGAGGTGCTGGGCGGCCTTTTCTTCGGACACCCCGAGACCGGTGTGTTCACCGATCAAGCCGAGCGCGTCGCAGCGGGCATCGCCTTGCACGCGGGGATCGCCATGGACAACGCGCGGCTGTTCGAGGACGCACAGCAGGAAATCGCCGAGCGCAAGAAGATCGAGGATCAACTTCGCCGGAATACCGAGGAATTGGCCCGATTCAACCAGGTGGCCGTGGGCCGCGAACTGCGCATGATCGAGCTGAAGAAGGAGATCAACGAGCTCCGTGACCGGCTGGGCCACGCTCCGCGCTATCCACTCCAATTCGACAAGGGAGCGGGCGCAACCAATGAGTAACGGGGCCGGCGGCAGCGGTCCCGTTGCCGCCGCCGGCTCGCCGCAAGAATCGTCGAGGGACCGGCCGAAAACGCGGCAACTGCAATCCGAGTCACTGCGTCAGGACACGGAGCGCCGCGGCGAGCTCGCGGAAGCGATTGCGGCCGGCGGCGAATCGGAGAGTCTGTTGCGCCGGACCAATGAGGAGCTGACGAGGTATGTCGCGGAGGCGCGGGATGCCCGCAGGGCAGCGCTCAACGTCATGGAAGATGCGATCGAGGCCAAGGACGCTCTCAAGGAAAGCGAGAAGCGGCTTCTGGAGGCGGACCGCCGCAAGGACGAATTCCTGGCGACGCTCGCCCACGAGCTGCGAAATCCGCTGGCCCCGATCCGCAACTCCGTGCAGATCATGCGGCTGCCGACGGTGGATAGCGACGTCGCCGAGCAGGCGCGCGAGACCATCGAACGCCAGGTTACGCACCTGGTCCGGCTCGTGGACGATCTCCTGGACGTGTCGCGCATCAGCCGCGGCATGTTCGAGCTGCGGCAGGAGCGGGTGGCCCTCGCCGTTATCGTGCAAAGTGCCATTGAAACCAGCCGGCCGCTCATCGAGGCATCGGGGCAGGAGCTCACCGTCAAGCTTCCCGCGCGGACCGTCTGGCTGCACGCCGACCTGACGCGCATGGCGCAGTCCGTGGCGAACCTGCTCAACAATGCCGCCAAGTACACGCCAAAGGGCGGCCGTGTGCTGCTCAGCGCCGAGCGGCAGGGCAGGGAAGCAGTGGTGCGGGTGCGCGATAGCGGTATCGGCATTCCCGACGACATGCTGCCGCACATCTTCGAAATGTTCAGGCAGGTGGACACGTCGCACGAGCGCTCGCAGGGCGGGTTGGGCATCGGTCTGACGCTGGTGCAGAATCTCGTGGCGATGCACGGCGGGACCGTAGAGGCGCACAGCGACGGCGTCGGCCGGGGCAGCGAGTTCGTGATCCGGCTGCCCGTCGCGGAGGAGAAGCCCGCATCTTCCAGGGACGGAATCGGTGGGGATTCCTCATCCACGGCGCCGCGCCGTGTCCTCGTCGTCGACGATAACCGGGATTCGGCCGATTCGCTGGCGATGCTGCTTGCACACGGCGGTCACGACGCGCGAACGGCATATGACGGTGTCGAGGCAGTCGAGGTGGCGGCGGAGTTCGAGCCCGAGGTCATCCTGCTCGACATCGGCATGCCGAAGCTGAACGGCTATGACGTCGCGCGGCGAATCCGGGAACAGACGTGGGGCAAAGGTATTTTCCTGGTGGCGCTCACCGGATGGGGTCAGACGGACGATCGATCCAGATCGCGAGCGGCAGGCTTCGACGAGCACCTGGTCAAACCGGTGGAACATAAAGTGCTCGCGAAACTGCTGGGTGATCTGTCCGCCAATGAGCGAGCATCCTGATGATATCGACGATGCGGGGCGGGCGCAGGTCCGCCTCGGCGCATTGCTGCGCGATCGGCGGGAGGAAATTGTGCGCCTCTGGAAAGAGCGGGCGCGCGAGATCTCGCCCGCACGGGAGCTATCAAGCCGTGCGCTCGTCGATCATCTGCCGAAGATCATCCGCCGTATCGCCGACGCGCTGGACTCCGGCCAGCGCGGCGCTACGACTGAGCGGGCGGACGACACGGCGGAGCAGCATGCCCTGGATCGCCTTGGCCGAGGGTTCGAGCTCGAACAGGTAATCCAGGAATACCAGATCCTGCGCCGGTGCATCCTGGAGCTCTGGGGGCGCGAGGCAGGGCCGTTCGACCCTGCCGAGCTGAACGCCCTGTGGGACGTGATCGAACAGTTGATTGCCACCTCCGCCGCGCGCTACTCGCGCGCCAGCGAGCGCATGCTCCGGGCCGTGGACCGGGTTTCGGCAGCCGCGCTGGAAGCGGGTGACCTGAACGTCTTCTTCGATCAGTTGCTCGAGGTCACGCTCGAGTCATTGGAGGTGGCGGACACGCTCGTAATTCTGCTGCGAGACGGCGATCGCTTGCGCGTTAGTGCGGCCGCCGGGGAGGCCGAAGCTCTCGGACAGGGACTTTCGACGCCACTGGGCGAGGGCTTCGCCGGAACCATTGCCGCCGGGCTCCGCCCCCTCATCGTGAGCGAGTCGTCGGCCGAGGAGTTTGCAGACAGTCGCCTGCTGCGGGAGCAGGGGATGCGTGCTTTGTTCGGCCTGCCGCTCGTGGATGCGGAGCAGTCCATCGGCGTTGCCTATGTCGGTTCGCGGACGGCAGCCGAATTCTCGGAGCACGACAAGCTGCTGTTCCGGACCGTGGTCAGCCGTGCGGCGCTGGCTGTCAAGAACGCCCGGCTGAGAGCGCGAAACGCCGCGATTCTCGATGCGGCTCTCGATTGCGTGGTATCCATCGACTCCGGCGGTGATATCGTCGGCTGGAACCGGGCGGCGGAGCAGACGTTCGGCTGGTCGCGCGCCGAGGTGCTCGGCGCGGCGATGGTCGACCTGATCGTTCCGCCGTCCCTGCGAAGCGCGCACTGTGCGGGATTCGATCATTACCTCGCAACGGGCCACGGGCGATACATGGACCGGCGCGTCGAGACCAGCGCGATACGGCGCGATGGAACCGAATTTCCGATCGAGCTGACCATCACCCGGGTGCCCGGCGAGCAGCCGTTGTTGTTTACCGGGTTCGTCCGGGATCTGTCGTCATACAATGCCGCGGAGCAGGAACGCACGAGGCTGCTCGAGGAGCTCAAGCGCGCGGAGACCGTCCAGCGTTTCCTGTCCGAAGCAGGCAAGGAACTGGCCCAGTCGCTCGATTCGAAGACGACGCTTGCCGCCATAAGCCGCCTTGCGGTTCCAGCCATCGCCGACTGGTGCGTCGTCGACATCGTCGAGCAAGGGAAGCTCCACCGCGTCTCCGTGGCTCACGCCGAGCCGTCCAAGGAGGCGCTGGCGGTGGACATCGCCCGGCGATATCCCCCGGACCCGAATGCGCAGCGCGGCGCGGTTCACGTCGTGCGGACAGGCCGGACGGAATTCGTGCCGCACATTCCGGACGCCCTCCTCGGCGAGGTCGCACGCGACGCGCAGCATCTCGAGATGCTGCGGGCGCTGGGGCTCAAGTCCTATATCAGCGCGCCCATAAAGACTCACGAAGGGCAGGTGCTCGGCGCGATTTCGCTCGTGAGAGCGGAGTCGGAAAGGCGCTATACGGAGGCGGACGTTCTCGTCGCCGAGGAGCTGGCCCTGCGCGCGGCCGCGGCGATTGAAAACGCGCGACTTTACACGGAGGCCCGTGCAGCGATCCGCAGCCGTGAGGACGTGCTGGCCATCGTCTCGCACGATCTCAGGAACCCCCTCGAGTCTATTTCCCTGAGCGCGCACCTCGTGGCAACCCATCTGCATCGCATGGGGGCCACCGATATGGATCGGAAACAGGTTGAAGTCATCCAGCGCGCGGCGGGGCGGATGGCCCATCTGATCGGCGATCTCCTGGACATGGCCTCCATTCAGGCCGGCCGCCTGGCCGTTGAAGCCCGTCCGACCGAGCTCGTCCCGCTGCTGAACGAGGCCTACGCTGCTCACGAGCCGCTCGCAGTCGAGGCGAATATCGCGCTGTGCCGGGATTTGCCGGTCGAGGGCGGCCGGGTGCTGTGCGATCCCCGGCGAATACAGCAGGCCCTGTCGAACCTGCTCGGCAACGCCATCAAGTTCTGCCGTTCGGGGGATGCCGTGACCTTGCGCGCCTGCCGGCAGGACAACGAGTTCGTCGTGTCAGTCGCGGACACGGGCCCCGGCATGACGCGGGAGGATCTCGATGCCGTTTTCCAACAGTACTGGAGCGCCAGGCAAGACGGGAAGAAGGGCACGGGCCTCGGGCTCTTCGTGGCGAAAGGCATCATCGAGGCGCATGGCGGGCGCATTCGGGCCGAGAGCCGGCCCGGAGAGGGCGCCACTTTTTTCTTCACCCTGCCTGCTGTTTGAAGGAAAAATTCGAAAGCAAGGAACGGAGTGTGGCGTTATGGTTGCGCCGGTAGAGTTCGGTTCCGAATCCGCCATCCAGGAGCCATCGTCATGAACGCCACCGCCATGGAAACGCCGCTCGCCGCCAGCGTCAACGATCCCCGCTGGGCCGCGGTCGTCGCTCGCAGCCGGGAGGCCGACGGCCGCTTCTGGTACTCGGTCGCAACGACCGGAGTCTACTGCCGCCCGTCCTGCGGCGCGCGCCTCGCGCGTCCGGAGAACGTGCGCTTCCACGCCACGCGCGAGGCCGCCGAGCGCGCCGGTTTCCGGCCGTGCAAGCGCTGCCGGCCGGACGAGGAGCCGCTCGCGGAGCGGCACGCGGCGAAAATCGTTGCGGCTTGCCGGACCATCGAACGAGCGCTGGAAGAATCGCAGCCGGTGCCCGCGCTGGCCGCGCTGGCTGCCGAGGCCGGCCTGAGCCGTCACCACTTTCATCGCCTGTTCCGCAAAACCACGGGGTTGACGCCGAAGGCGTATGCAGCGGCGCACCGCGACCGGCGCCTGCGCCGGGAGCTCCCGGCCAGCGGCAGCGTGACCGATGCCATCTACGACGCCGGCTACGGCTCGAACGCCCGCTTTTACGAAAAGTCCAACGCCGTGCTCGGCATGACGCCGCGCCGTTACCGTTCCGGCGGCGAGAACGTCGACATCCGGTTCGCGATCGGCGAGTGTTCGCTCGGCTCGATCCTCGTTGCGCAAAGCGAGCGCGGGATCTGCGCGATTCTGCTCGGCGACGATCCCGACGCGCTCGCGCGCGACCTGCAGGACATGTTCCCGCGCGCCAATCTGCTCGGCGGGGACGCGGAATTCGAAGCTGTCGTTGCCCGGGTCGTCGGTTTCGTCGAAGCGCCCGCCGTCGGCCTCGATCTGCCGCTCGACGTGCGCGGCACCGCGTTCCAGCAACGGGTCTGGGACGCCTTGCGCCGGATCCCGGCAGGGACGACGGCGAGCTACCGCGAGATCGCCGAGCGCATCGGGGCGCCGAAGGCGGTGCGCGCCGTGGCGCAGGCCTGCGGCGCGAATGCCCTGGCCGTGGCCATCCCCTGCCATCGCGTGGTGCGCACCGATGGCGGGCTGTCGGGCTACCGCTGGGGCGTCGAGCGCAAGCGCGCGCTCCTCAGGAACGAAGCGCAGGGATGAGCGCCGCGGCGGGTCAGCCGATCGAACCGGCGGTCGACATGGAGGAGCGGCTCCGCGCCGTCGATTGGGCGCGCACCGGCGAGGACCTCGATGCGCGCGGCGTGGCGACCATCGCGGGCCTGCTCGGGCCGCGCGAGTGCAACGCGCTGGCGGGGCTGTACGGGCACGAAGCTGTTTTCCGGAGCCGCGTCGTGATGGCCCGCCACAACTTCGGCCGCGGCGAGTACAAGTACTTCAGCTATCCTTTGCCGGAGCTCGTGGCGCGCTTGCGCGCCTCGCTCTACGAACCGCTCGTGCCGGTCGCGAATCGCTGGAACGCGGCGCTGAATATCGACCTGCGCTACCCGGAACGTCACGCCGACTTCATCGCGCGCTGCCGCGCAGCGGGCCAGTCACGCCCGACGCCGTTATTGCTGTCGTACGAATCCGGCGACTACAACTGCCTGCACCAGGACCTGTACGGCGAGCATGTCTTCCCGCTGCAGGTAGCGGTGCTGCTGTCGCAGCCCGGCCGTGATTTCACCGGCGGAGAATTCGTGTTGACGGAGCAGCGGCCGCGGATGCAGTCGCGCCCCGAGGTCATTGCGCTGGAGCAGGGCGACGCCGTCGTCTTCGCCGTGCACCAGCGGCCGGTGCAAGGCACGCGCGGCTGGTACCGCGTGAACATGCGCCACGGCGTGAGCCGCCTGCGCAGCGGCAGCCGCCGCACCCTCGGCATCATCTTCCACGACGCGCTGTAGGAGCCCGTCTCCCGGGCGACACCCGGAGCGCCCGCGTTTGCGCCGCCGCCGGCGCCTTGCCGCTCGATTCACCACTCGTGTATTGTCGCGACTTCGCGACGGCACGCCGGCCGGCGTACCGCATGGGGTAATCAAATGTTCAGGGACCTGTTCATCACCAAGCCGATCGAGCCTGCGGGCCACGTCGACGCCGGCGAGCCGTTCGAAGGCAGCCTGGAGGGCGAGGCCTCGCTCAAGCGCGTCCTGACCGGCCGCCACCTGATCCTGCTCGGCATCGGCGCGGTGATCGGCGCCGGGATTTTCGTCCTCACCGGCCAGGCCGCGGCCGAGTACGCCGGCCCGGCGGTCATGGTCAGCTTCATCCTGGCGGGCATCGCCTGCGCCTTCGCCGGCCTGTGCTACGCCGAGTTCGCGGCAATGCTGCCGGTGTCGGGCAGCGCCTACTCCTATTCCTATGCCACCCTGGGCGAATTCACCGCCTGGTTCATCGGTTGGTGCCTGGTGCTCGAATACCTGTTCGCTTCCTCGACCGTGGCCGTCGGCTGGTCGGGTTACCTCAACGCGTTCCTGGGCAACTTCGGCCTGGCGTTGCCGGCTGCCCTGGCCAGCGCGCCGTTCGCTTACGACGACGGCGGCTTCCTGCATACCGGCGGTATCGTCAACCTGCCTGCCGTCCTGATCATTGCCGCGGTCAGCGGGATCGGCTACGTCGGCATCACCCAGTCGGCGTTCGTCAACTCCATTATTGTCACGATCAAGGTTTCGGTGATCGTGCTGTTCATCGCCTTCGGCGCGCAGTACGTCGATCCCGCGAACTGGGAGCCGTTCATTCCGCCGTACGAAGGCGGCAACAGCTTCGGCGTGCCGGGCATGTTGCGTGCTGCCTCGGTGGTGTTCTTCGCGTACATCGGCTTCGATGCCGTCTCCACGGCGGCCGGCGAGGCCATCAATCCGCAAAAGGACATGCCGGTTGGCATCCTGGGTTCGCTGGCGGTCTGCACCGTGCTCTACATCGCGGTCTGCGCGGTGCTGACCGGGATGATGCCTTACCAGCAGCTCGGCACTGCCGAACCGGTGTCCACGGCGCTGAGCATTTATCCGTCGCTGGAATGGCTGCAGACCGCGGTCGAGCTCGCCGCCATCGCCGGCCTGTCTTCGGTCATCCTGGTGATGCTGATGGCGCAACCGCGGATCTTCTACTCGATGTCGCGCGACGGACTGATGCCGAAGCTGTTCGGCAAAGTCCACCCCACGTATCGCACTCCGTACCTGGGCACCATCATCGTCGGCGTTATCGCCGCTGCATTGGCCGGGCTGCTGCCGCTGGGACTGCTCGGCGACATCGTGTCGATGGGCACGCTGCTCGCGTTCGCCACGGTCTGCGCCGGCGTCCTGGTCCTGCGCTTCACGAAACCGGACCTGCCGCGCCCGTTCCGGGTACCCGGGGCAATCGTGGTCTGCCCGCTGGGGGTGCTCTCCTGTCTTTACCTGTTCTCGCTCCCGTTTCGCGACCACTGGCACCTGCTGCTCGGCTGGGTCGCCATCGGCCTGGTGATCTATTTCCTGTACGGTTACCGCAACAGCAGGCTGCGCCAGCGATAATGAGTCGAACGCCGGCAAGCGGTCTCCTACAGGTCCATTTTTGCAGCGATCCTCGCTGACCCGGACGGTCGGCCATGCAAGGCTGTGATTTCGAAACACCAATGACAAGATGAACGACATTCCGCAATGGGCGTGGCTCGGGTTCATAGCCACGCTCTTCATTTTGCTCGCCGTCGACCTCTTCTCCCATCGGGGCGCGCACAGCCGCTCCCGGCGGCAGGACATCCTGTGGAGCGCCGTCTGGATCTCGGTCGGCCTCGGTTTCAGCTTTTTCGTGTGGGCGCTGATGGGCGGCGACGCGGCGCAGGAGTACCTCGCGGCCTACCTGATCGAAGAAAGCCTGAGTCTCGACAACCTGTTCGTTTTCCTGCTGATCTTCCAGACCCTGCAGATTCCGCTCGAAAACCAGCGCCGCGCGCTGCTGTGGGGAATTTTCGGCGCGCTCGTGTTCCGCGGGCTGTTCATCTTTCTCGGCGTCGCGGCGATGGAGCGCTGGGAATGGATCACCTATCTCTTTGGCGCGCTCTTGTTTTTCGCGGCCTGGCGGGCGTTGCGCGAGCCGCAGGAGGAAGTGGTGGAGAACCAGCTCGTCAACTGGCTGGGGCGACACCTGCCCGTGAGCAACGACCGGACCACTCCGCACCTCTTCACCCGGGAAAACGGCAAGCTGCTGATCACGCCGCTCCTCGTCGCCATCATCGGCCTGGAGCTGAGCGACATCCTGTTCGCCATCGATTCGGTGCCGGCCGCGCTGTCGGTGACCCGGCGGGAGTTCCTGGTGTACAGCTCGAACGCGTTCGCGATTCTCGGCTTGCGCTCACTCTACGTCGTGCTGGTCGCGTCGCTCGAGAAAGTGCGTTACCTGAACTACGGCCTCGCCGCCGTGCTCACGTTCGCGGGCTTCAAGCTGGTCACTCACGATTTCTACCAGGTCCCGCCGATGCTGTCGGTCGGCATCATTGCGGCCATCCTCCTGACCACGATCGTCGTCAGCCTGTGGCTCGCGCCCGAGGGCCGCAAGCCGCGCAGTAACGGGCAGGAAACCTGACGTCAATCCACCGATTACCTGGCCGGTTATCCTGGAAACATGGATGACGGACTGCAGGACGCGGACTTCATCTCCCGGGCCGTGGGCGTCGGCGCCAGGCGCCCGCTGCTGTCCCGTCTGATGAACACGGTCCCACCGTAGCGAGCACAGTATCTCCTGAGCCCCTCATAGGCCTCGAGCGCCTCGATGCGCTCGCTTTCACGCCGGTATTCCCTATCCTCGCGCCGGCTGTCGAGCGCATCGGTAGCTCCCGCGCACCCCGCGACAAGCGCAGCGGCCAGCAGCATTGCCGCCTCTTTCATTGCCTTGCTCCCGCGTGGACGGTATGCGTTAGATGCACGAGGTTGCGCCGTGGACATACGAAGTTTGCATAAAAGGCGGCGCTGCGGTGCCGACGACAGGATCCGTCTTGAACCTTTTCTGCCGTTAGCGGAACCCACCGTTGACAAGGCTCCGACTCTTGCTGCCTCGCGCACCGCGGTTGCCTCCGTGAAGCACCGGCCACGGTTTGCGCACGGGGTCGACGAGCCGGACACCCGTAAGACCAGAACCGCAAGGAGAATCAGAAATGTCCCGTCGACTCGCTGTATTCGTGCTCGGCCTCGGCCTGATGGGTCTGGCCGCGGCGCAGCCCCCAAAGCGTTTCCATGCCCAGCTCTTCGGATTCGACCTCACCGGCCAACCGGTCCAGACCAACGCCGTGGGCAATGCGGTCGTTGAAGTCATCGACGGCGGAACGGCGCTCTCGTTCCAGGTGGAGGTAGCGGGAATCACGAATCTGTTCATGGCCCATATACACGTTGCGCCGGCTCCGGTGGAAGTCACCGAAGCCGCCGGCCCCATAGCCTTCTGGTTCACCGGGGGGCCGCCGCCGGAAGCGACGGTCACCGAGCGCATCAACGGCAATCTCGCGGGCGGGTACATCATCACGGATGCCCAGGTTGACGACTGGAACTCCGCGGACGCCGGTAGCGGAACGGTTGCAGGGCTGATTGCCGCGATCGAGGCAGGACGTGCGTCGGTCATCGTGCATACGAACGACCTCGATCCGAACACGCCCGTCGGCCGGGCCGGCGACTCTCCGGCCGGGGAGATCCGCGGCACGTTGCGGTAGAACCGGATCGCCCGTGAGACGGGTTCCTACGGGGCGCGATTGACGCGCTGCATGCGCAGCAAGAGAGTCGCGGACGGCGTCACTTTCCCGCTGAGATAGGTGGAGAGCCGGGGTGAATCCGGACTGCTGCAGGTGTTGGCGGATCTGGCGGGCTAAGAGCGGTGAGTAGTAGCGGTCCGGCTATTCGAGTAAGTCGAGCACCAGACGAAAGCCTTTCCGACGCCGCGTCCGATACGCCGAAAATCCACGTCGGTCGAGTGTCAGGATATTGTTGACACCCAGCATTTCCGCGAGCAGCACCAACGTCGCATCTGCATAGTCCATGGGAGTGTCGCCGTAGCGCATCATCAGTGCGGCCGCTACTTCAAGTTCCGGCGGTTGCGCAAGATCGTATACGTGCATTCCGCTCTTGCCGGCAAACTCCGCGAGCAGCGTCGGCCCATCCGGCGCTGCGGATACGAAGTACATGGCTTCCGTGATCACGGCGCCTGTTGTCAACAAACTACCGCTGAAACGATCCATGCACGCCGTCACCCGCTCGTGAGCGGGATCGGATGCGTCCAGGTAGGCAACAATCGGTCCGGTGTCGATGAGCCAGCCCGTCACCTGCGCCAGTTCCTCTCCCGGATCTGAAGTTGCCACGCGGCCGACGGCGTTCCCAGGCGGAGGCGGCCGCGCAGGCTCCCTGCTTTTTCGACGAGCGGCCGTTCCATGACGGCGTCCTCGAGTGCTTCGCGGACCACTTCGGAGACCGTTTTGTGCTCGAGCTCGGCTTTGCGAGTCAGCGCCTTGCGGAGGGATTCGTCGGTACGGATGGTTAATGTCTTACGCATGTCGTACACTGTACTACGAATCGCAGCGTGCGGCAAGCCGGCAGGCTCACAGAAAATACCCGATGCGCCATGAAGCGTCGCGACGGCACCCGGTTTCATCCGTAATCAACCACCGCCACGCAAGGTATATCCTCTAACGCCGCAACGAAGCCCGATCGATGCCGTACGGGATCAAAACCCCGTTGGCCGTAAACAGGTCTCAAGGGACACCGAGGGGAGAGGGATATGCACGCAGCGCGCACCGCCTTTGCCGGCGTGATTTTCATGGCGTTCCTGGCAACAGGCTGTTCCCGCGATCAGACGGGCAACGACGATCCGGACAATTCACCGGCGGCCGGCATGGCCGCGGCCGCCCCGGGCCTGGCTGATGGGCCGGCGGCCGGGACGGCGCAAACGCACGCCGGCGTGGTTCAGGGCACGGTGACCGACGTCTCGGGACAGCCGGTGTCGGGCGCCTTCGTGAAATTGCACAACACCAGCGGACGTCTCTCGTTCATGGTGATCAGCCAGGAGGGCGGGCGTTATACCGCGGACAAGCTGCCGGCCGGGAGTTATACGGTCCAGGCCGTCGGCGGCGACTTTGAGAGTGCGTGGTCCGCGCCGGTGAGCGTGAGCAACGGCGCCGCCGGAGCGGCGGATGTCAAACTCGACCAGCCGCGCGCGCCGGACCTGGCGCCGGCCTGGCCGCGCCGGCTGCCTGAACATCTTGCGACGCTCGATGCCCTGCCGGCCGGTCCGGGCAAGGATGTCATTGCCTCGAAGTGCTCCGGCTGCCATTCCGCCGACCAGGTGGTGGCCAGCCGCTACGACGAGGACACCTGGCGCAGCACGGTCGGGGAGATGCAGGAGCTGATCGCGGCCAGCGGCAGGCCCGAGCTTTCGGACGCGGACGAAAATATCCTGCTCGATTATCTGTTTGCCAATCTGGCACCCCTGCCGCCGCCCGATCCCAACAGCCGCTTCCCCCACGATCTCATGCGGGGCGAGGCCCTGCACTATCGCGTGGTGCAGTACAACCTGGAGGAGAAGGGCGTCGAAACTCACGACGTCGCGGTGGATCCCTGGGGCATCGGCTGGGCCAACCAGCGCACCGGCGGCATGATCAGCCGCTTCGATCCGGTGACCTACGAGTATCGCGAGGTCGGTCCGCCGCTGTACACCGCCGAGCGCGCCCGCCCGGGCAACCTGCAGATCAGCAGCGACGGCATCATGTGGCTGGCCGATCCCTTCGAGATGCGCTGGCTGAGCTACGACATTGCCAACGACAAGTGGACGGACTGGCCCTTCCCGGCGGACCGCATCCGCGGGCCGGTGCAGGGCAACAGCCTGGTCCTGCACCCCGACGGCACCGTCTGGATGTCGGGGCACGGCTCCGTGCGCCGGCTGGACCCGGCCACCGGGGAGTGGAGCACGTGGGATACGGCGAGCTGGATCGAAACGCACGAGGACCCCGGCGGCTACGGCATCACGGTGGCCGGCGATGGCCGCGTCTGGATGGCCGAAAATCTGGCCGACAAGCTGGCGCGTTTCGACGGCGAGTCGGGGCAGGTGGCGGAATTCCAGCTCGAGGCGGGTGCCTACCCGCGGCGCATGGATCACGACAACGACGGCAATGTGTGGGTCGCCCTCTGGGGCGCGGGACAGATCGTCAGGATCGACTACAAGACGGACGAGATGACCTTGATCGATCCGCCCATTCCCGACAACGGCGCGTACTCGATCGACTTCGACCAATCCACCAACCTGCTCTGGGTGTCGCTGCAGAAGGTCGACGTCATCGCCAGGCTCGATCCGGACACGATGGAGTGGCTGATGCTGCCGATGCCTCAGGCCGAGTCGGACATTCGCCGCATCGAGGTGGACCAGAACAATCCGCG
>DASSBS010000131.1:0-4154 GCA_035698445.1 Woeseiaceae bacterium
CTCGGCGACGGCGAGATGGACGAACCCGAGTCGCTCGGTGCGATCACCATGCCGGTGCGCGAGAAGCTCGACAACCTGGTGTTCGTCATCAACTGCAACCTGCAGCGCCTCGACGGCCCCGTGCGCGGCAACAGCTCCATCATCCAGGAGCTCGAGGCGGCCTTCGGCGGGGCCGGCTGGAACGTCATCAAGGTCATCTGGGGCTCGCGCTGGGACCCGCTGCTGGCGCGCGACCATCACGGCCTGCTGCGCCGCGTCATGGAGGAATGCGTCGACGGCGAATACCAGAATTTCAAATCCAAGGACGGCGCCTACGTGCGCGAGCACTTTTTCGGCCGCTATCCGGAGACGAAGGCGATGGTGGCCGACATGTCGGACGAGGAGATCTGGCACCTGAACCGCGGCGGGCACGACCCCATCAAGGTGCACGCGGCCTACCGCAGCGCCGTGCGGCACAAGGGCCAGCCGACGATCATTCTCGCGAAGACCGTCAAGGGTTACGGCATGGGCGCCGCGGGCGAGGGCCAGAACATCGCGCACCAGCAGAAGAAGCTCGACGTCGAAGCGCTGAAGATGTTCCGCGACCGCTTCAACATCCCGATCTCCGACAAGGCCATCGAGGACGACGTCCCGTACTGCAAGCCGCGGCCCGACAGCGCGGAAATCGAATACCTGCACGAACGGCGCAAGGCACTCGGCGGTTACCTGCCGCAGCGCCGCTCGAAGCCGAAGCCGCTCGCGGTGCCCCCGATGGACGCGTTCAAGACCCAGCTCGAGGGCACCGGCGAACGCGAGGTTTCGACGACCATGGCGTTCGTGCGGCTCCTGACCGCGCTCCTGCGCGACAAGGAGTTCGGACCGCACATCGTGCCGATCGTGCCGGACGAGGCGCGCACCTTCGGCATGGAAGGCATGTTCCGCCAGGTCGGCATCTACTCCTCCAAGGGCCAGCTCTACACCCCGCAGGATGCGGAGCAGCTCATGTTCTACAAGGAGGACCAGAAGGGGCAGATCCTGGAGGAGGGCATTACCGAAGCCGGCTCGGCGTGCTCCTGGCTCGCGGCCGGCACCGCGTACAGCAATCACGGTATCCAGATGGTGCCGTTCTTCATTTATTACTCGATGTTCGGTTACCAGCGCGTCGGCGATTTTATCTGGGCCGGCGGCGACATGCGCACGCGCGGCTTCCTGATCGGCGGCACGGCCGGCCGCACCACGCTGGCGGGCGAGGGCCTGCAGCACCAGGACGGGCAGAGCCACGTGCTCTACTCCGTCGTGCCCAACTGCATCACCTACGACCCGACCTACGCTTATGAAGTGGCCGTGATCATCCGGGAAGGGCTGCGGCGGATGATCGGCGAGCAGGAAAGCGTGTTCTATTACATCACCGTGATGAACGAGAACTACGCGCACCCGCCGATGCCGGAGGGCATCGAGCAGGGCATCCTCAAGGGCATGTACCTGCTGAAGGAGGGGCGGCAGGCGCGCGCGCGGGTGCAGCTCATGGGTTCCGGCACCATCCTGCGCGAGGTGATCGCCGCCGCCGGGCTGCTCGAGGAAGATTTCGACATCCCGTCGGACATCTGGTCGGTAACGAGCTTCAACCAGCTCAGGCGTGACGCGCTGGAGACGGACAGGGCCAACCGGCTGCACCCGGGATCGAAACCGAAGCAGAGCTACGTCGAGCAATGCCTCGCGGAGCGCGAGGGCCCGTTCGTCGCGGCCACCGATTACATGAAGATCGTGCCGGACCAAATCCGTAAATGGGTGCCGGGCCGCTTCATCTCGCTCGGTACGGACGGCTTCGGGCGCAGCGATGCGCGAGAGGCGCTGCGCCGGCACTTCGAGGTGGACCGCACGTACATTGCCGTCAACGCCCTCACGGCGCTGGCGCAGGACGGCGCCATCGACCCGAAGGTGGTCGCGGAGGCGATCGACAAGTACGGCATCGACCCGGAGAAGCCGGCGCCGGTCCGGCTCTGAGCCAACCACGCACTAGCGGAGCGGCAACGTGGCGAACACCATCGACATCAAGGTTCCGGACCTCGGCGATTTTTCGGACGTCGAGGTGATCGAGGTGCTGGTGAAAGCCGGCGATCGGGTGAAGCCGGAGGACGGGCTCATCACACTCGAGACCGAAAAGGCGGCCATGGACGTGCCGGCCACCGACGAGGGCGTCATCGAGGAGATAACCGTCTCGATGGGCGACAAGGTGTCCACGGGCGACGTGATCGGCCGTATGAAGATCGAGGCGCAGCCTGCCGCCGAAGATTCGAAAGCACCCGAATCCGCTGGCGGCGACGAAGCGCCCAAAGCCGCCGAAACAGAATCCGGCGGCGCCGCGGAGCCGACCGCGGAGCGGCGGGAGAGTTCCGAAGGCGGCCGTAGGCGCCTGCCGCTCGAAGTGCCCGATATCGGCGACTTCACCGGCGTCGAGGTCATCGAGGTCCACGTGAAGGCCGGCGACGAGATCAAGGTCGACGACCCGCTGGTCACGCTGGAGACCGAGAAAGCCGCGATGGACGTCCCGGCTACGGCGGCCGGTCGCATCGAGTCGGTGGAGGTGTCGGTCGGGGATCGCGTGTCCGAAGGCCAACGCATTGCGCTCGTGGTGGCCGAAGCCACGGAAGGCGCGGCCGCGGAAACGAAGGCTCCCGCCAGAGGGACCGGGCGCAAAACCGAAGCCGCCAAACCCGCTGAGAAGCCGGAGCCCCGGCGCGAGCCGGAGCGCCAGGAACCCTCGGCCGAGCGGCGCCGGCTCCCCGTGATCGACGAAGCCGGTTTCGCCAAGGCGCACGCGAGCCCGTCGGTGCGCCGGTTGGCGCGCGAGCTCGGCGTCGATCTCATTCGCGTGAAGGGCAGCGGGCCCAGGAGCCGGGTGCTCCAGGACGACGTGAAGGCCTGGGTCAAGGCCTTCCTGACCGGAGAACAGGGAGCGGCCGCCCTCCCGAACGTGCCGCGGGTGGACTTCCGGAAATTCGGCGAGGTCGAGCTGCAGCCGCTCACGCGCATCCAGAAGATCGCGGGGCCGCGGCTGCAGGCGAGCTGGATCAACCTGCCGCACGTTACCCAGCACGATCTCGCGGACATCACGGAGCTCGAAGCGAAACGCAAGGAGCTCAGAGACGAGGCGAAGGAGCGCGGCATCAATCTCACGCCGGTCGCGTTCGTCATGAAAGCGGTGGTCGCGGCGCTGCAGGAATTCCCGAAGGCGAACGCATCGCTCGGCGATGACGGCCAGATGCTCGTGATGAAGCATTACCATCACCTGGGCTTCGCCGTGGACACGGAGCAGGGTCTCGTCGTGCCGGTGATCCGGGACGCCGACAAGAAAGACGTCTACGAGCTCGCGAAAGAGCTCGGCACGTTGTCGCAGGCGGCGCGCGACGGCAAGCTCAAGGTCGACCAGATGCAGGGCGCGAGCTTCACGATCACGAGCCTCGGCAGCATCGGCGGCACGTTCTTCACGCCGATCGTCAACGCGCCGGAGGTGGCCATCCTCGGCGTGTCGCGCTCGACGATGCAGCCGGTGTGGGACGGCTCGGAATTCAAGGCCCGCCTCATGCTGCCCCTGTCGCTGTCCTACGATCACCGCGTGGTCGACGGCGCCTACGCCGTGCGCTTCACGACCTTCCTCGCCGAGCGGCTCGGCGACGTCGACGCGCTGCTCGAGGCCGTGCCCTGATGGCAGGGAACGGTGACCCCAACCACCGGGCGGACGTCGTCGTCATCGGCGCCGGGCCCGGCGGCTATACCGCCGCCTTTCGCGCCGCCGATCTCGGCCAGAAGGTGATCCTCGTCGAACGCTGGCCGACGCTCGGCGGCGTCTGCCTCAACGTCGGCTGTATCCCCTCGAAAGCGTTGCTGCACGCGGCGAAAGTCGTGGACGACGCCGCTGCCATGGCGGAGCACGGCATCCAGTTCGGCAAGCCGCGCATCGATGCCGCCAAACTGGGCGAGTGGAAGAACGGCGTCGTCGGCCGCCTGACCGGCGGGCTCACGCAGCTCGCGGCCCAGCGGAAGGTGACGGTGATCCATGGGACGGCGAAGTTCCAGTCGGCGAATCGCATCAGTGTCGACGGCGGAGAAACCATCGAATTCGGCAACTGCATCATTGCGGCCGGCTCGGAGAGTGCCCGACTCCCGAACACGCC
>DASSBS010000132.1:0-16189 GCA_035698445.1 Woeseiaceae bacterium
CTCGCTACGGCTGCCGGCCGAGTGCTCTGCTCGCCGCGGCCGCGGGCAACAACGCCGTTGGCGAACGACCTAAGCCTCCGGGGCGATCGGGGACAGGAGTAGGGAAAATGGCGCGCCCGACAAGATTCGAACTTGTGACCCCTGCCTTCGGAGATCGACTGTTCGACCATAAGTGACTGTATTGATTATCATTAAATGGCAGGCCGCCCGTTGCATGTCGCCCCTCATGTCGCTCCTCATGTCGCCCCTCATGTCACCCCGCGAGTTGTCCCCCAGGTTTTGGTCGTCCTGACCAAGGTACCGGACCCACAGATGATTCACTCCGGGCGAGGGCTCAGCGGTGCGCGTGACCGGCGACTCGCAAACGCTGCTTGTTCGCGCGGCGGCAGCGGCTTAGCGTTGGGCCACAGGCGCGCAAATTGCGCGTCGCAGCGTCTGCTATGTCAAGTCGTACATGGATACCCTTCCCGAACGATCGATACCCGCGACGAACGGGGCCGGGTGCATGTGCGCAAAACGTTGGATTCGCACGCTTGCCTTAATAAGTATGTCGGCGATGTCCTGGCCGGTTGCGTTCTTGGCGCGGACCACCAGTACTTTGGCGCCGTGTTCCTTGATCGCCTCGAGCTCGGCGGTGCGATAGCGGATGTTCTTGTCTTTGGTGATCGCTAACCACTGCCTGCGGCCGACCAGTGCAATCCACTCTTCGTCCGGTGCATTCGCAGCCAAATGATCGTCGTGCACCTCTACCGCGATGCCGACCGCGCGCAGCGCTTCGGCGATCACGTGTTTTCCAAGGTTTCGATCCAGATAGAGCCGGACGCCGCTAGGCGGCGGCTTGAAGTTCGCAGCGGACCGCTTCTTCGATTTCTTCTTCTCGGCGCCCATAGTCTCGAGCGAGTTCCTCGATGGACTCGCCGGCCTTGTAGCGCTCAGCGATCACTTCGGTGGTCAGTCCCGTGCCGGCAATGACCGGGCGGCCTGCTGAAAGTACGGGGTCGATGACAATCATGGTCGGTGCCTCCCGAATGTCGCTGCGGGTAAAGGGGTAAAGCTTGATGGGAATGCCTTTGGCGTCTCGCTCAATACGATGCAAGGCAGCACTCATCACTTCGCGCATGGCTATCTGACCGTCCTGGCTGATACTTACCAACTCGCCGTAGCGTTGGATGAAGAGATCCAGACCGTCAGTTTCAAGCTGCTTGCTGATGAGCGGGTGTCGTTTGTCGCTTGCCGTGTGCGTATTTTTTTTCAAATACTCGATAGCGGCGCGCACCTTCGGCATGGGTACCGTGTGCTTGCGCCGGATCGCCGCGAGTACGTGCAACTCGACCAAGTTAAAAAACGACAGCAGAGCGGGTCGAGTCGTCGGTATCTCGATGAGCGGTTCATAGTCGCCTTGACCCGTCGCCCAGTAACGTACGGTTGCAGCGGGCACGGTCAGGTAGTGGGCCGCCTCGCTGATCGAGTACGCGGGCAGCTCACGTCGGTCCAGGTTTTTGGCGGCTTTTTTTGCCATTGAAGTGTCGCTCCGGGCTGTGGCGCAATTTATCACAGTTTCTGAGTCAGAACGCAGACTAGGCCAGAACTGACGAAAACGGTCATTCGGCGGAGCGGGACGGAGGCAGCGGGTCTGAGTTTAAAGCGGGATCGAGGCCGGATACGCGGATACGCGGTAATCGTAAGCCGACAAATCGACTGTTCGAAAGGTTGTTTGTCGGCTAATCGAAACCCTACGGGTCGGACGATCGGAAGATTGTTTCTCACACAAATCTCACGCAATTCGGGCCACGTGAGAACGCAGTGCCAGAGGGGCGCTCATAATCTACTGAAGGATCTGGGAAAATGGCGCGCCCGACAAGATTCGAACTTGTGACCCCTGCCTTCGGAGGGCAGTACTCTATCCAGCTGAGCTACGGGCGCATCCGGTCGCAATTGTATCGAATTTTGCCGGGCGCGCGGCGCCGGTATTTCCCGCAGGGTTCGGCGATAGAATGGGTAGCCGGCTGGGCGGCCGGAGAACGAGGAGAAATATGACCGACAGCAAACTGGCGCAAGCCCTCTTCGCAGCTACCGACGCCGAGTTCAGGGACGCCGCAGCCCATATCGCCGCCGATGCCGTGCGCACGCCGCTGCTGCCCTTCCCGGCCGGAAACGGCCGCTCCATTCGCCTCAAATGCGAGAACCTCCAGCCGCTCGGCTCCTTCAAGATCCGCGCCGGCGCGAGTGCCGTCGCCATGTTTGGCGAGGGCCCGCCAGCCGCGGTGGCGACGGCGAGCGCGGGCAATTTCGCGCAGGGACTGACGCTCGCGGCGCGCCGCCGCGGCATGGCCGTCACGGTGCATGCGCCCGAGACGGCCGCCCGGGTGAAAGTAGCCGCCATGGAGGCGCTCGGGGCGAGGGTCGTCGAGCACCCGTTCGAACGGTGGTGGGAGATCCTGTCGACCCGGGATACCGGTGCCGATGACGGAGCCTTTGTCCATCCGGTGGCCGAGCGCGGGGTGGTGCTCGGCAACGGCACGATCGGGCTCGAGCTGGCCGAGGACTGGCCGGACCTCGACACGCTCGTGGTGCCTTTCGGCGGCGGCGGGCTGGTTTCGGGCATCGCGCTGGCGCTGCGGGTGCTTGGCGTTCCTGCGCGCATCATCGCCTGCGAGGCCGAGACGTCGACGCCGCTCGCGGCCGCTTTCGCCGCGGGTCATCCCGTGCGCGTGGAGCGAAAGCCCTCCTTCGTCGACGGCATCGGTTCCAACTCCGTGCTGGAAGAAATGTGGCCGCTGCTGCGTGAGCTCGTCGATGACGTCATCGTCGTCTCCGTCGCGGAGATCCGCACTGCCGTGCGCGCGCTTGCGACGCAAAGCCACGTCGTCGCGGAGGGTGCGGGGGCGGCAGCGCTCGCCGCCGCGCTGTCGCCGACGTGCGGCGGACACAATGTCGCCGCCGTCATCTCGGGCGGGAACATCGATGCGGCGCGGCTGGCGGAGATCCTGAGCGAAACCGAAGGTGGACAGGCAACTTCACCCGGGAGACCGACATGATCATCACCGCTGCGTGCCATTGCGGGGACGTGCGCATCGACATGCATCGCAAGCCCCGCTCACTGACGACCTGCAACTGCTCGGTCTGCCGGCGCTACGGCGCCATCTGGGCCTATTTCACACGCAAGTCGGTGGATTTCGGCTTTGAGCCAGGCGCGGTGTCGGCCTACGCCTGGGGTGACTCGGCCATCGAGTTCTTCCACTGCAATCGATGCGGGTGCGTCACGCACTGGGAAAGAGCCGTGAAGGAGGGTGACGACACCCGCGTTGCCGTCAACGTCCGGAATGTGAATCCGGCGGAGGTCGACTCCATCCCGATCAGGAAGCTGGACGGCGCTTCGAGCTGGAAGACCCTGGAGGAGTGGGCGCACGGCTGGGCGTGATCGGCCCGTCCAAACCCCGGAAAGCGCGGGGCAGGCGCGCCGTCACTTGGAAACGATGACGACTTGGCCGGTCGTCCGATCGTACTGCATGAGCGTTCCAAAATCCGCCACGAGGATCTGGTTGCCCGGCGCCATTCCAAGCTGCAGCATGAAAATGCTCCTCGGCAGACGGTCGCAATCAGCCGTGTCGAGATCGAAGCTGTGCAGGCGATCGGCGTTTACGATGAGCTCGTTTTCACTTTCGTTGTAAAGCACCTGGTCGAGGTTCTGGAAGGTCGGTGCACCGAAGTCGAAGTCGCACCCGGTCACCAACTCTTCCCGGTCGCCGGTTTCGAGGTTCACGCGCGTCACGAGCCCGGAAGTCTGGGCGGCGACGTACAAATCGGAGCTGGCCGGAACCCGGGTCATCGAGACGACGCCTCCGAAAGCGGGGCCGTTTCCTCTTAATCCCGCCTGTGAAACTGGCGTGATGTCACGAGAAACGAGATCGAGCGCGTAAATGCCGTCGTTGACGAAATCCCCGATCAACAAGCGGCCGTTTTCCACATCGAGCACGAGGTCACTTACCGATTCGAGAACCGGCGAGTCGGTGCTCGCAATGGTCTGGACTTCCTCCGTCTGGAGATTGACTTCCAGGATGAGGTCGCCGATTGCGACAAAGACCCTGCCTCCGGCTTCGTCCAGCGCAAGGCCGTCCGCAAAGACATTGCCCGGCTGGCTGATGTCACCAATGGTCCGGCGATCCCCGTTGGCGAGGTCGATCTCGAAAAGCCGCGCCGATACGTTACCTCCGTCGTCGGCGACGTAGGCGCGCGTACCGTCCGCAGAGACCTCGAACGCCCTCGGCGCAATGAGGCGGACCCCGGTCCCGACCTTGTGCGACAGGAAGTCCGATCGTTCGCCGGTCGTGGCGTCGATCGCGATCAAGGCGTCCAGCGAGCTGTCGCCAACGATCACCCGATTGTTGACCGGGTCGAAACCGATCGAGCGTATTTGCTCAAACGAAAACGGATCGTTGTCGGGGACCACCGAGATGTTCCGCTTGCTGTTCGTCAGGAGGTCGACCTCGTCGATGCCTTCGAAGGTAGCGACGTAAACACGATCGATCGCCAAGGCAGGCTCCAGCACGAAACCGCCGACGTCCACGTCCGGCGCCAGCGGCGTCCTCTTGCCATCCGTCAGTGAGACGGCGGTCAGCGGCTGGAGGTCGCTGATGTTGTGCAACGTGACGATCACGTCGTCCGCCAGCGCGATGTATTCTGCAATCCATCGCGGCGATTCGCCGATGTCGGTTTCGGACAAGGTCCTCGTAACACTCAGCGAGGCGAGATCGATCTCCACGATCCGTGACTTCGCATATCCGCTGAGGCCGTGGCCGAGGCCATCCTCGTCGGTATGATTGACCAGCACATAAGCGCTGGTGTGCGCGCTTCCGCAGACCATCTGGCGCACTGACCCGGTCTGGAAGTTCGGGCCTCCGTCGAACACCTCCGGGGGCAGGTTCATGAGCAACGAATCCTGCCCCGTTTCCAGGTCGTACTTGCGCAGCTCCCACGTGCCTGTGAAAAACGAAAGATAGAGGAACTCGTTTTCGAAACGCCGGAAGCAGGATGATGCGGGTGCCAATCCAACCCCTTCGAAAATCGTTTGCTCGAGCGTGTCGTAGTTATGCTGAATGAGGTGCTCCCTGCGGCCTGACGACGTCAGGGTCCAGCCCAGGCCGACGAGCCGCGCGCCGTCCGGATCGAGCGTGAAGCTCACCGGGACCTCGACGTACGAAATCATCGCCTCGTCCAGGCCTTCGCTGACCCTGCCTGCCTCGTCTTCGACCGAGATGAGGAGCTCGTTCTCTCCCGTTGCGAGCGGGATCTCGGCCGACCATTCCACTTCGCCTTCCGCGAGGCCGCCCTTGACCGAGGGCTTCTGGGTAGAGCTTGAACCGGTGGCCGTGATCGTGGCCTCTATTCCGTTGATGAGTACACGCGCAACGCCTTCCGGGTCCGCCGCCATGCCGCGGACCGTCACGGTGGACGATGTTGCCGCCGAGTGCGTCGGGGGAAAGACGATCTCTGCGGAGGCGTTCGGGTCGGCGGTACCGGTCCCGCCGTCGCCGCCACCGTCGCCGCCGCCACCTCCGCCGCTGCCGTTCCCGCCGCCACCGCCGACATCACCTGCTCCGCCACCGCCACCGCCACCGCCACCGCCGCACGCCGCAATCGCCAGCGCCGCGACCAGCACGGCCCACCCCTGCGTCTTCATTGCTGTGCTCCCCTTGCCCGCGCCACGTCACGGTCCGATGTCATTGTTCTTCTGGCGCCCCGCGGTGGCGTTACGCGTGCCGCGCGTGCCTGTCCTGCGGGATGCCCCGCTTGGCCGGATATTACCAGTAACGGGGCACTCCGGAATCCGACGCGATCTATTTATCCAGCGCGAACGCGATTATGTAATCCCCGCGAGTCGTGCCAGCACCGCCGTGACCGCCGGCGGCGATGACGACGTATTGCCTGCCATCGATGGCGTACGTCATCGGCGTTGCCTGGCCGCCGGCCGGTAGTCGGCCCTGCCACAGCTCGTCACCGGTTGCGAGGTCGAACGCGCGCAGGTAATCGTCGAAGGTCGCGCCCATGAAGACGAGCCCGGAACCCGTGACGATGGCGCCGCCGATCAGCGGCACGCCGAGCTCCAGGTTCGGCACCAGTGCGGGCGCCAGGTCCTGGATGGTGCCGACCGGTCGCTGCCAGGCGATTTCGCCGGTGCCGAGATCGAGGGCGACCAGCTTGCCCCACGGCGGCTTCGTGCACGGCATGCCGAGTGCCGACAGGAGTGAGTCGCGGCTCAGGACGTAGGGCGTGCCTTCCATGTCCGTGTAGCCCGACCAATCGAAGTCGCCGCTCTCCATCAGCGCCTCCGCCTCGTCACGCGGCGTCAGGCGGACCCACGTCGGGAATTCCAGGACCGTGGCGATGACGAGCTGCGATTCCGGATCCCACGCCAGCCCGCCCCAGTTCGAGCCGCCGGCATAACCCGGGTTCATCAGCGTGCCGCCTGTCGTGGGCGGCGTGTAGATGCCGTCGGAGCGGAGCGCGGCAATTCTCTTGCGGCAGCCGCGCTCGTCGAACCACAACATCCCGTAAGCGCCGTCTTCCGTGATCGGTGCGTGGCTCACCAGCGGCGGCAATGACGAGAACGGCTGGGTCGGCGACAGGCGTTCGCCGGGGACGCCGCCCTGCGGCACGGGGCGCTCCTCGATCGGCCAGATCGGCTCGCCGGTCAGGCGATCGCACACGAACACCATGCCCATCTTGGTCGCCTGCGCGACCGCGTCGTACTGACGGCCGTCCTTCGTGAGCTCGATGAGCAGCGGCTGCGCCGGCAGGTCGTAGTCCCACAAATCGTGATGCACGAGCTGGCGATACCAGGCGACCTCGCCCGTCTCCACCGACAAGGCGACCAGCGAATTCGCGTACGCGTTGTCGCCTACGCGCTCGCCACCGTAAAAGTCGGGGGATGGCGCGCCGGTCGGCACGTACACCAGCCCGTGCTCGACGTCGACCGAGAGCGGCGGCCAGGCATTGGCGCCGCCGGTGGCGGCGGTGCCCGTAGTCCAGGTGGCGTACGCCGGGTCCTCCGGGTCCGTCGGGATCGGGTCCCAGGCCCACAGGACGTCGCCGCTACGGGCATCGAGCGCGCGCACGATGCCGCGCTCCACGCGCACGGCGCCGTTGTCGCCGATGGCCGAGCCGACGATGACGCGGTCGCCGGCGATCGCCGGCGGCGACGTGATGGTGTATTCGCCCAGCTCGCGCGGACGCACATCGCGGCGCAGGTCGACATAGCCGCCGTCGCCGAAATCGGCACAGGCCTTGCCATTGGAAGCATCGATGGCGTACAGGCGGCCCGTGATGGTGCCAAGGTAGACGCGCGCGCCGCAGGCGGAGTCATCAGCGCGCGCCGGGTCGTCCCACACGCTGACGCCTCGCGAGGCTACTTCGGCGTAGCTGATCTCCCGCGGCACGCCGGAGTCGAAGCGCCAGAGCTCCTCGCCGGTCGCCGCGTCTATTGCAAAGGCGGTGCCGAACGCGGTGCTGAAGTAAAGCGCGCCGTTCCACAGCACCGGCGTGGCCTCGAAGGTGAGAGAGTCCGCGTCTTCCGCGCCCTGGCCGAGCTCGCCCGTGCGGAATTGCCAGGCGATTTCGAGGCGGTCGACGTTCGATGCGTCGATCTGGTCGAGAGGGGAATAGCGGGTGCCGGCGAGGTCGTGGGCGTAGTGGGGCCAGCCGGAATCGTCTGCTGTTGCGGGGGCGCAGGCGAGGAGGCAAGTGACCAAGGCCAGCGGCGTGCGGGATTTCATCGTGAGGGTCGCCCGTGGGACGGGCTCCTACAAGGCATTTTTGCGTTGGTAGCGGATTTCGCCGCCGACGATCGTTATTTCCGCTACCGTTTCCGGGATGCGTGCTTCGGGGATCGTGAGGATGTCCTGTGAAAGGACGACGACGTCGGCCAGCTTGCCGGGGGTCAGCGTGCCCTTGATGTCTTCCTCGAAGGCCGCGTACGCGTTGTTGATCGTGTAGCTCCTGAGCGCCTCCTCGCGGGTCATCGCCTGCTCCGGGTGGAAGCGCTGGCCATTCGCCATCATGCGCGACACCGATGAATAGAAGGAGGCGATCGGGTCGATGTGCTCGACCGGGACGTCGGTGCCGTTGCCGATGATCGTGCCGGCTTCCAGCAGATCGCGCCAGACGTAGGAGGTCTCGCCGCCGCGTTCCTCGCCCAGCCGGCTCGGAATCCACGGCCCGTCGGAGGTCGCGTGCACGCCCTGCATCGCCGCGATCACGCCGAGCTCGGCGAACCGCGGCACGTCATCCGGATGCAGGTGCTGCGCGTGCTCGATGCGCCAGCGCAAGGTCGAGCCGTCGACGCCCGCCGCGTCCCAGGCGCGCTCGTAGAGATCCAGCACCTCGCGATTAGCGCGCGTGCCGATGGCGTGCGTTGCGAGCTGGAAGCCGTGCTTGATCGCGATCTCGGCCGTGCGCTCGATCTCCTCCACCGGCTCGAGCACGAGCCCGGTGCTGTCCGGCATGTCGGTATAAGGCTCGAGCAGCCACGCCCCGTGCGAGCCCAGCGCGCCGTCGATCTGCCGCTTGATGGAGCGCACGGCGAGGAAGTCGTTGCCCTCGGCCGTCATCCGGTAATGCGGCAGCAACTCGTCCATCGCTTCGTTGGTCTCGTAGCGCACCATCACGTACAGGCGCACCGGCAGCACGCCCTCCGCTTCCAGCTTGCGGAAAAAGTCGATGGTTTCGAACGACTCGCCGGCGTCATGGAACGAGGTAACGCCGTGGCTCAGCGCTTCGTAACCGGCCAGCTCGACGCGCTGCCGCTCGAGCCGCTCCTGCTCGACCGGCGACAAGCGGTCGTTGTATTGCTCGATCGCCGCGCTCAGCAGGCCCTGCGCCGTTTCCCGCAGCAGGCCGGTGGCCTCGCCGTCCGGCGAGCGCACGATCGTGCCGCCGGGCGGGTCCGGCGTGTCGTCGTCGATGAAGGCCGCCGCGAGCGCCGCGTCGTTCGCGAATGCCGCATGGCCGCTCGCGTGATCGAGCAGCACGGGATTGTCGGGCGAGGCCGCGCTCAGCGTGTCGTTCACCGGCACGCCGTCGACCGCGTCCTCCGGCACGCTGTCCCATTTTTCCTGGTGCCAGCCGCGGCCGAAGATCCACTCGCCCGCTTCCGCTTTGTCCGCGGCCGCCGCGACCATCGCGACGATCTCGTCCCAGTTCTTCGCCGTGGAGAGGTCGAGGATCTGCAGTGAGCGGCCCAGGCTCATGAAGTGGCCGTGGCCCTCGATGAAGCCCGGCATGGCGAAGCGCCCGTCCAGCTCGATGACGCGGGTCTGCGGGCCGATGTAGGCCGCGATTTCCGCATCGCTGCCGGCCGCGGCAATCGTGAAGCCGTCGACGGCGAGCGCCTCGACGGTGCCGATGGCGGGGTCGACCGTGACGATCTTGCCGCCGCGGAGGACGAGATCGGCGGGCCGGGTGTTGGTCTGTGACTCGGGTTGGGTCGGTTCGCCGCAGGCGGACAAGCAGAGCGTGGCGATAAGGACAGCGAGCAGCGCCCGGATTCCTGTTTGCATGTTCGTGCTCCCCTTGGCTATTTCGTCGCCCGTGAGACGGGCTCCCACCCGCGCCCCGGAGGAATGTCCCGCAGCGCGCATGTTACATTGGCTGGCGTTTTTCGGCCAAAACAGAGAATAACGATGCGCTACGTCCTGATCACTCTTACTTCGGCGACGCTGCTGGCCAGCATCGCGTCGGCCAGCGCCATCCGCCAGACGAAAGGCGACCACTACGACGCGTTCCGGCAGCTCAGCGTCGACCTGCCGGCGCCGAACGTCTACCGCAGCGCCTCCGGCGCGCCCGGGCCCGAATACTGGCAGCAGCGCGCCGATTACGACATCGAGGTGGCGCTCGACGAGGAGGAGCGGCGGATCGAGGCCAGCGAGACGGTCCGGTACACGAACAATTCCCCCGCCACGCTCGAATACCTCTGGGTGCAACTCGACCAGAACCGCTTCCGGGACGGATCGACGGCACGCCTGTCGCAGACCGCGCGCGAATTCGGCGTCTTTCCGAAGCCCGCCGGCAAGGAAGACGAGGACTTCCTCACCTACGGCGCCGTGGCGCGCGAACAGGCCTACGACGACGCCGAATACGGGTACGACATCACCCGCGTGGCCGGGCCGGACGGCCGGCCGCTGGCGCACACCGTCGTCGACACCATGATGCGCATCGATCTCCCCGAGCCGCTGGCCCCCGGCAGCAGCACCCGCTTCTCCATCGACTGGTCCTTCAACGTCCTGCACCAGCGGCCCGTCGATTCGCGCGGCGGCTACGAGCATTTCCCGGAGACGGACACCTACATCTATTTTCTCGCGCAGTGGTTCCCGCGCATGGCCGCGTACACGGACTATGACGGCTGGCAGCACAAGGCGTTTCTCGGCACGGGCGAGTTCACGCTGGAGTACGGCAACTACGAGGTCGCGATCACCGTGCCGGCCGACCACATCATCGCCGCGACCGGCGTGCTGCAGAACCCGGCCGACGTGCTCACGGCGGAGCAGCGGCGGCGCCTCGACAGCGCCGGCACCGAGGAGCCCGTATTCATCGTCACGCCCGAGGAAGCGGCCGCGAACGAGCAGAGCGGCACGGACGACGTGAAGACCTGGGTCTTCCGCGCCGAGAACGTCCGCGACTTTGCCTGGGCCAGCTCGCGCAAGTTCATCTGGGACGCGATGCTGCACGAGCAGGACAGCACCGAACGACCGACGGTGCTCGCAATGTCCTTCTATCCCAACGAGGCGGAGCCGATCTGGTCGAAGTACTCGACGCATGCCGTGGCGCACACGCTGGACGTGTACTCGCGCTTCACCTTTCCGTACCCCTACCCGGTCGCACAGTCCGTCAACACCTGGCAGAGCGGCGGCATGGAATACCCGATGATCACGTTCAACGGTTACCGGCCGGAGCCGTTCGAGCCGGACGAGGATGAAGCGATCGCGGATCCACCCGACGTGACGTGGCCGCGGCGCGTCAATTACGGGCTCGTCGGCGTGGTCATCCACGAGGTCGGCCACATGTACTTCCCGATGGTCGTCAATTCCGACGAGCGCCAGTGGAGCTGGATGGACGAAGGCCTGAACAGCTTCCTCGAGTACATGGCCGAGCTCGAGTGGGCGGAGGATTTCCCGGCCTACGGGGAGCATGTCAATGTGCTGGACGCGGTCACGGAATACATGACCAGCGAGCAGCAGGTACCCATCATGACGCAGGCGGACGCCACGTTGCAGCGCGGCCCGAATGCCTACACCAAGCCGACCGCCGCGCTCGTGGTCCTGCGCGAGACGGTGCTGGGGCGCGAGCTGTTCGACTTCGCCTTCGAGGAGTATGCCGAACGCTGGAAATTCAAGCGGCCGCGGCCGGCCGACTTCTTCCGCACCCTGGAAGACGCCTCCGGCATCGACCTCGACTGGTTCTGGCGCGGCTGGTTTTTCTCCACCGACCACGTCGACGTCGGCATCAGCAGCATCCGCCAATACCGGATTTCGACGCGCGATCCCGACGTGGAATTCGAGATCGCACGCGAGGAATCCCGGGAGACCTACCCGGAGCCGCTGCAGCAGTCGCGCAATCGCGAAGCGGGCCGCGAGACCTACCTGGAACGGCACCCGGAGCTGAAGGATTATTACGACGAGCATGACCGCTTCACCGTGACCAACGTCGACCGGAACGAGTACCAGGAGCTGCTGGACGACCTCGAGGACTGGGAACGCGAAGCGCTGCGGCGCGCGGCCGAAGAGAACGATCTCGTGTATTTCGTGGATTTCGAGAACATCGGCGGGCTGCCGACGCCGCTGCCGCTCACCATCACCTACGCCGGCGGCGACGTCGAGAAGCTGATGCTGCCGGCCGAGATCTGGCGCCGGAACAGCCGCTCGATCACGAAAGTGCTCATCCGCGACCGGGAGATCGAGTCCATTGCGCTCGATAACGCCCACCGGACCGCGGACGCGGATTACTCGAACAACCACTTCCCGCGCCGGATCGAGGACGCGACGATCGAGCTCTACAAGGAGGAGGACCTGTCGCGCGACCTGATGCGCGATCGGCTGGTGCCGCTGCACGAGGCCAAGAACGGCGGCCATTGATATATAATTCGGCGTTTTCGGCCGGGCCCGAACGAGCGAACCGGAGCAAGAGTCTTGAGGCGAGACCAGAAATTTTTTGACATGTACTCACTGGTGATCGGCGGGCTGGCCGCCGTTTGCCTCGGTTTTTTCGTGCTCGCGATGAACGTGAACGAGAAGGTGCGCGGCGACTTCCAGGAACACGCGGACGTCTATATCGAGGCGGTGAACGCCCGGCTCGAGCCTTTCGGCGAGGTGTACCTGCCCGGCGACGACCTCAGTGCCGGCGGCCCGCAGGTGGTGGCCGTCGAGAGCGCCGAGCCCGTCGAAACGGTGATGTCCGGCCCGCAGGTCTATAACGGCGTCTGCATCGCCTGCCACGGCACCGGTATCGGCGGCGCGCCAAAATTCGGCGATGCGGCGGCCTGGGGCCCCCGCATCGAGCAGGGCCTCGACGTCCTCACGCAGCACGCGATCCACGGCTACCAGGGCTCCACCGGCTTCATGCCGCCGAAGGGCGGCCGGATGGACCTCTCCGATGAGGAAGTCGCGTCGGCGGTGGAGTACATGGTGTCCGAGGCGCAGAAATAAGGCCCGATCGAATCACCGGCTGCCGAACCCGGCTGTAGGAGCCCGTCTCACGGGCGACATCGACGCCGACCGCATGTCGCCCCGATCCCCCGGTCGTAGGAGCCCGTCTCACGGGCGACCCGATTCTCGACGCTGCGGTCGCCCGTGAGACGGGCTCCTACAGGTCCTTTCCCGGCAAGCGCAGCGACAGCGCTTCGGCGATATGCTCCACTTCGATGGCCTCGCTCTCTGCCAGATCGGCGATCGTGCGCGCGACGCGCCGCACGCGCTGGTGCGCCCGCGCCGACAGCCCGAAGCGCTCCATCGCGCGCTCCAGCACTGCCCAACCCGGCGGCGTGAGCCGGCACACCGCTTCCAGCACGTCGCCGTCGAGCCGGGCATTCGACACGCCGGCGCGCTCGCGCTGCCGCTCCCGCGCGGGGCACACGCGGGCGAGCACGGCGGCGCTCGTTTCGCCGCCGCCCGCCCCGGCCCGCATCGCGTCCGCCGGCATGCGGCGGACCGGCATGTGGATGTCGATGCGGTCGACCAACGGCCCTGAAATCCGGCTGCGATAGCCCTCCACCCGCTCGGCGCTGCAGCGGCAGTCGCCGGCGGGCTCGCCGAGGTAGCCGCAGGGGCAGGGATTCATCGCCGCGACGAGCTGGAAGCGGGCCGGAAAGTCGGACTGGCGCCCCGCCCGCGAGATCGTGATCCAGCCGGTCTCCAGCGGCTCGCGCAGGACTTCCAGCACGTGCCGGCTGAACTCCGGCAATTCGTCCAGGAACAGCACGCCGTTGTGCGCGAGCGAAATCTCGCCCGGGCGCGGGTCGGAGCCGCCGCCGACCAGCGCCGCGGCCGAGGCCGTGTGGTGCGGGCAGCGGAACGGCCGCTGGCGCCAGCGCTCGAGGTCCAGTCCGCGGCCGGCGATGGAATCGACGGCGGCGGTCTCGAGCGCTTCCGCTTCGTTCATCGGCGGGAGGATGCCCGGCAAGCGCCGGGCCAGCATGCTCTTGCCGGTGCCGGGCGGCCCGGTGAAGAGGATGTTGTGCTCGCCGGCCGCGGCGATCTCCAGTGCGCGTTTCGCCGCGGACTGGCCGCGCACGTCCGCGAGGTCCGGCACCCGCACCCTGGCCGCCGGCGGCGCGCCGTTCGGGCGCTGCGCCAGCCGCCCCCGACCGAGCAGGTGCGCGGTGACCTCCCGCAGGTTCCCGGCCACGAATACCCGCGCCGACGACAGCGCGGCTTCGGCACCATTCGCCGCCGGCACCACGACGGCGTTGCCCGCCTCGGCCGCTTTCAGCGCCGCCGGCAAGGCGCCCGGGATCGCGCGCAGGTCGCCGTTCAGCCCGAGCTCCCCATAGAATTCGATCCCGTCGAGCGCCGCCTGCTCGACGTCCGAGTCCCGGGATGCCGCGAGAATGCCGAGCGCAATGGCGAGATCGAAACGGCCGCCGGTCTTGCGCATGTCGGCCGGCGCCAGGCTCACCGTGATGCGCCCTTCGTGAAAATCGAAACCGGAGCTCAAGATGGCGCCGCGCACGCGATCCTTGCTCTCGCGCACGGCGGTCTCCGGCAGGCCGACGACCGAGAAATGCGGCAGACCGCCCGAGAGCAGCACCTCGATCGAGACCGGCGGGGCCAGCACGCCGACCTGTGCGCGGCTCCTGAGGATGGCCAGCCGGGAGGCGGGCACCTCGGGCCGCTCGAGGGCGTCTGCTCCGCCGGGTTGCGTGGCGTCGTACATCGGCCCTCCGTGGCCGTGACTGAGCGGGACTAGGAAGTCTTCTTCGCCTTCTTCGCTGCCTTCTTTTTCGCCGGTTTCGCGGCGGCTTCGCTTGCGCCGAGCTGCGCCTCCAGCGCCTTTACCCGCGCCTCCATGGCGTCGCACTGCTGCCGCGTGCGGGCCAGCACCGCCTCCTGCACCTCGAACTCCTCCCGGGTCACGAGATCCAGCTTCGAGAGGCTCGAGCGCAGCACCGACCGGAAATTCTGCTCCAGGTCCGCGCGCATCGCCCGGATGTTCTCCGGCACGGATTCGGCCAGCCGCCGGGCCAGCCTGTCGATCGATTCGTTTCTCATAAAGCGATTGTAATACCTGAACGGCCGGCCTGCCGCCAGCCGCCAATCCGGCATTCATGCCCGGTTTTGCCGTCCCGAAGCGCCGGAATGCCTGTGAACGCGATCACACCATCCCCGGCCGCGGCATGCTCTAATGCGTGGCGATGAAGTGTCGACGCGCAACGGCCGCTCTCCTTGCGCTGGCTCTCACGGTGCCGGCGGCCGTCCTTGCGAGCGACATTTACAAGTGGGTCGACGAGAACGGCATCGTCCACTTCGGCGACCTTCCTGCCGAGAACGCCGACGTCGAGATCGTCCACATCAGCTCGCAACCCACCGATCCCGCCGCGGTGCGGGCGCGCATCCAGGCTCGCAGCCAGGCCGGCGCCGACGCCGCGGAAACGGTCCCCGGCGCCGACGCCCTCACCGAAGAGGAAATCGCGGCCCGGGAGCGCGAACGCGCCGAGAAGTGCACGATGTACAAGGAGCGCCTGCAGAAGTTCCTGACCTCGCGCCGCCTCTACCGCGAGGACGAAAACGGCGAGCGCGTCTACCTCGACGAAAAGGAAACCCTCGCCGCCCGCGCCGAAGTGCAGGAGCAGGTCCTGGAGTACTGCGACACCGGACGGTAATCGGGGTAATCGGTGCCGGGTCGTACTTTCGTACTTATTGCCGCTCGTTCCGCGTCAGCCACCTGCCCCGCCGCAATAAGTACGAAAGTACGACCCGGCACCGTACATTCCCCGTACATTCCGCGTCGGCCACCTGCCCGCCGCAATAAGTACGAAAGTACGACCCGGCACCGTACAATTGCGCGGTCTTTCACGACCAGGACGAGTCTTGGCCAGAGCCACCGCCGCCGTCGAACCGGAATCACAGGCTTATCTCCCCGACTTCTGCGCGGCCGGCACGGTGTTCGTGTTCGTGCTCGCCGCGGAGCTCGTGGCCATCGTCCTGACGCTCGCCGCCACGCCCGCGCCCGGCCAGTTCCTGGTCGAGCTGGGCGAAATGTCGCTGTATGCCATCTGGTTCGCCCTGCTCGCCTCCGCGGTCCTTTGCCGGATGCGCGCCCGGGTCGCAAGACTGGGCAAGGCGAAGGCGTTCGTGATCAGCTTCCTGCTGCTCGAGGGCTTGTGCCTGCTGCTGTCCGAGGCCGCGTGGCAGCTCACGGCGCTTTTCAGCGAAGTGCCGGTCATCCAGGGCACGCACACGGCCTTCCTGCTCAGGACTTTCGCGATCAGCTCGATCGTAATCGCGTTGGCAATGCGCTATCTCTACGTCTCGAGCGAATGGCAGCGCAGCGTGGCGCTCGAGGCGCAGTCGCGGGTGAGCGCGCTGCAGGCGCTGATCCGGCCGCATTTCCTCTTCAACAGCATGAACACGATCTCCTCGCTCACCCGCAGCGATCCGACGCGCGCCGAAGAAGCCGTCGAGGACCTCGCGGACCTGATGCG
>DASSBS010000133.1:0-16327 GCA_035698445.1 Woeseiaceae bacterium
CCATCTAAGTCAAAGCGCGTATCCTTAAACGCAACTGGCGTCGGAGGCTAGAGGGTCGAGACCGGACGCTTACGAGGACTACGACAAGGGAACATTAGATCGTAGCGTTAACCCCGAGACAGGCACACGTCGGTCCGAGGAAAGGCAATGGAAGTAGAAAATAAGGTAAGAAAAGAAATGGGTTTACCGGAACGGATACGATACGAATGATGTGGAAACGACTCGTTTTATGCCTATTTTGCGTGCTTTTTTTTGGCTGCTCAGCAGCAATGGATAAGCAGATCACCTCCCGCTACGATGACGCAATCGAACGAGCACAGGTCGAGGCAGGTAGCAACAGAAAGCTGGAACTTCGCCAGTGTCTCCGGAATTGGGCGAGCAAAGAAAAAGACAGAAACAGACTCTTCGGCAATCTCTTATCTGCAGAAAAGTCGACCAGCCCAATTGTAATACTGGAAATTGGAAACAGTGGCTTTCCTCGATACGATTACATTCTTGTCGAAGGATCAACCATCAAGAGTAGTTTCAAAGCTCAGACAAGCCGAGATCTCGTAGATGACGTTCATGCGATCATAAGTGGAATTTCAGCGCATGATATGGCTCGATATCGAGGCAGCGCCCACTCTAGCATCGACGATGGCGACTGCTACTTTTTGACGGTAAGGAAGGATGGAGCCATTAAGCAAGTGGCCGTGTACGGAGAACTCGGTTCGACATCCTCCGGACTGCTAACAAAGGATCTAATTTCGGCTGTCACTGGCAACGAATAAGCAAGATTGAAGCCGTCGAAGGACGCGTCGTCCGGGTACTCGCTTCTATACCATTGATGGAAAAGCCGCCTCTGTGCGTATTCCGACAATGCTGGGCCGTGATTCCGGCCGAAGGCGGTCACGATTCCGAGGCATCGCGGTCGGTGTGACGCGGTGGTGAAACCATCGTGGAGAAAGCTCATCTCGTCAACTTTTGTGTTGACTCGGAAGAATCGACTGTCTGAGAAGCCGCAGCGCAGGAGCGGTGATCTTTGCCCGATCCATATCGGCAACCGGAGGTCTCTCCGAAAGCGCGACGGCCGCACGATTGGCTTCGCCTACGACGCGCTGAACCGGCTGCGGGTCAAGTCCGTGCCGAGCTCGGTCAGCGGGGCGCCGGGCTACAGCGTGCATTACGGCTATGACGTGCAGGGCCTGATGGTCTACGCGCGCTTCGGCTCCGACGCCGGGGCGGGCATCACGAACACCTACGACGGCTTCGGGCGGCTGCGACTCGCGAGCAGCAACCTGGGCGGCGTCACGCGCACCGTTGCCTCGGACTACGACGCACACGGCAACCGCACGCACCTCACGCACCCGGACGGCGCCTTGTTCGAGTACGCCTACGACAACCGCGACCGGCTCTTCCGCGTCTCCGAGAACGGCCCGTCGATCACCCTGGCATCGATCGACTTCGACGCGCAGGGCCGCCGGTCGGAGCTCGATCGCGACACGCTCGGTGCGATTACCACCTACGACTACGACTCGGTCTCGCGGCTCGAGTTGCTGAAGCAGGACCTCGACGGCTCGGGCACGGCGAACGACGTCGCGATGAGCTTCGCCTACAACCCGGCGAGCCAGATCGTGACGCGCCCATGTAGCTCGAGGAGATGAATCCGGCGGACTCGTGCGCCACCGCCATCTCCGACGTGCTTTGCTTCCGCCCTATGTGGTCCCGCGACGGTCTCGGGCGGACCCGCGTGCGGCGTTGCACGGGCGCTCGGAAACCGCCTTGAGCGCCTATAGAAGCGCCTGCTGAACTTCCGCCGCGGATTGTGGCACGCGGAGCAGCGGCGCCGGCCGAAAATAGAGCCGTTGCAGAGCTCTGACTCCGATTCGCTGCCTGGTGAATCTTTAGCCGAAACACGCGACGGGCTCCGCGCGGCTCGCTATCATTAGCCGCTTTGCGTAACGGGGCGGTTGGGCGTGGCGAACGGGCAGTGGGTAATTCATAAATTCGGCGGCAGCAGCCTGGCTGATGCGTCCTGTTTCGAGCGCGTTACCGACATTGTTGCCGGTATCGCGCAGGCTTCGCCGGAAACCCGGATCGGCGTCGTGGTTTCGGCGATGCGCGGCACCACCGACGCGCTGCTCGGGCTTACCGCCGTCGCCGAAGCCGGTGACCGTAGCTTCGCCAGGGGACTGGACGATCTCGGCAGCCGCTACGCGGCCGCGGCGGAAGCGCTGCTCGCCGGCAGCCCGCTGGACGCGCTGCTCGAAGCCTGGCGCACCGATGCGAAGACGATCGAGGACCTTCTCGGTGCGACCCCCCTGGCGGTTCCCCAGAGCCGCGACATCGTCGCGGGGTTCGGCGAGATCTGGTCGGCGCGCCTGCTCGCGGCCTGCCTCGAGCGCCGCCTCGGGCCCGACCGCGCGGGCCGGTGGATCGATGCGCGCCGGGTAATCACCGTGCGGCAAAGCGGCCTCGGGCCGACCGTGATGTGGAAAGCGGCCCGCCGGAACTGGCAAGCACAGCCGGAGTGCGCGGTGGGCAGCATTGCGGTGATGACGGGCTTCATCGCTTCGGACGAGCAGGGGCGGCAAACCACGCTGGGACGCAACGGCAGCGATTTCTCGGCGTCGATTTTCGCGGCGCTGACGGGCGCCAGCGAGCTCGTCATCTGGAGCGACGTCGACGGCGTCATGAGTGCCGATCCCAACCGGGTTCCGGAAGCCCGGGTGATTGACGAGTTGTCGTACACCGAAGCGATGGAGCTCGCCTATTTCGGCGCCCGGGTGCTGCACCCGCAGACGCTCGGCCCCGCGGTCGAAAACGACATTCCGGTCGTCATCCGCAACACGTTCGCGCCGGCGCATCCCGGCAGCCGCGTACGGAGCGCGGTGCGCGCCGGAGAACGGATCAAAGGCATTACCGCCGTCGGCGGCATGGCGCTGGTCAATCTCGAAGGCTCCGGGATGATCGGCGTGCCCGGCACCGCCGACCGGCTGTTCGGGGCTCTGAAAAACGCGGGCGTCTCCGTTACCCTGATCTCGCAGGCAAGCTCCGAGCACTCGATCTGCGTCGCCGTGCCGGAGGCGCTCTCCGAACGGGCGCGCCAGGTGATTGCGGATGCGTTCGCGGTTGAGCTCGCGAGCGGCCAGATCCAGAGTGTCGGTGTCACCCCGGCGCAGAGCATCCTCGCGCTGGTCGGCGACGGCATGGCGGGGTCGCCGGGCATTGCCGGCCGGTTCTTCGGCACGCTCGGCCGCGCGGGGATCAACGTGCGCGCGATCGCGCAGGGTTCGTCGGAACGCAACATCTCGGCCGTCGTCGACACGAGCGACGCGACGCGCGCCCTGCGCGCCGTTCATTCGGGGTTCTACCTGTCGGCGAAAACGATATCGATCGGCCTGGTCGGGCCGGGGACGGTCGGCTCCACGCTGCTCGACCAGCTCCATCGCCAGAACGGGCGCCTGCGCGAACAGTTCAACCTCGATCTCCGGATTCGCGCGATCGCACGCTCCGGATCGATGCTGCTCGGCGACCGGCGCATCGAACTCGAAGGCTGGCGCGACGAATTCGCGGCGTCGGCCGTCCCGGCCGACCTGCAACGGTTCGAGCAGCACGTGCATGCCGACCACCTGCCGCACGCCGCCATCATCGACTGCACCGCGAGCCGCGCCATCGCGACGCTTTACAGCGGCTGGCTGCGCCGCGGCATCCACGTCGTGACGCCGAACAAGAAAGCGTTCAGCGGCGAGTCCGCCTCCTATGCGGAGCTGAAAGAGAGTTGCATCGCCGGCAGCTCCCATTGTTTCTACGAGGCGACGGTGGGCGCGGCCTTGCCGGTCATCCGCACCATCCGCGATCTCGTCGACACGGGCGACCGCATCCACTCCGTGCAGGGCATTCTCTCCGGGACGCTCGCCTATCTCTTCAATATCTTCGACGGCGGCGTGCCATTCTCCCGGATTGTGATGACCGCCCGTGAGAACGGCTTTACCGAGCCGGACCCGCGGGACGACCTGTCCGGCATGGACGTGGCGCGCAAGCTCACCATTCTGGCCCGCGAAATCGGGCAGGATCTCGCCGTCGGGGATTTCCCCGTCGAAAACCTGGTGCCGGAACCGCTGCGGGAGGTGGAGCTGGAGGAATTCCTGCGGCGGCTGCCGGAGCACGACGCGGCCATCGCGGCGCGCTACCACGCGGCGAAAACGCGGGGCAGGGTGCTGCGCTACATCGCGCGCCTGGACATCGGGGCCGCCGCCTCCGTCGGACTCGAGGAAGTCGATCCCACGAGTGTCTTCGGCAGGATCAATCTCACGGACAACGTCGTGCAGTTCGATACCGAGCGCTACTGCGCGAACCCGCTGGTCGTGCAGGGCCCGGGTGCGGGGCCCGAAGTCACGGCGGCCGGCGTGTTTGCGGACGTGCTGCGCCTGGCGGCGTACCTGGGCGAGGGCCTTTCGATATGACGCCGCGCGACGCGGCGACCGCCTTTGCGCCCGCGTCGATCGGCAACGTCGGTGTCGGCTTCGACATGCTGGGGCTTGCCATCGTGGGGGCCGGCGACCGGGTCACCGTGCGTCGTGCGGCGCAACCCGGGGTCCGCCTCGCCGAGGTACGGGACGCAAACGGGGAGGCGCACCGCGACCTGCCGGCCGATGCGGCGCGCAACACGGCCTCGATCGCGGCCGGCGCGTTGTGGGCGGTGCACGGCGACGGCGGCATCGAGCTCGCGATCGAGAAAGGCATTCCGCTGGAATCGGGAATGGGAAGCTCGGCCGCTTCCGCCGTGGCCGCGGTGGTCGCGGCGAATGCCCTGCTCGCGACGCCGCTCCGGATGCCCGGGCTGCTGCCGTTCGCGATCGAGGGGGAACGCTACGCGAGCGGAGCGCGGCATGCCGACAACGTGGCGCCGAGCCTGCTCGGCGGGCTGGTGCTGTGCCCGGAGATGCTGTTGCCGCAGACGATCGCGATCGCACCGCCGGCCGGCGTCAGCAGCGTGCTCCTGCACCCCGACCTCAAGATCGGGACCGCGGCGTCACGGCGCGGCTTGTCGCGGACCTGCACGATGGAACAATGGCTGGCGCAACAGGCCTGCCTCGCGACCTTCATCATGGCTTGCGAGCGCGGCGATGCCGAGCTGATCCGGAAATCCCTGCACGACGTCATCATCGAGCCGCAGCGCGCGCCGGGCGTGCCGCCGTTCGAGGCGATCAAGGCGGCTGCCGTGGGCGCGGGGGCGCTCGGCTGCTCTCTGTCAGGCAGCGGGCCGAGCGTGTTTGCACTGGCGCGCGAAAGCGAGGCGCCCGCGGTCGGACGCGCGATGGAAGCGGCCTGCCGCGCGGCCGGCGTCGCCTGTGAGATCTATATCAGCCCGATGAACGCGCCCGGGGCGCGGCTCCTGGAGCAGTCGTGAAGCTCGTCAGCACCCGCCACGGGGAGACCGCGTCGCTTGACGAGGCGCTCGTTCGGGGCCTGGCCGGCGACGGCGGCCTGTACCTGCCGGAGCGCCTGCCGCAGTACGATGCGCGTGATTTCGACGGCGCCGATACGCTCGCGGAGACCGCGTCCGTGCTGCTGCGGCCGTTCTTCGCCGGGTCGCGGCTCGCGGGCGAGCTCGACGCCATTGTCGGCGAGACGTTCTCCTTCCCGGTGCCCCTGCGCGAGCTGCCGGTGACGCCGGGACGGGCGTGGCTGCTGGAGCTGTTTCACGGGCCTACCGCGGCGTTCAAGGACGTCGGCGCGCGCTTCCTGGCCGCCTGCCTGTCGCGCCTGGAGCGCGGCGCCGCCACGCCGCTCACCGTCCTCGTCGCCACCTCGGGCGACACCGGCGGCGCGGTTGCCGCGGCTTTCGCGGGGCAGGAGGGAGTGCGCGTGGCGGTGCTGTTCCCCGAGGGCAGGGTGTCGGAGCGCCAGCGGCGCCAGCTCACCGGCTGGGGCGGCAACGTGCTGTCGCTGGCGGTCGCGGGCTCGTTCGACGACTGCCAGGCACTCGTCAAGCAGGCGATGAATGAGCTGTCGCTCGCGCGGCGCTTCCGTTTCAGCTCGGCCAACAGCATCAACATCGGCCGGCTGCTGCCGCAGTGCACGTATTATGCACAGGCCGCGCTCGGGCACCATCGGCGTACCGGTCGCAAACCCGGCTTCGTCATTCCCACCGGCAACCTGGGCAACGGGCTCGCCTGTATCCTGGCGCGCCGCATGGGGCTGCCGATTGGGCCTGTCGTGCTCGCGACCAATGCCAACCGGCTCATCCCGGACTGGCTCGAAGGCGCCGACTGGGCGCCGCGCGTGAGCCTCGCGACGCTCGCCTCCGCCATGGACGTCGGCAGCCCGAGCAACATGGAGCGCCTCCTGGCGCTCGCGGGCGACCGCGCGGCCGCGCGGCGCGAGATTTGCGCCTGCGCGGTGAGCGATGCGGAAATCGAACGGCAGATCACTCGGGATTTCCACGACTTCGGGTTCGCGACCTGCCCGCACACGGCCACGGCGACGTTCGCGTGGCGGCAGCTCGGCGAGCGCGCAAGAAGCGACCACGACTGGATCGTGGTTGCGACGGCGCACCCGGCGAAATTCGAACGCATCGTCGAGCCGCTGATCGGCGAACGCGTGCCCGTTCCGGAGTCGTTGCAGGCGATCCTGGCGCGCCCGGAGCGGTCGGTGGCGATCGAGCCGGGCCTCGATTCGCTGGTAAACGCGCTCGATGCCGGGTGGTTCCTTGACGGCGGCCAGACCACCGGCCATAAATGAGCTCTGCGCGGTCACTGAATCAACAATGAGCGACTACCTGCCCGCCGGCGTCGTCTCCGCCGGTTACCTGCTGCCCCTGATCCTCGTCGTCCTGCTCCTGGCCTGGCTGCTGCTGATCGGCCGGCGCCGGCGCGGCGCTTCGCGCTCGCTGTCGAAGGTTTTCTCGAGCATCGCATTCGAGCGTATTGACGGCCTCGTGCTGCCGAATGTCGACGAAGGCGAGATCCAGATCGATCACCTGCTGCTCACCTCCAGCGGGTTGCTGATCGTCGACGTCAAGGAGGTCAGCGGCAACGTGTTCGGCAGCGACAAGATGCAGGACTGGACGGTGATCAACAGCGAGCGCCGGTTCACGTTTGCGAACCCGCAGCCGGCGCTGTTCGACCGCGTCGCCGCCGTGCGCGAGATCGTGCGCCAGGTGCCCGTCGCCGGGCGCATCCTGTTCCTCGACGGCGCCGCGTTCACCAAGGGCGTGCCGTCGCTCGTCTGCACGATCGACGAGCTCCTCGCGGAATTCAGGGAAAGCGACAAGAGCGCCGCCAAGATGAAGATCGAAGCCTTCAAGCCGCACTGGGAGCGCCTGCAGGGCTACGTGTCCGTGTAGGAGCCACTCGTTGGAGCCCGCCATTGCGGGCGACCGGTATGCGGCTGGAACGGGCCTCGTTGGCCATCCGGTCAGAACCCGCGGCGCCAACGCGCCTTCGTCAGGCTCCATACCAGTCGCCCGCAATGGCGGGCTCCTGCGGAGGCTAGCTAGCTAGTCCAGGTCCAGCGACCCCAGTACCAGCAGGTAATAGCTCACGATCCCGATCACCTTTTCATCCTCGATCACCGGGGCGTGGCTGATGCCGGCGCGCTCGAAGAGCCGCGCGCAGTGCCGGATGTGCATGTTCGGACGCACCGAGATCACCGGCTTCGCCATGATCTCGTAGGCGTTGACGCGTTCGGGGGAGCGGTCCTTGGCGATAACCTGCTTCGCGATGTCGGAGAACAGCACCATGCCGTACTCGTCGTTCTCAAAGCGCTTCTCGACGATCAGGCTGGTGGCGCCGACGCGCTTCATGATGCGCATGCACTCCATCACGTCGATGCGACCGTCGACCATCGTCACGTTTTCGCGCATCACCTCGCGCACCGTGATTTCCCGCATGTCCTTCATATTTCGCCCTCCACAACCGGCGTCAGTTCCTCGGCTTGCCGCACGATCCCGACGGCATCCTCCACGTCGATCTGCACCGCGATGCCCGCTCCGGGTTTCGAGTCGAATTCGCCGACGTCGCGGATGTGCTCGAGGATCCGGCGGCTCAGATGCTCTTCCACGAGCATCAGCAAGACGTCGCGCTGCGATGAGAGCGACATGCCGAGGAAGCTCACGGGCTTGCTCAGGCCTTCTCCGCGCGCATGACTGATCACCGTGCATCCGGTTGCGCCGGCTTCGCGAGCCGCGTCCGTGACGGACTTCGTGTGCCGATCCTCGACGAAAGCGACGAGCAGTTTGAAATGCATTTCGAATCTCCTGGAGCTCAGACCTGGGACGAATCGCCCGTGGGGGCTGGAGGTGGATTTTCTGTGCGGCGGCGTAGCATACGCTTTTCGATCAGCGCCGTGACCTGGGCGTAGGCAAGAACCGTGACAACCGGGTAGGTGCCGGCCAGCGCCAGCAGCCCGAACCCGTCCTGGAGCTCGGTGCGGCCGGGGACGGCGTGGGCGAGGGCCAGGCCGAGCGCGGTCACCACCGGCACCGTCACCGCGGAGGTGCTGACGCCGCCTGAATCATAGGCGAAGGGCACCATTACGCGCGGTGCGAACACGGTCTGGACAATGATAACGGCATAACCCGCGGCCATGCACCAGTACAGGGGAATGCCCGCCGCGATCCGGATGCAGCCGATCGTGACGCCGGCGGCGACGCCCAGGGCCGCGGCCACCCGCAGGCCCCAGGCGTGAATCGCCCCGCCGGAGAGGTCGCTCACCCGGGTCGCGATGGCGAGCAGTGCAGGCTCGGCGATCGCCGCGCCGAAGGCAATGGCGAACGCGAACGCGAAGATGAGGTAGTAATCCGTCCAGTGCGAGCCGGCGTCCGGCACCGCGGCCACGCTGACCGCCACCAGTTCCTCGACCATGATCCGTCCGACCGGGAACAGCGCTGCCTCGAGACCCATCAGGAACGTGGCAAGACCCACGAGGATAAAGAGGAATCCGACGGCGAGCTGGGCGGGCTGCGCGAGCCGGCGGCGCAGCACCACATAATGGAAGAACAGCATGAACGCGGCGATCGGCACGATACTGAGCGCCGTATCGAGGAGGGTTGCCAAAAAATCCAGCGTCAGATCCACGCGAGCACGCTCCCGTAGAGCATGACGAGGAGCATCGGCGTGAGCAGGATGAAAGCAATCATGCCGAAGCCGTCGGTCAGCGGATTACGCTCGGACAGCGAGGAGGCGAGCCCGATGCCGAGCGCGGTGACCAGAGGCACCGTGATGACCGAGGTCGTGACGGCGCCTGAATCGTAGGCAATGCCGATGGCTTCGACGGGGGCGAAGAACGTCAGGCCAATGACGAGCCCATAGCCGCCGACGATCATCTTCGGCAACGACCAGCCGAGCACGATCCGGCTCACGCCGAGTACCAGCGCAATGCCGACCGCCAGGGCCACCGTCAGCCGCAGGCCGAGGGTGTAGTGTGAGCGCGCCAGGTCCGAGTCCGCGATGGAGCCGGCAGCGGCCGCCACCTTGGCCGCTTCCGTCGCGACCGCCGTGAGCGCGGGCTCCGCCACCGCCGTGCCGAAGCCCAGGAGGAAGGCGAAAGCCAGCAGCCAGAGGAAGCTGCCCTTGCTGGCCAGCGCAAAGGCCAGTGAATTGCCGACCGGGAAAAGGGCGATTTCGAGTCCGTAGACGAACAGTGTGAGACCCACGACCACCAGCAAGGCGCCCTGGAACAGCACCTGCAGGTCCGCGATCGGGCGGCCGAGCACTACTGCCTGGAAAAACAGGATGACGAGGACCACGGGTGCGAGATCGCGGATACTCCCGAGCGCCATTCGCCAGAATAAACGCATCAACCAGTGAGCCGGAACAATCGTTCGCTGTTCCTCGTGGCCGCCTCGGCGACCGCGTCTTCCGGTTGTGACAGGCACGAGGCGACGACGCGCAGCACCTCGCGCAGGTATCGCGGTTCGTTGCGCCGCGTCCTCGGTTTCGGGTCGAGCGTCCGGGGAAGCAGGTAGGGCGCGTCGGTCTCGATCATCAGGCGGTCGAGGGGAATCTCCGCCGCGGCCTGCCGCAGGGCCAGCCCGCGGCGCTCGTCGCAGATCCAGCCGGTAATGCCGATGTAGAGACCGAGGTCGAGGTATTCGCGCAAGCTCCGGCTATCACCGGTGAAACAGTGGGCGACACCCCCTTTGAGGCGGCCCATCATCGGCTCCAGGATCTCCAGGAAATCGTCGTGCGCGTCCCGCTGGTGCAGGAACACCGGCAGCTCGCACTCCGCCGCGAGTTCGAGCTGCGCCCGGAAAGCTTCCCGTTGTGCCTCGCGCGGCGAGAAATTGCGGAAATAATCGAGGCCGCATTCCCCCACGGCGACGACCGGCGGCCGGCGGCAGAGGGCGCGCAGCGCCGCCGCGGCCGCGTCGTCCCAGTCGCTGGCATGGTGCGGGTGCACCCCGGCGGTGGCGAAGAGGACTCCGGGCCGTTCCGCGGCGAGCTCGGCGGCCTGCCGGCTTCCCTCGACGGTGCTGCCGGTCACGATCAGGCGGGTCACGCCGCACTCGGCGGCACGGGCGATGACATCAAAGCGGTCGGCGTCGAACGCGTCGTGCGTGAGGTTGGCGCCGATATCGACGAGATCCATGGTTCGTGTGTGTTCCCTGGGTGCCCGTGCACGGGGCAAGATTACCCGTTGGCCGGTCCGCGGCAAAGGCGGAAGCCGAGGTCGTGTCAACCATCTGCGCCCGCGGAGCATCCAATGAGAACCAGCACCAGCAAAGGAACGTCACTATGAAAAGAACCAGCAGAGTCCTGTCCATGCTCGCGGGGCTCGCCGCGCTCATGCTGTTCGGCGAGGCCTCGGCATTCGGTTTCGACTTCAACGATAACATCGATATCGCGGCCGGCACGGAATCCGGCGGGGAGTCGACTGTCAACGGCAGCATCGACGTGGGCAGCGGTGCCATCGTGAACGGCGGTCTCGAAACGGTGAACGGCGGCATCCGCATCGAAAGCAACGCCCGGGTCGAGGATGTGCAGACGGTCAACGGGCGCATCCGGCTGGCGTCCGGCGTAACGGCCGGGGAGGTCGAGAGCGTCAACGGCACCATCTTCCTCGACCAGGAGGCGTCGGCCGAGAGCGTGTCCGTGGTGAACGGCAAGATCCGGCTGGAGCCGGGCGCGCGGGTCGCGAGCGACGTGGGTAACGTGAACGGCGAAATCGAGATCAGCGGTGCCGAAATCGGCGGGGACCTGTCGACCGTCAACGGCGACGTGAGGCTGACGGAAAGCGCACACCTCGGCGGGGATCTCATGGTCGAGAAGCCAGGCGGCTTCAACTGGGACGATGGCCGCGAGCCGCGCGTCGTCGTGGGGCCGGGCGTCCGCATCGACGGCCGGATCGTGCTGGAGCGCGAGGTGGAGCTCTTCATCAGCGAAACGGCGGAAGTCGGCGGGGTCACCGGTGTCATGAGCATGGACGACGCGGAGCGCTTCAGCGGCGATACGCCGTAGCGCCCGGGGCAGTCCGCACGGGCTCGGCAGGGTGTAGTCGACCCTTGCCGGCTCGGAGCGGGCGGTCTGCGTGCAGGTCACGGGCGACGCGGCGGGCTGCCAGCGGGGCGCCGGCCGGGTCCCCGCCTGCCTGCCGCCGGAGCGCAGCGGCCGCTGGGTTTTCGCGGCGGAGGCCGTAGAATAGCCACCATGCCGGCACCGCCGCCCCAACTTCCACTGTTCCCGGAGGGCAAAGATTCCGGGCCTTTGCCCTCGTTTTCGGTACGCAAGAGCGCCCGGGCGAAGCGGCTCACCATCAAGGTGTTCCCGCGAGGCCGGGTGGAGGTCGTGGTGCCGCGCCGCACCCGCGCGGCCGACGTCGAGGCCTTCGTCACGGAGAACGCGACCTGGATCCGGGACGCCCGCAGCGCCTTTGCCGTCGATCACCCGCCCGAGGCGTTCGCGCTGCCCCGCCGCATCGCGCTGCCGGGCATCGGCAGGACGGCCGGCGTCGAGTACCGCCACCGGCGCGGCGCCAGGACCGTGCGCGCGCGCTCGACCGCGTCCGGCGTCGTGCTGGCCGGCCGCGTCGACGACGAGGTCCTGTGCGTGGCCGCGCTGCGCCGCTGGCTCTGCTCGGTGGCCCGCGCGGAATTCGAGCCGAAGCTCAGGACACTCTCCGTGCGCATGGGTACGCCTTACGAACGCATGCAGGTACGAGCCCAGCGTACCTGCTGGGGCAGCCGCAGCTCCACCGGAACCGTCAGCCTGAATTTCTGCCTGCTGTTCCTCGAACCCGAGCTCGTGCGCTACCTCATGATCCACGAGCTCGCCCACGGCCGCCACATGAACCACTCAAGGCGCTTCTGGAACCTGGTCGCCCGCTTCGAACCCGCCTGGCGCCGCCTCGACCGCGCCCTCACCGATAGCTGGCGCGCCGTCCCCGCCTGGCTAGGCATCTATTGAGGGGGTCGGACCAGCGCATCTCGTTGATCGGAAGGGGTGGCGTTTGGTCCGAACCCCTCAACCTTCGTCCATCAGCTCGCGGAGGTTGATGACGGCGGCGTTGGCGCGGGCGAGGTAGTTGGCCATGACCAGGGAGTGATTGGCGAAGAGGCCGAAGCCGCCGCCGTTCAGGATCATGGGGGAGCGCAGGGGCTCGAGGCTGGCCTCGAGCTCGCGGATGATCTGGCGGACGCTCGCTTCGGCGTTCTTGTCGGCGAGGACCTCGGCGAAGTCGAACTGGGCGGCGCGGAAGAAATGCACGAGCGCCCACGCCGTGCCGCGCGCTTCGAAGAAGACGTCGTCGACCTCGAACCAGGAGGTGCGGACGTCGACATTATCGCCTAGCGCGTTCGACGCTTCGGCGGCTGCATCGCCGGCGAGATCGGTGTTGATCACCGTGCCGGCGACACTGTTGCCGAGCCGGCGCGTCAGGCTGCCGAGGCGCTTCTCGACCTGCGCGAGCCATTCGCGGAGGTTATCGGAGCGGGCATAGAACCGGGCGGGTGGCTCGCGGGCACCGGTCAGCCGGTCGCGATAGCGCACGAAGCCCGCGATGGCGTCCCGGTACTCCGCCTCCGACGGCGGCAGGATCCAGGAATTGTTGTCGAAGAAGAACTTCGGCTCGGCGACGGCGAGGTCCGGATCTTCCTGCGATTGCGACTGGCTGCGGCTGTAATCGTTGCGAAACACCCGGGCGAGATCGCGCACCTGCTGCAGCACGCCGAACTCCCAGTTCGGGATGTTGTCGAGGAACACGCTCGGCGGCATCACGTCGTTCGTGAGGTACCCGCCGGGTTTCTCCAGCAGCGTTTGTGCGACCCGAATGAGCGTATCCGCGGAGGCATAGCCGACGACCACCCGCTCCGGGTCCGGGTTCCGGTTCACCCGGAACACGTCGGGCTCGCGTGACCAGTAGACGGCCAGGCCGATCATCACGACGAGCAGCGCGGCGACGCCGTAAACCGCGGGCAGGAGCCATTTCGGGCGGGTACGGGCGGCGCCGTTGCCGCCGCTTCGGCGTCGGAAGATCATTTGCAAGCGTCGTGTCGGTCGGAAATCAGGCGGCGCGCGCCGGTGCGGCCAGATGCCGCAGCACGTAATGCAGGATGCCGCCGTGCGTAAAGTAATCGCGTTCCTTCGGCGTGTCGATCCGCACCCGCGCTTCGAACGTAATGGGCTGGCCCTCGCCCGGCGTTGCGGTCACCCGGACGTTGCCGGTCAGCCCCTCCGCGAGCCCTTCGATGTCGTAGACCTCGCCGCCGGTCAAGCCGAGCGACTCGGCGCTGTCGCCGTCCACGAACTGCAGCGGCAGCACGCCCATGCCGATCAGGTTCGAACGGTGGATGCGCTCGAAGCTGGTGGCGAGCACCGCCTTCACGCCCAGGAGCAGCGTGCCTTTCGCCGCCCAGTCGCGCGACGACCCCGTGCCGTATTCGCTGCCCGCGACGACGAGCAGCGGCGTCTGTTCCTCGCGATAGCGCAGCGCCGCCTCGTAAATCGTCATCTGCTCGTTGCTCGGCTGGTGCCGTGTGTAACCGCCCTCGGTGCCGGGCGCGAGCTGGTTGCGCAGCCGGATATTGGCGAAGGTGCCGCGCATCATGACCTCGTGGTTGCCGCGCCGCGAGCCGTAGGAGTTGAACTCGTGCGGCTCGACGCCGTGCTCCAGCAGGTAGGAGGCGGCGGGGCTGGTGGGCGCGATGCTGCCCGCGGGTGAGATGTGATCCGTCGTCACGGAATCCCCGAGCAGGGCGAGCACCCGGGCGCCGTGGATGTCCCCGATCGCTTCCGGATCGAGGGTCATGCCTTCGAAGTAGGGCGGATTCTTGACGTAGGTCGAGTCGTCGTCCCAGGTGTAGATCTGCCCGCCCGTCACCTCGAGCCCGTTCCAGTGTTCGTCGCCCGCGAACACGCTCGCGTAGCTCGACCGGAACATGCCCGAATCGATGTTCCTGGCGATGAACTCCTGGATCTCCTTCTGGCGCGGCCAGATGTCCTTCAGGTAAACGGGCTGCCCGTCCGCGTCCTCGCCGAGCGGCTCGCTCATGAGATTGCGGTCCATGTTGCCCGCCAGCGCGTACGCGACGACGAGCGGCGGCGAGGCCAGGAAGTTCATCCGCACCATCGGGTGAATACGGCCCTCGAAATTACGGTTGCCGGACAGCACGGCGCAGCCGACGACGTCGCCTTCCGTCACCGCCTGCGCGATTTCCGGCAGGAGCGGCCCGGAGTTGCCGATGCAGGTCGTGCAGCCGTAGCCGACGAGATAGAAGCCGAGTCCTTCGAGGTCGTCGACCAGCCCGGCCTTCTCCAGGTAATCCGTGACCACCCTGGAACCCGGCGCGAGGCTCGTCTTCACCCAGGGTTTCGTCTTGAGCCCGCGCGCGAGCGCGTTGCGCGCCAGCAGGCCGGCGGCGAGCATCACGGCGGGGTTCGACGTATTGGTGCAGCTCGTGATGGCCGCGATCAGGACCGCGCCGTCGCGGATCTCCACGTCGTTGCCGTCCCAGGCCGCGCGCGCGGAGCCGCCGCCCTTGCGGTCCTTGATCGCCACTTCGAGGTGGCCACGATAAATCGTGTCCGCGTCCTTCAGCGGAATGCGGTCCTGCGGCCGCTTTGGCCCGGCGATGCTCGGCTCGACCGTGCTCAAGTCGAGTTCCAGCAATTCGCTGTACTCCGCGCCTTCCTCCCCGTCGAAGCGCCACAGGCCCTGTTCCTTGGCATACGCTTCGATCACCTTGATGTGCTCCGAATCGCGGCCGGAGAGCTCGAGATAGCGCAGCGTTTCCCCGTCGATCGGGAAAATGGCACAGGTGCTGCCGAACTCCGGCGACATGTTGCCGAGAGTAGCGCGATCGGCGACCGGCAGGTCGGCGAGCCCGTCCCCGAAGAACTCGACGAATTTCCCGACGACGCCGCGTTCCCGCAGCATCTGCGTCACGGTCAGCACGAGATCCGTGGCCGTCGCCCCCTCCTTGAGCGCCCCGGACATCTTGAACCCGACCACTTGCGGGATCAGCATCGTGATCGGCTGTCCCAGCATCGCGGCTTCCGCCTCGATGCCGCCGACGCCCCAGCCGAGGATGCCGAGGCCGTTGATCATGGTGGTGTGCGAATCCGTCCCGACGAGCGTGTCGGGATAAGCGCGGCGCGTGCCGTCCGCCTCTGCGTCGAACACGACGCGGCCGAGGTACTCGAGGTTGACCTGGTGCACGATGCCGGTGTTGGGCGGCACCACCCGGAAGTTCTGGAAGGCCGTCTGGCCCCAGCGCAGGAAGCGGTAGCGCTCCTTGTTGCGCTGGAACTCGATCTTGTTGTTGAGAGCGAGGGAGTTCGCCGTGCCGTAGCGGTCCACCTGCACCGAGTGGTCGATCACCAGCTCCGCCGGCGAGAGCGGGTTGATGCTCTCGGCCTTGCCCCCGAGCCGCACCACCGCGTCACGCATCGCGGCCAGGTCCACCACGGCCGGCACGCCGGTGAAGTCCTGCAGGATGACGCGCGCGGGCGTAAACGAGATTTCGACCGAAGGCACGGCTTTCGCGTCCCAGTTCGCCAGCGCCAGGATGTGCTCGCGGGTGACGTCCCGCCCGTCTTCATGCCGGAGCAGGTTCTCCAGCAGGATTTTCAGGGAATAGGGGAGGCGGCTCACGTGACCTTCCTTGACGGCGTCGAGCCGGAAGATCTCGAACGCCGTGCCGCCCACGGCTAGCGTTGAACGGGCGCCGAAGCTGTCCTTCATCATGGTCTCCGGGTGTAGCCCGGACCATTCATGAATGCGCTCGCGCCCTTGCTTGATCTTTGTCCGCACAAGGAATTTTCCGCCCTCGGAAATACATTCGAGTATTCCGCTCGGTCGGAAAATCCCTTGTGCGAACAAATCTCTGCGCAATCATCGCGGCGAT
>DASSBS010000134.1:0-26342 GCA_035698445.1 Woeseiaceae bacterium
CCTCGAAGTACTCCACGCTGCCGGCCGCGATCGGGTCGCGGTCGTCGGACGGGTCGCGCAGGCAGTGCAGGATCGAGGCGCGATGTGCGGTGACGTCGCTCATGCTCTCACGTCGCCAGCAGGGTGACGCGCTCGCTCAAGACAAGCTGTTCGCAGTTGGCGCCCTCGCCCGTGCGGTCGATGACGAGGAACTCCTGCCCGGCCTCCAGCGCGATCAGCGGCATGTGCAACACGCCCCGGTGATAGTTGACGCCCTGGTGGCCGTTGGTCACGAACGCGCGCAGGTCGTCGATATCGGCCGACTCGCCGGGCGGCGCCACCACGACGATGAATTTCTGCCCGTTCAGCGGGACGAAGGCCTGGCTGCCGAGCGGGTGGCGCTCGATCATGTCAAAGCGGTACGGCAGCGCGGTCGGGGCGCGGCAGCGGGCGATGCTGACGCCTACGCGGCCGCCGGAAGCGGGGTCGACGTTCACGCGGGCGAGGTCGTCGAAGCGTTCGAAGCGGGCTTCGTTCATCGCGTGCCGCGTGGGCGGCGAGGTGGCGATGACGTCGCCGAAGGGCGCGAAGCGCTCGGGGGTCAGCGGCAGCGGTGACAGGCTCGGTCTCTCGATCATTGTTCAGCTTCTCGCGGCATGCGATCCGGCTTTCGCTACGATTTCTTCAGCCAGCATTCCCGGATCGCGCGCCTGCATCCCATTGAGACCGGAACCTTGCAATCATGGATCAATAGTCCACAAATGCAAGGATGCTGCCGGCGCGGCCGTAACACGGCACTCAACGCCCTTTCGTCGCTGCGTCCGGCTCCGCAACGGGGCGTTTGGATCGTGGCATCGCTCGGCGGATCAGCTCCCACAAGAGTAACAGCAGGCATCCGCCCGGCAGCGCCATGACGGTGTAATACATCCAGAGCTCGGACCGCCAGCCCGATGCGGTGAAGTTCAGGTTCACGTTACCGGCGAGCCAGATCGACACCGGGAGCCACAGGACAGCGGCCGCGAGCAACAGCCAGGCGATCGCGCGCGCCACGGTGCCGGAAAGGGTGACAAAAACCGTCAGCGCCGCAAGCGAGATGTAAAGAACCGCCGCGACCAGGTTGCCGGCGGGAATCGGTACTGCCTGCAAGGGAATGGCCGACAGCCACTCAGTGCCCGACGCGAGCGAGCCCGCGGCAAGCACGAAAATTCCCGCCGAAACGATCGCGAGAGCAACGCGCCTGCTCACGCCAGCTTCCCGAAAAGGCGCAGGCGGCTGATGCCGCCGTCCGGGTACATCGACAGGCGCACGTGCGATACGGGGCCGAGATCCTCGAGCTCGCTGAACACGTGCTGTGCATCGGCGCCGAGCTTCGATTCCGGCAGCAGCACCTTCCAGCGGGCGCTCTCGCGCACCACCCGGTCGACGTCGTCCGCGCCTTCCGTCACGAGCGCTGCCTGCAGCGACGCGCGGTCCGGGTAGTTGCCCTTGAAGTGCGCCGTGTCGATTTCCACCTGCTCGATAATGCCCGGAGCTCCAAGCTGGAGCACGCACCAGTCATGGCCCGGGCCGCGGCGGCGCGCCGTCTCCCAGCCGTCGCCCATGTTGACGCCGCGGCCCGCCAGATTCAGGTGATGCATGCTGCCGAAGTGCTCGTCGCTCGCGCGCAGGGCGCGGCCGCCGTGCTCCAGGGCCAGGAGGTCGATCGCCTGGCTCTTGTCGAAGCTGCTCCACGCCGGCCGGATCTCGCCATAAATGCGCAGGCGCGCCACGCCGCCGTCGGGGAAGATGTTGAGGCGCAGGTGCGTGATCGCGGGTCCGTTCCGCACCGGGAGGTAGTGATGCGCGTTGGGCCCGAGCTCCACCTTCGCGTGCAGCTCGCGCCAGTCGCCCTCCTCCGGAATCTCCGCCTCGCTCACGGCGCCGTCGACCGACGCCTGCGGCGGGTAGTTGCCGGTGAAGTGCCGCGTGTCGATGTCGAGGCCGTGGACAATTCCCGGCAAGCCCAGCTTCACCACGCACCAGTCGTGCCCCGGTGTGCGCCGGCGGCGGCTCTCCCAGCCGTCCATCCACTTGCCGTGATCGTCGAACTTGTCGGGGATGAAGACGGGGTCGGCGGGTTCGATCAGGCGTTCCTTGGCGGCGAAGAATTCGTCGCTAGCGGCGACCACACGCGTGCCGAGGCGGGGTTGCTCGAGCTGAATCCACTCCTCGAAGGGCTTTTCCGTGTCAATCGTCATCGCACGACTCAATCACGTGCCGTGAAGCCCTTCACGGCAGCCTCTCCCAGCTCCTTCGGGCTCGCAATGCCGGCGGAATCAACCGCGTGCTTTGCCTTCGCAGACTGCATTTTTGCAACCATGCCGTCGAACTCCACCCGCAGACGCTGCAGCGCCGGACTTGCCCGGATCTTCAGCTTCTCCAGGTCGTTTTCTGGAAGTGTCATGACGCACCCTGGCGGCAATGGCCTGGTCGGATTCGCCACACGTTCTTTGTCAAGCGCATACAGGCCGCCATTATGGCCTTCCCTCTACCGCTTGCGAAATGCGCGACCTTCCAGCCGAACTGGACGGCCACCTTCCGGTACTCCCTGGCTTGCTTCGAGTGGCTCCAGTGCCTCCAGCCGGAGGCGCGCAATCCGGTGAATCTCGCGGATCGCCGTCGCCATCTCCTCTGCCCGGTCGTTGGCGAGGCGTTGCTCGAAGGCGGCAAGGATGTCGTTTCGGTGCTTGCCGCGGACGGCCATGACGAAGGGAAAGCCGAATTTTTGCTTGTACCGGTCGTTGAGTGCGTGGAAGCGGGTGTATTCCTCTTCAGTGCATTGGTCGACGCCGGCGCTGGCTTGTTCGGCGCTCGAAGCCGCGGTCAGCTCGCCGGCTATGGCGGCTCGGCCGGCGAGGTCGGGGTGGGCGCGGATCAGGGTTAATTTGGTTTGCTCGTCGGCGGCCTCTACGCAGGCAGACATGACTTCGGCCAGGTGGCTGGGCCTGGTTATGCCCGCGGCACGTTCGTACGCCTGTTCGGCTACCCAGGAGGAGTGCTCGTAAATATTGCCGTAGCGGGCTATGAAGCTGGTCTTGTCCAATTTTTTAGCCCCGGTCGCCCGTGAGACGGGCTCCTACAAGGCCCGATTCAGGGGCCGGGTGGGTTTGGCGCCAGTGGCGGGCTATGTCGATGCGGCGGGTGATCCAGACGTTGTCGTGGGCGGTGACGTGGTCGAGGAAGCGGCGCAAAGCCGAGGTGCGGCCCGGGCGGCCGGCGAGGCGGCAGTGGAGGCCTACCGACATCATTTTCGGTTTTTCGGCGCCTTCGCGGTAGAGCTCGTCGAAGGTGTCTTTCAGGTAATGGTAGAACTGGCGGCCGGTGTTGAAGCCCTGCGCCGTGGCGAAGCGCATGTCGTTGACGTCCAGCGTGTAGGGCACCATGAGCTGCGGCTCGCCGTGGGTGTAGTCCCAGTACGGCAGGTCGTCGGCGTAGCAGTCCGCGTTGTAGACGAAGCCGCCGTGTTCCGCGACCAGCCGGTGCGTGCTCGGGCTGCAGCGGCCGAGGTACCAGCCTTCCGGGGGGGCACCGGTCAACCGCTCGTGCACGTCGATCGCGCGTTGCAGGTGCTCGCGTTCCATCGCTTCGTCGACGAACTGGTAGTCGATCCAGCGGTAGCCGTGGCTCGCGATCTCCCAGCCGGCTTCCTGCATCGCATCGATCACGGAGGGATTGCGCTCCAGCGCCATCGCCACCGCGAACACCGTCACCGGCAGGTCGTACTCGCGGAACAGGCGGTGCAGGCGCCAGAAGCCGGCGCGGGCACCGTATTCGTAGATCGACTCCATGTTCATGTGGCGGCAGCCGCCGTAGGGTTGCGCGCCGATGATCTCGGAGAGGAACATCTCGGAGGCGGCGTCGCCGTGCAGGACGCAGTTTTCGGCGCCCTCCTCGTAATTCAGGACGAATTGCAGGGCGATGCGGGCGCCGCCGGGCCAGTTCGCGGCGGGTGGCGTTGCGCCATAACCGCGGAGGTCTCTGGGATAGTTGTCGTCGGTCATATTGTGTTTTGTCGCTGCGGCAACTTCCGTGGCCGCCGATAATGATCGCTATGTGAGTCCACTTGCAGCCGGTTGTCAAACGGAAGCGCGATAACCGGCTGCAAGCGAGGGAAATCATGATCCGCATCAAGCGCACCTACGAATCCCGTTCCCGCGATGACGGCACGCGCCTCCTGGTGGACCGTCTCTGGCCGCGCGGCATGAAAAAGGAGGCGCTCGCAATGGACGCGTGGCTGAAGGACGTCGCACCCAGCCCCGAGCTGCGGCGCTGGTTCGGTCACCGGGTGGAGCGCTGGGCGGAGTTCCGGAAGCGTTACAAGGCCGAGCTGGATGAAAAACCCGAGGCCTGGCGGCCGATCCTGGACGCCGCGCGGAAGGGCGACGTGACGCTGCTCTACAGCGCGCGGGACGTGGAGCACAACGGCGCCATAGTCCTGCGCGACTACCTGGCCCGGAAGGGCACGACGACGCGCAAGGGAAAATAGGGTCGGATGGTGCCGGGTCGTACTTTCGTACTTATTGCTTGCGTCCTTGGTACCAAGCCTCGATGACGGCGCGTTCGTGGTCGGTCATGTGCGTGAGATTGCCGATCGGCATGGCCTCCAGCACGACCGCCTGCCGGTGGATCCGCAGGGCCTCCGCGCGGATCTGCTCGGCGGTGTCGAGCACGACGCCTGCCGGCGCGGCGGGGAACGCGGCGTTTGTCGGCTCGGACGAGTGGCAGGCCGTGCAGCGGCGCTCGATGATCGGCTGCACGTCCGCCAGTGTGACCTCGATGGATGAAGCCGCCCGGGTGCGCGGCGCGAGCGCGAAAGCGACGGCGAGGAGAATCGCGATCGCGACGACGATCGGCAGCGGCGATGCCCTGCCCTTGTGACGCGCGACGAACCAGACACGGATCAGCGCGCCGGCGACGGAAAAGCCGACCAGCACCAGCCAGTTCCACGCATTGTTGTAAGTCATCGCGAAGTGGTTGCTGATCATGACGAACAGCACCGGCAGCGTGAAATACGTGTTGTGCACGGAGCGCTGTTTCGCGCGCAGGCCGGGCGCCGGGTCCGGCGCTTCGCCGCGCCCGGCCGCAGCCACCAGCTTGCGCTGGCCGGGGATGATCACGAAGAACACGTTCGCGACCATGATCGTGCCGAGCGTCGCGCCGTAGTGGATGTAGGCGCCGCGGCCACTGTAAAGCTCGCACAGCCCCCACGCGAGCACGGCCGTCAACACGAGCAGCGTGCCGGCGAGCGCGGGCTCGTTGCGGCCGAGCGGCGACTTGCACAGCAGGTCGTACACCAGCCAACCGCCGGCAATGACCAGGATCGCGATGCCGACGGCGGCCGGCTGCGACAGCTCGGCGACCGCCGGATCGACCAGGTAGATCGCCGCGCCGTACCAGTAGACCAGCGCCAGCAGGAACATGCCGGTCAGCCAGGTCGTGTACGCCTCCCACTTGAACCAGTGCAGCGTCTCCGGCAGCGCCGGCGGCGCGACCTTGTATTTATGTGCCCGGTAGAAGCCGCCGCCGTGCACGGACCACAGCTCGCCGCCGACGCCCTTGTCCGTGTCGGCCGCCGCCTCGGGCGCCTGCAGGTGATTGTCGAGCCAGATGAAGTAGAACGACGAGCCGATCCACGCGATGCCGACGACGAAGTGCGCCCAGCGCGCAAGCAGGTTCAGCCATTCGACGATGTACGCTTCCATTGCTCCCCAAAGCACGCCGCCGTCAGCGGCGCAGCACGTGCACGTTCTTGTTGCCTTTCTTCTGCACCGCCCGGGCCAGCGACCGCGCTTCCCGCTTCTGCAGCAGCTCCGCGGCGACGGCGATCGCGATCTCGGCGGGTTTTTTGCCGCCCGCGCCGCGCACGCCGATCGGGCACGTGAGCCGGTCCAGCAGCGCCTGCGGCATGCCTTGCTTGCGCATCAGCCGTTCAAAGCGCCGCCGCTTCGAGACCGAGCCGATCAGCCCGGCATAGGCGAAATCGCCGCGCTTCAGGATCGCCTCGCAGATCGCGTAATCGAGCGGATGGCTGTGGGTCATCACCAGGTAGAACGCCCCCGGCGGCATCGCGGCGACTTCGCGTTCCGGCTGCGCGGTTTCGATGCAGGTGACGTTGCCGGGCACGGCCTCGGGAAATACCTGGCGGCGGCTGTCGATCCAGCGGAGGTCGCAATCGAGCGCGGCCATCGTGGCGATCACGGCCGAACCGACGTGACCGGCCCCGAACAGCGCCACGGCCATGCCGGCCGGCACGAGCGGTTCGAGCAGCACCGGCAGCTTGCTGCCGTCACCGCGGTCCACGCGGATGCACTCCGCGCGCGCGGCGGTCAGCAGCATGCGCTGCGCGGCGGCCGCGATGTCGTCGATCTCGTCGCAGGGCGCGGCGAACTGGCGGCAGAGGTCGCGCGTGACAAGGTATTTGTGCAGTTTGCCGCCTGGCTCCAGCGACGTCGCGAGCACGGCCGGGGTGCGGGCGTCGTGGCAGGCCAGGGCATCCTCGAGCCACGCGGGCAGGGCTGCCGGGATTCTTTCGAAGAGCACGTCGACGACGCCGCCGCAGCACTGGCCGAGGTTCGCGCCCAGGGGGAAAGTGCGCGTGAAGGTGTCGGGGCGATCTTTGCGCGCGGATGCCAGCTCGGCGCAGGCGAGTTTCGTGCATTGGAATTCGAGCTCGCCGCCGCCGATGGTGCCGGTGAGGCCGTCGGCGTCGACGAGCATTTTGGCGCCGGGTTCGCGGGGGGCGGAGCCGCGGACGTGCATGATCGTGACGAGGTAGGCGTCGCCGGCGGACACGGGGCGGTGGCGGAGGGATTCGAGCCAGGGGGTCATGGCGTGGTGCCGGAGATTGAGTTGTTCCGGTCGCCCGCAATGGCGGGCTCCAACGGGGCAGGATTTGGCGTCGGAGCGGGGTTCGCCGCCGGGTCGCCGGTGGGACGGGCTCCTGCAAGGCCCGGTTCCGTATCGTGCAGGCGGTTTAGCGCATTGAGCACCGATTCGGGGGTGGCGGGGGCGTCGAGCAACGGCAGTTTGCGGTAGTCGGCTACGCTCGCGATGGCGTCGCGGAGGGCGTGGAAGACGGAGAGGCTCAGCATGAGCGGGGGTTCGCCGACGGCCTTGGAGCGGTGGATGGTGTTTTCCTTGTTGGCGGCCGATTCCATGATCTCGACACGGAAGTCGACCGGGAGATCCGAGCAGGTCGGGATCTTGTACGTCGAGGGCGCGTGCGTTTTCAGCTCGCCCGCCTCGTTCCACCACAGCTCCTCGGAGGTGAGCCAGCCGGTGCCCTGGATGAAGCCGCCCTCGATCTGGCCCATGTCGATCGCGGGGTTCAGGGATTTGCCGCAGTCGTGCAGGATGTCGACGCGCAGCAGGCGGTGCTCGCCCGTCAGCACGTCGACGATCACTTCGGAAACCGCCGCGCCGTAGGCGTAATAGAAGAACGGGCGGCCGCTGAACGTCGTGCGGTCGTAGGTGATCTTCGGCGTGCGGTAGAAACCGGTGGCGGACAGCGACGTGCGCGCGAACCAGGCAAGCTGCACCAGTTCCGGGAAGCCGATGACCTCATTGCCGACCCGCACCTGGTTGTTGCGGAACCGGACCTGGTCCTTACTCACCTTGAAATGCTCCGCAGCGAACCGTGTGAGCCGCTTCCTGATCTTGCGCGCCGCGGCCTGCGCCGCCTTGCCGTTGAGATCGGAGCCGCTGGAAGCCGCCGTTGCGGAGGCGTTCGGCACCTTGCCCGTGTCCGAGGCGGTGATCTTGATCTGGCCGAGATCGATCTGCAGTTCCTCGGCCACGACCTGCGCCACCTTGGTGAACAGCCCCTGCCCCATTTCCGTGCCACCGTGGTTCAGGTGCACGGTGCCGTCGGTGTAGACGTGCAGGAGCGCGCCGGCCTGGTTCAGGTGCGTCGCCGTGAAGGAAATACCGAACTTCACCGGCGTCAGGGCGATGCCGCGCTTCAGGAACGCGCTGCCTTCGTTGAAGTCCCGGATCTCCCGCCGGCGCTGCGCGTAATCCGCACTCACCGTGAGCCGCCCGACGATTTCCTCCAGCAGGTTGTCCTCGACCGTCTGCCGGTATGGCGTCACGTTCCGCTCGCCGATACCGTAGAAGTTCCGGCGCCGGACTTCGAGCGGGTCGCGATCGAGGTAGCGCGCGATGTCGTCCACCACGTGCTCGATCGCGAACATGCCCTGCGGCCCGCCGAAGCCGCGGAACGCGGTGTTCGACACCGTGTTGGTCTTGCAGCGGTGCGACACGATCGTGACATTCTCGAGGAAGTACGCATTGTCGCAGTGGAACATCGTGCGGTCGTTGATCGCGCCCGACAGGTCCGCCGACATGCCGCAGCGCGAGGCGAACACGAACCCGATGCCGTCCACCAGGCCGTTATCGTCGAAGCCCACCTCGTAGTCGATCACGAAATCGTGCCGCTTCCCGGTCATCAGCATGTCGTCGTCGCGGTCGAGCCGGAGCTTGCAGGGCTTGCCGGTCTTGCGCGCCATCAGCGCCGCGATGCAGGCGATCAGCGCCGGCTGGCTTTCCTTGCCGCCGAAGGCGCCGCCCATGCGGCGGCAGACCACCACCACGTCCTTCGATTGCTTGCCGATGGCCGAGGCCACGAGGTGCTGCACCTCGCCCGGGTGCTGCGTCGAGCTGTACACCACGAGGTCGCCGTCCTCGGCCGGCATCGCCATGGCGATCTGGCCTTCGAGATAGAACTGGTCCTGCCCGCCGACGCGGATCCGCCCCTGCAACCGATGCGGCGCCTTGTCGATATGCGCCCGGCTGTCGCCGCGCCGGATGGTCTCCGTCGGGAGCACGAACGATCCCTGCTCCACCGCGGTGAGCGGATCCAGGATCGGTTCGAGCTCCTCGTAGTCGATGCGCGCGAGCCGCGCCGCGCGGCGCGCCTGGTTGACGGTTTTTGCCGCGACCGCGAACACCGCCTGTCCCGCGTACTGCACCAGCCCGCCGGCGAGGATCGGGTCGTCGGCGACGACCGTGCCGTAGTTGTTCTCGCCCGGGATGTCGTCCGCGGTGACGACGTCGACGACACCCGGCGCGGCGCGCACCGCGTCCAGGTCGATAGCCCGGATACGCGCGTGCGCTTTTACGCTCATGCCGACCGCCACGTGCAGGACGCCGCGCGGCTCCGGGATGTCGTCCGTGTAGAGCGCCTCGCCGCTGGCGTGCAGCGCGCTGCTGTCGTGCGGCACGGGCTGGCCGACGCCGCCGGCGATCGCTGCGACGCGCACTTTGTGCTCAGGCGAGCTGCTGGCGTCCATAGCCGTACACCGTGTCGCCCCGGGCACCGCGGGTCTCGAGGTAGAAGCGGTACAGGAGATTCGCGCCGACCTGCTGCCGGTAGGCGGCCGACGAGCGCATGTCGCCGAGCGGCGTAAAGTCGCGTTCGAGCGCCGCCATCGCCTGGCGGACGCTCGCCTCGTTCCATTCGCGGCCGATGAGCGCCGCCTCCGCCTCTGCCGCGCGCTTCGGCACGGCGGCCATGCCGCCGTAGGCGATACGCGCGCCGGCGACGCGGCCGCCGTCGAGCTCGAGCCGGTACGCGCCGCAGACGGCGGAGATGTCCTGGTCGAAGCGCTTCGAGACCTTGTAAGTGCGGAAGACCATGTCCCGGGAAGGCAGCGGGATCAGCACGCGCTCCAGCAGCTCGCCGGGCGCGAGCGCGGTCTTACGGTAGTCGAGGTAGAAATCGCGAAGCGGGAGCTCGCGCGTTGCCGAACCGCGCCGCAGCACCAGCACCGAATCCAGCGCGAGCAGCGCCGGCATGCTGTCGCCGATCGGCGAGCCGTTCACGACGTTGCCGCCCAAGGTGCCGGCGTTCCGGATTGGCGGCGAGGCGAAGCACAGCAGGAGCTCTTCGAATTCCGGGTAGTGTGCGAGGATCGCCGGCATCGCGTCCGTCAGTGTCACGGCGGCGCCGATGTCGATGTGCGTGTCCGATACCGCGATGCGTTGCAGTTCCTCGACGCGTCCCGTGAAGATCACGACCGGCAGGTCGCGCAACTGCTTGGTCACCCACAGCGCGACGTCGGTGCCGCCCGCGAGCAGCGTCGCGTCGGGGTTGTCGCCCACGAGCCGCGCCAGCTCGTCCAGCGTCGCCGGCGCGAAGAAGCGCTTGCCCTCCGCTGCGATGGCGAGATCGCCCTGCCGCGCGATCGCCTGCAGGCGTTCGACACGCTGCCGTTCCTCCTCCGTGCCCCGCTCCGATCCGTGCGGCGCGCGTAACCAGCTATCGTCCGCCTCCGCGGCACCGAGCCGGTACATTTCCTGCGCCGCGCTGACGATCGGCCGGTAACCGGTGCAACGGCAGAGGTTGCCCGCGAGCGCATCGTCGATCGCGTGCCGGTTAGGCGAGGCATCGTTCTTGTACAACGCGAACATCGACATCACGAAACCAGGGGTGCAGAACCCGCATTGCGAGCCGTGGCAGTCCACCATCGCCTGCTGCACCGGGTGCAGGCGGCCGTCTCCGCCGCGCAGGCTTTCCACGGTAAAGAGCTCGCGGCCGTCGAGCGTCGGCAGGAAGCGGATGCAGGCGTTGATCGCGCGCACGCGAAGCCGGCCGTCCGCATCGGGTTCCGCGACCGCGACCGTGCAGGCACCGCAATCGCCTTCGGCGCAGCCTTCCTTGGTGCCGATGCGGCCGAGGTCCTCGCGCAGGAACTGCAGGACCGTGCGCGTCGGGTCGACACGCTCGAGCTCGATCAGCTCGCCGTCAAGCCAGAACCGGATCGTATCGGCCGGCGCCTTGGCAGTTGCAGGTTCCGTCGTCATAAAGCCCCGGTCTCAACTGCCGCGGTAGGTCGCGTAGCTCCACGGCGAGACGAGCAACGGCACGTGGTAGTGCGGGTCCTCGCCGAGCGTGACGCGAATGACCACCTCGTTGAGGAACGGCGGATCGCCCCGGTCCGCGTCCGTCCCGGCGAAGTAGTCGCCGACCAGGAATTCGAGCTCGTAGCTGCCGGCGAGGTAAGTGGCGCCGTCGAGCAGCGGCTTTTCCGTGCGCCCGTCGGGCCCGGTCGTCGCCGAGGCCACGAGGTGCCGGCCATTGGCCAGCGAGAACAGCTTGATGTCGATGCCCGCGCCGGGCCTCCCGTGCGCCGTGTCGAGTACGTGAGTCGTCAGCCGTCCCATGCGGCGATTCTATCAGGGCCGCCTTGCAGGAACCCGCCATGCGGGCGACGACACGGTGGGTTCGCCCGCAATGGCGGGCTCCAACGGCGCGAAAAAAAGGCGGCTGTGAGCTTCGACGGACCGGCGCCGTGGCAGAGCTTGTGCTACTTTAGGTTGGCAGATGGGATTGCGGTCTGGGGTGTGGGATGGGCAGCGAGCGGGTCTCACGGCGGACATTCATGGCGGCCTCGGGCGCGCTCGCCGGCACATCGTTTGTGCGGGCGGGCGCGGCCGGCATCCTGGCCGCCGCCGAGGCGGCCTGCACGGCGCGCGACGAGGGCGCCCCCTTCGAAACCTTAAGCGACGCCGAGGCCCGGGAATTCGAGGCGATCGCCGCCCGCATCCTGCCCACGACCGATACGCCCGGCGCACGCGAGGCCGGGGTCATCTGGTTCATCGACCGGAGCTTCGGCAGCATTTTCCAGGGCCGGCTCGAATTCGCCCGCGGCGGGCTCGCCGCGTTCCAGGCGGCCATTCCCGCACAATACCCGGGCGCGCACGCCTTCTCCGATCTCGACACGGCCGACCAGGACCGCTACCTCGCGACGCAGGAGAGCACCGGCTTTTTCCAGTTCCTGCGGATCATGACGCTGGCCGGCTTCTTCGGCATGAGCTCCTACGGCGGCAATCGCGACCACGTCGGCTGGAAGCTCCTCGGCCTCGAGCACGAGCACCACGGCTGGCAACCGCCGTTCGGGTATTACGACGCGGCCTGGCGCCGGGACGAAACCGATGACGCCTGAGACCGGGGTGCGCTTCGCTCCGCGCGAACGCGTCGATTTCGTCGTCATCGGCTCCGGCGCCGCGGGCGGCATCCTGGCGAAGGAGCTCGCCACGAACGGCTTCGACGTCGTGGTGCTGGAGCAGGGGCCGTATCGCACGGCGGCAGATTTCACGCACGACGAGATCGCCGTCATGCTGCAGTTCGAGCTGCTGGGCGGCACCGGGCAGGCTCTGCAGCAGACCTTTCGCGCGGACGAGACCCGGACCGCGGAGGTTTCGGGGCCGCTGCCGCCCGCGATGTACGCGCAGGGGGTCGGCGGCAGCAGCGTGCATTATTCCGCGAACTTCTGGCGGTTTCGAGCGAGCGATTTCCGGGAACGCAGCCTGCTCGGGCCGATCGCCGGCACCAACTTCGCCGACTGGCCGATCACCTACGAGGAGCTCGAGCCGTATTACACGCGGGTCGATTGGGAAATCGGCGTGTCGGGCGCGCCCGGGCCGTCCGATCCGCCGCGCTCGAAGCCCTATCCCATGCCGCCGATGCCGATCAAATCCGCCGGCGTGCTGCTCGAGATGGGCGCTAAAAAACTCGGTCTCACGCCGCAGCCGGCGCCGCTCGCGATCCTGTCGCAGCCCTACCTCGGCCGCCCCGCCTGTATCAACTGCGGCTTCTGCATGGGCTTCGGCTGCGAGGTCGGCGCCAAGTCGTCGACGCTCGCCGCCATGATCCCGCAGGCCATTGCGAGCGGGCGCTGCGAGATCCGGGCCGAATGCGCCGTGCACCGCCTGGAAACCGACGCGCAAGGCAGGATCGGCGAGGTGCTGTACTACGATGCGAGCGGCGCGGAGCACGCGCAAAAGGCCCGCGCCGTGGTGCTCGCCGCGAACGGCGCGGAAACGCCGCGCCTGTTGCTCAATTCCACCGCCGACCGGTACCCGGACGGCCTCGCCAACTCGAGTGGCTTCGTCGGCCGCAACCTCATGTTCAACGGCCATACCGCCGCGGATGGCGTGTTCGAGCACGAGCTGAACGAGTACAAGGGCGTGCAGGTCACGCGCATCATCCACGATTTCTACGAATCCGATCCGCAGCGCGGTTTCTACGGCGGCGGCGGCATCGACGCGCGGCCGTTCCTGTCGGCGACGCCGATCATGCACGCGATGCTCGGCGGCCCGCCCGGTGGGCCGACCTGGGGCGCCGGGTACAAGGAATCGGTGGCCTGGCGCTATTCGCACCAGATGTCGATCCTCGGCAGCACGACTTCGCTCCCGGTCGACTCGAACAACATCACGCTGGACCCCACGCACAAGGATCCGCAAGGCCGCCCGTCGATTCGCGTGACCTACCGGGATCACGACGACGATCTCGCGATGTGCGGCTTCCTCCGGGACCGCGCGCTGGAGCTCTTCGACGCGGCCGGCGCGCAGCAGTCCTGGGCCTGGCCGGTCGCCGCGCAGACCTCGGGCGCGCACCTGCTCGGCACCTGCCGCATGGGCGACGATCCGGCGACCTCCGTCGTCGACCGCTATCACCGCAGCCACGACGTGCCGAACCTGTTCATCTGCGACGGCTCGAGCTTCGTGACCTCGGGCCGCGGTCAGCCGACCATGACGATCATGGCGCTCGCCTTCCGCGCGGCGGAGCACATCGGGCGCGCCGCCCGCGCCAACGAAATCTGAACTTGACAGAGTACTAGTCCAGGAGGACCTGCCATGACGAAAGCGAGCCTGTTGCTGACGTGTCTCGCGGCGCTCTGCGCCGCCTGCGAGCCGGCCGTGAATAACGTACCGGCCGACGAGGCCGCTACCGGCACCGCGCCGCCGGAGATCGAATACATCAACATGCCCGGCATGGAGGAGCTGGACCTGCCCTTCTCCGCTGCCGTCCGCGTCGGCCACACGATCTATCTCTCCGGCATGATCGGCAACGTCCCCGGCACCATGGAGCTCGCGCCCGGCGGCATCCAGGGGCAGACGCGGCAGGCGCTCGAGAACATCAAGGCGACGCTCGAGCACGCCGGCTCGTCGATGGACCGCGTGGTCAAGTGCACCGTCTTCCTCGCCGACATGAGCGAATGGGCCGCGATGAACGAGGTGTACGTGACCTTCTTCGAGACCCCGCCGGCAAGGAGTGCGTTCGGCGCGAACGGGCTCGCGCTGGACGGGAAGCTGGAGATCGAGTGCATCGCCGTCGCGGGCAGTTGACCCGGTAGGAGCCCGTCTCACGGGCGACCGCAGCGCCGACCGCCGCGTCGCCCGTGGGACGGGCTCCTACAGCGCCCGGGCGATGGTAGGATGGCGCGTTTTCGGGCATGGCAAGGAGCCGGGATGGCGGAGCGGGTGCAACTGTTGGGCGTCAGTAATGCGATCGTGGACGTGCTGGCGCACGTCGACGAGGCGTTTCTCGCGAAGATCGGCGCGCCGCGCGGGTCGATGACCCTGATCGACGGGCAGAAGGCCGCGGAGATCTACGCGATGATGGGGCCGGCCACCGAGATGTCGGGCGGCTCGGTGGCGAACACCGTCGCCAACTTCGCGAGCCTCGGCGGCAGCGCGGCGTACATCGGCCGCGTGAAGGCGGACCAGCTCGGCGCCATCTTCGTGCACGACATGCGCGCCCTCGGTGTCGACGTGCGGCTGGAGCCCGCAAGGGCCGGCCTGCCGACGGCCCGCAGCCACATTTTGATCACGCCGGACGGCCAGCGGACGATGCAGACCTACCTCGGTGCGTGCACGGAGCTCGGCGTGGCCGACATCACCGCCAAAACGGTGGGCGCGCCCGACATCCTGCTGCTGGAAGGCTACGTCTGGGACCTGCCGGAAGGCCCGGCCCTGATCGCGGAAGCGATCCGGATTGCGCAAGCGCGTTCGGCAAAGATCGCGCTGTCGCTGTCGGATTCGTTCTGCGTCGCGCGGCACCGCGCCGAATTCCTGGAAGCCGTCTCCGGCCCGGTCGACATCGTGTTTGCCGACGACGACGAGGTGATGGCGCTTTTCGACACGCAGGAATTCGACGAGGTCCTGCGCCGCGTGCCCGGCTTCGACCGCCTGTTCGTCATGACCCGATCCGAACAAGGCTCCGTGATCGTGCACGGCGAGGTGTCGGTCGTGCAGCCCGCGATCCCGGTCGAGAAAGTCATCGACAGCACCGGCGCGGGCGACGCTTACACCGCCGGCTTCCTGTACGGCCTGGCGACGGGCGAGCCGCTGGCGACCTGCGCGGGCATCGCCACCAGGTGTGCGACGGGCGTCATCCAGAAAGTCGGCGCCCGTATCGACAAGGCGATGCTCGACCATAAAGCGAGCGCCTGACGGCGAGCCGAACGTGCATCCCGCCGCGGCCGATTTCGATCCTTACACGGCCGCGTTCGCCGCCAATCCCTACCCGGTCTACGCGGCCTTGCGCGAATCGGCGCCCGTCTTCCGCTCGGACTCGCTCGACCTGACGCTCGTCACCCGCTATCGCGACATCGTGCGCCTGCCGGGCGATCGCCGGCTCGGCCGGGACGCGGCGGCGCTCTCCCGGGATGTGCCGCCGTCGCCGGATGCCGGCGAGCTGCCCTGCTACGACCGCTACGTGCGCGTCAACCTGCTCGAGACCGAAGGCGACACGCACGCGCGGCTGCGCCGCCTGCTCGGCGCGGCGCTCAGCCCGCAGCGCGTGCGCGGGCTGGCCGCGCGCGTCGCGGCGATTGCCGACGAGCTGGTCGGGCGCATCGAGGCGGGAGCAACCGTGGACTTCATGGCCGAGATCGCGGAGCCGCTGCCGGTGACGGTCATCTCGGAGCTCCTCGGCTGGCCCGCGCACGCGCGGGACCGGCTGCGGCCGTGGTCCGCGCGCATCGTGCGGCTGTACGAGCAGGATGCGGACGCAGCCGACCGGCAGCGCGCGGAGACGGCCTGCCGGGAATTCGCCGCCATGCTGCAGGAGCTGGTCGAGGAGCGCCGGCGCCGGCCGCGTGACGATTTCATCAGCGCGCTCGCGGCACGGCTCGACGAACCCGGTGGCCTGTCCCGCGACGAGCTCATCGCGAGCTGCATGCTGCTGCTCAATGCCGGCCACGAAGCGACGGTGAACGCCGCCTGCAACGGGTTCCTCGCATTGCTCCGGCACCCGCCGGCGATGGCGGCACTCGCCGCCGGGCCGGCGCTGGTCGGGAGCGCCGTCGAGGAGATGCTGCGGTATGACGCGCCGCTGCACCTGTTTCACCGCTTCGTGCTGGAAGACGTCGAGGTCGGCGGCGTCACCGTGCGGCGAGGGGAAAAGGTCGGGCTGCTGTACGGCTCGGGGAATCGCGATCCGCAGGCGTTCGCCGATCCCGATCGGTTCGATATCGGGCGCTTGCCCAACCGGCATTTGTCGTTCGGGGCGGCAACGCATTTCTGCCTCGGGGCGCCGTTGGCGAGGCTGGAGCTGCGGACGTTGTTCGGGGTGCTGACGGGCGGCGGCCGGCGGTGGGAGCTGGCGAATGAGCCGGAGTACCGGACGGGGTTGGTGTTTCGGGGTTTGCAAGGCCTGCGGGTGCGCGCGCTGTAGGAGCCCGTCTCACGGGCGATTCAGGCGTCGACCGCCGGTCGCCCGTGGGACGGGCTCCTACAGAAGCCGGGTCGGCGGTGGTCGCCCGCGGGAATGTGGGACGGGGTCGAACCGAGGTTTTCGCTTGGCGAAACCCCGGTCCGAGCCTTGAAAGCCCTGTTCGACCCCTGACGCCGGTTCAGGTGGGGCTTTGCTGGCGTTTGCGGGTTTCGGTGATGGTGTCGGCGAGAAGCAATTCGCTCTGCTCGTCGAGGGTCTGCATGATGCCGCGCGAGAAGGCGGTCAGGCCCGCGTTGATGAACAGCAGCGGAATCGCGATGCCAAGGCCCAGCACCGTGGCGATCATGGCCTGGCCAATACCGTGCGCCATCAGCCTCGGATCGCTGGTCCCCGACGCCACGATGGCGTGGAACGTAATGATCATGCCGATGACGGTGCCGATCAGGCCCAGCAGCGGGCCCGCGGCCACGGCCAGCCGGAGGAATGCCTGGAAGCGCTCCAGCTTCGGCACTTCGCGCAACGCGGCTTCCGACAGCCTGAGCTCCGCGAGCTCGATGCTTTCCGGCTTCCGCGACTTGTCGCCGTTACTCCCGCGGAACGCCAGCAGGAGGCGCCCGAGCGGGTTATCGCGCTTCGGATCCGAGAGGTCCTGGAGCTGCGAGCGAACGGCGATGCGGGTCCTGATCAGGTAAGCGTACTGGAACACCGCCAGCAGCACACCGAGAATGCCGACCGCGATGATGACGTAGCCGACCACCTCACCCAGTGCGATACGCTGGAGCCAGTTCGGCCGCTGCAGGTACACGCCGAGCAACGCTCCGCTCGCCGGATCGACAACGGCCCTCGTGTAGCCGGCGTCCGCCTGGGTATTGAAGAGATTGCCCGCGATGTTGCGGAAATTCGGGGCGAGCTGGCCGTCGAGCTCGGTGAGCTCCCCTTCGCTCGGCAGGTACCCCAGGTATTCGTTGCCGGTGATGGCGGTGAACGAACCCACGCGCAGCACTTCCTTCGGAACCGACTCCAGCCGCTCGGCGGCTGCTTGCTCGAGCGCGGCCTTGCCCGGCTCGTCGCTCAGGTCGACGGCAAATTGCTCCTCGAGCGGCTTGCCTGCCGCGTCCTCGTCGATCTGGATGACGTCCGTCTGGTAGCGGACGACTTCGCCCGCCATGGTCATTTCGCGCACCAGCTCGAACCACAGGCGCTCGAGCTCCTGGATGGACGGCAGCGCTTTCGCGGCCGCGATTCGCACCATGAAGTCGTAGCGGCTCTCCTGGCCCGGCGGGGGCTCGAGCTGCGTCGTGATGAGGGATTCGCGCAGCACGCCGGCCGCATCGCCCGCGATCTGCCGGGTCACGCCGAAGAGCTCGCCGAGGTTGCCCTGATGCTGTTCGAGCAACGCGGTGATTTCGTCGATCCGTGCCTCGTTGGCCTCCCATTGCCGGTCGAGCTCCTTGCTGTGGGCCTCGGCCCGGTCGCGGCGGGCGATCGCCTGCCGCGTCTGCTCCTGCTGGTCCGCCAGCTCTTGCCGCGCCTGTGCTTCCTTTGCCTGCAGGAGCTCGGCCTCGCGCGCGCGCATCTCCTGGATCTCCTGCTGGAGCTGCGCAAATACCTGTTGCCGCCGGCGTTCCTCGGCCGCTTTTTTCGCCGCCGCCTCGGCGGCTTGCTGCGCGGCCCGTTCCTCCGCTTCGTCGTCCTGCGCCAGCGCGCTATACGCCGGGAGCAGCATGGCGGCGGCCAGTCCCGCGAACAGCGCGAGCCGCAGGCGTGCCGTCCAGCGGGCGCCGCCCTGCGCGGCCGTCACGAGCGGCTCTCCGGCGCGGGCACGGGCAGGGTCACGAGGTCCGGGGCGAGCGCTTCCCCGGCCATCCGGATCGCTTCCTCGACGGCGCGGGCGTAATCGGAATCGACGACCCAGGACTTCGAGTTGCGATCCCAGTAGCCGGTCTCCTCGCCGTCGGTCGTGCGGTACATCAGCGAAATCCGGCCGAGGTGAATGAACTGGACGTCGCGCCCGTCGATTTCGCCGGGGTAAGCCTGCATGGTGCGGCCGTACTCGACCTCGATCGTGTACGCCTCCAGCAACCGCCGGAATTTCTCGGCCAGTTCGCCCTCCGCCTGCATCTGCACCCGCAGCTTGTCGATCCGGTCGCTGCGCTCCTTCGGCAGGAACGGCAGGTCGTTCGCCACGAATTCCTCGAGCGTGGTGAACATTCTCTGCACCAGCGGCTGCACCTGCTGCGCCGTATTTTCGAGACCCGCGATCTGCTGCGTGAGTGATTCGATGTCGCGCTGCTGGGAGGCGAGCAACTGCTCGAGGTGTGCGTTGTACTGGCTGTACCGGTCGACTTCGGCCATGACGTCCGCGTACTCGCTGCCGGCCTCCTGCGCGACGGCCGTGCCGGCCGCCCCCGCGGCGAGCATCGCGGAGGCCAAAGCGGCTCCGCCCAACCTGTACCAGCCTTTGAAGGTCATAGTCATCACTTGGAATCGATCAGCTTGATGTAGTCACTCGCCATGTCGCGCTGCTCCTCCGAGCGCGTGGCCCGCTGGAAGTACTCCCGCGCGTCGCGCAGCCGGTCGAGGTTGAACAGCGCAATGCCCATCAGGAGGTTCGCCTGGCCCGGGTCTTCGAGATCGCCCTTGTTCATGGCCTCCTGCAGGGCATCGACCGCGTTCTGCCACTCCTCGCGCTGGATCTGCACCTGCGCCAGGCGCAGGTACAGGTCGCCGTTGTCGGACAGCTCCGCGGCGCGCGTCAGCGGCGGGATGGCCTCGTCGAAATCACGCGCCTGTATCCAGGCGTTGGCGAGCTTCTCGTAGGTCTCGGAATCGGCCTCGACGTTTTCGTTCTCCATCGCCGTTTTCAACACCCGCGCCGCCCGGTACGGGATCTCGTTGAAGCGCAGCATGTCGGACAGGCGCTGGTACTCCGAGTCCTGTTCCAGGTAGCCGGCGTTGTAAGCGATCTGCAAGGCGGCCAGCGCCTGGGCGTACTCTTCCTGCTGCTGGTAGAGCGACGACAGGCGCAGCCAGTGGTTCTTCTCCTGCGGCTCCATCACGATCAGGCGCTCCAGCAACGGCAGCGCCGCATCGTAGTTCTCGCGCGTGAGGTACAGGGCGAGCAGCAGCTCGATCCAGCTCGCCTGCGGTTCGTCGCTCAGCTCGACCGCCTTCTTCGCCGGCTCGAGCGCGGCATCGAGATCCTCCATCTGGTAATACGCGGCCGCCAGCAGGTAGTAAGCCGACGAGTTCGGTTCCCCCGCGGTACGGAACCATTCCTCCAGCGCCGCCGCGCCCTGCTTCCAGTTCTCTTCCGCCATGTAGATCTGTGCGACCTGGTACTTGGCCTGCGAGATCTCGCGGTCGCTGAAACCGCCGGCGTTGATCGCCTGCTGCAGGTGCTCGCGGGCGGCGGAGTAATTGCCTTCCGAGTACTCGATGCCGGACCAGATTTGCTCCACCCGGCTCCGCTCGTACGGGCTCAGGTCCTCGAGATCGATATCCGAGAGGACGGCGCGGGCGCTCGCGTAATCGTCGTTGTTCAGGAACTCGATCGCTTCGTTCAGCTTTTCGCCGGTGCGCTGACTGATGGTCGGCGCGGAGCGGCGGCCCTCATCCTCGTCCTCCTGGGCGACAGCGGCGGGCGAGGCGGCCAGCGCCAAGGCGGTCAGCGCCGCGGCAACGAGCGAAATCAGGTAGTCACGGGCGCGCAGCGGCATCGCCTATTCCTCCAACACAAAGCGAATGACCGTTTGCACGCCGACACGCTCGACGGCGACGCCCCCTTCGATCTTCGGGTTATAGCGCCAGCGCAGGATCGAGCGGATCGCCGCCTCGTCGAAGAGGCCGGGCGGGTCCGCGGCCACCACCGTGGCGTCCGTAACGGCGCCCGTCGGCGTAATCGTGAACTGCACCTGCACCCACCCTTCGATGCCGCGGCGCAGCGCGCGCGGGGGGTACTCCGGCGCGATGCGCACGAGCGGGATCACGTCGGTATCGGCTCCGGCGCTCAGGTTCATGTTGCCCAGCGCGCCGGCGGTGTCGATGGTCGGGGTCAACGTGACGGCGCTGCCGCCGACGTTGGCCGCCGAGAACGACATGCGCGGCATCTCGGGTGCGGGCGGCGGCGGCTCGCGCTCGACCCGTTCGTCGCGCTTGGTTGCCGCCTGCGTGTCGCGGCGCATGCGGCTGAACTCGATGCGAGTCGCCTCCAGCATCTCGTCCACATTGATGGGTTGGCTGATCAGCGACCACAGCACCCAGAACATGCCGATGGTCAGGACCGCGCCGAGGAGGAATGTCAAAGGCAATCGCAGCAGCATCATGGCCGAATTCTCCCGCTCAAGTCGCCGGGTCGGCGGCAATGGACACTTCGGAGATGCCGCCGGCCCTCACCTCGTCCATTACTTTGGCAACCATACCGGCTTCGGAGTTCCGGTCGGCGATGATGACGACCGTGTCGTCCGGGCGCTCGATTTTCAGCCGCTCGATCAGGGCCCTGAGCTCGCGCAGGTCGACCTGCTCCCGGTCCATCCAGATGTCGCCGTTCTCCCGGATGGCGATCAGCAGGTTGCCGGACTCCCGGTGTTCCGCGGTCACCGCCTCGGGCTTGAACACGGTGACGCCGGCTTCCTTGATGAAGGAGGTCGTAATAATAAAGAAAATCAGCAAGTTGATCGTGAAGTCCAGCATCGGTGCAAGATCGATGCCGGTTTCCTCGGATTCCGGTGCATGGCGCCGTGATTGCATGCTGTCCTCGTCCTCGCGGTTATTGCGTGGTGGTGAAGGTGATGTCGTAGATCCCGCCCAGGTGAACCTGGTCGACCACCTCGACGACGACGCCCGTCGGCGCGTGCTCCTGGGCGATGATGAGGACGCCCGCGTCCTGGTTCACCGCGCTCAGGCGTTCGACGTTGGCGCGCACCGCCCGGGGATCGACGACCCGGTTGTCGACCCAGATCTCCCCGTTGTTCAGGATCTGGATGTTGATGCTCTCCTGCTCGGTATCCTGCGGCTCCGAGATGGACTGCGGGCGGTTGACGATGAGGCTGGATTCCTTCACGAACACCGCGGTGATGATGAAGAAAATCAGCAGGTTAATGACGAAATCGAGCATCGGCGCAAGGTCGATGCCGTGCGATCCCGTGTGGCCTTCCTCGGAGTGGCGCCTGATACGCATGGGAACCTAGAAGCTGAACTCGTCGCCCAGCAGCTCGGTCTCGCGAACCGCCCGGGTACGGAAGTAATGGACAGGCCAGAGGCCGGTAATGCTCACGGCGAGACCCGTCATGGTGCAGATCATGGCCTGGGACACGCCGCTCGCCATGCTGCGCGCATCGGCACTGCCGCGCAGCGCCATGGAGTCGAACACCTCGAGCATGCCGCTTACCGTGCCGATCAGCCCGAGGAGCGGCGACATCGGCACCAGCACCTGCATGACCGGGAACCCGGCCGTCATGGAGGCGTTGAGCCGCGAGATCATCGCCTGGCGAATCTGGCGCGCTTTCCACGACGTGTGGTCGACCCGCGCGTGCCAGGCTTCCTTGGCTGCCGCGGCTTCCTTCGGCAGTACTTTCAGGAAATACCAGTACCGCTCGAAGATCAACGTCCACATCAGGATGCCGGCCGCGAAGATCCACAAGACGAACGGCCCGCCGTCATTCGCCAGGCTGGCGATACCCTGGACGAAGGGGATCTGCTCAAACACCGCGTTGCTTCTCGATGCTTTCGGCCAGCATGCCGGCGCTCTGCTCGTCCAGGACCTGCACCACGGACCGCGACAGGCCGTTCAGCAGCGCGTTCGCGAACAGGAGCGGGATGGCGATGCCTAGACCCAGCACCGTGGCGATCATCGCCTGCCCGATGCCGGTCGCCATCAGGCGCGGATCGCTCGAGCCCGACTCGGTGATGCTCTGGAAGGTAATGATCATGCCGACGACGGTGCCGATCAGCCCGAGCAGCGGGCCGGCGGCAACCGCCAGGCGCAGGAAGGGCTGGAAGCGTTCGAGCTTCGGCACCTCGCGCAGCACCGCCTCGGATATCCTGAGCTCGGCAACGTCAGCGTCTTCCTCGATGCGGTTGGGGTCACCGCGGAAGGCCAGCAGCACGCGGCCCAGCGGGTTGTCGCGCTTCGGCTCGTCGAGGTTGTCGAGCTGCCGCCTGACCGCCAGCCGCACGATGATCAGGTGCACGAGCTGCCACAGGAACGCCAGCACGCCCGCGATGCCGACCACGATGATCACGTAGCCGACTTCCTCGCCCAGCTCGATGCGTTGCAGCCAGGTCGGGCGCTCGATGTAGAGCGCCGTCAGGACGCCCCGGGTGTAGTCGACCACCGCCCTCACGTAACCCTCGGAGGCGTTGTAGAAGTTCTCGGCTATCCCCATGAACTCGTCGGGGAGCTGGCGCGGCAGCACGGTCAGCGCCCGCAGGTCGGGCAGGTAACCGAGGAACTGCGCGTTCGACAGTGCGGTAAAGGGCCCGATGCGGACGACCTCGGCCGGCTCGGCCACGCCGCTCGGCTGCACGACCTGGGCCTGGTACCGCAGCACCTCGCCCTGGGCGGTCATTTCGCGCTGGATTTCGAACCACAGCCGCTCCAGCTCGTCCGGGGTCGGCGTCTTGCGGCCGTCCGCGAAAGCGCGCAGGAACTCCACCCGGCCGAGCTGGCCCGGGGGCGGCTCGAACTGCGAATTGATCAGCGACTGCTGCAGGATGCTCGCCGAGTCGCCCGCGACCTGGCGCGCCAGGCCGAACAGCTCCGAGAGCCCGAGCTGTGAAGCTTTCTGGACCAGTTGGCGGTTGAGATCGTTGATCCGGATCTCGTTGGCGGAGTACGTGTCGGACATCTCCGTCGACGTTGCCTCGAGCTGGCCCAGCCGCTGCTCTGCCTGGCGCATGAGCTGCGCCCGCTCGCTTTCCGAGGCCGCGCTGAACTGGGCGACGCGCTGCTCGTAGAGCTGGTTTTCGCCGCGACGAACCGCGCGCACCTGCTGCAGCAGCTCTTCCTTCGAGCTCGCGCGATCGGCAGCCGGGTCGCTCGCCTGCTGCTGGGCGGAGGCGGCCAGCGGCAGTGCGCCAAGCAGCGCGGAGGCTGCGAACACAGCGAAAATTCGGGTTCTGGACTTGCTCACGTTTGCGCCTCCTCGGGAGCGGGCACCGGGACCGTCAACAACTCGGGCGCGCCTTCCTGGTTCGCGACGCGGATTGCCTGGTCGACGGCTTCGGCATAACTGTTATCGACGACCCACTGTCTCTGGACCGCATCCCAGTAGCCGGTCTCGGAGCCGTCCAGCGTGCGGTACATCAGGGAAATGCGGCCGAGCCGGACGAAGTGCACGGTGCGCGTCTGGTCGCCGGCGGTCAGCGTGCCTTCGTAGGCTTCGAGCGTGCGGCCGTACTCGAGCTCGATCTGGTAGGCCTCCATGATGAGGCGGTACTTCTCGGAGATCGACACGTCGGCACGCGACATCATCTCCTTCAGGCTGTTGACGCGCTCGGTGCGCTCCCTTATGAGGAACGGCACGTCGAGGCGGATGAACTGCTCCAGTGCCTGGACCATCTTCTGCATCAGCGGCTGGACTTCACGGTTGGTCGTCTCGATGTCGTCCAACTGCCGCTGGATGGAGGCGATCTCGTCTTCCTGCGACTGCACCTGCGCTTCGAGCTGCTCGTTGTACTGCTCGTAGCTTTCGGCTTCCGTTACCGCCTGTGCGTAGTCCGCGGCGGCGTCCAGCGTCTGGTCGCGAACCTGATTGACGCGCTGCTGCGACTGGGCGGCCGCCCGGTCGACTTCGATCTGTGCCTGGAGCGTCTGCTGGAGTTGTGCACCGGCGACGGCAGCCGCAAGCAGGGCGACGGTCGCGCCCGCCGCAACGATGGCGGGTCGCCGGCTGCCCGGCTCGCGATGAGCGGCGTGGGTTCGCGCGCTCGATTTACTGGTGTCGGAACGGAACAGCCTCATGGCACAAATGCCTCCAAGTTATAATGATTTCCCTGCACCCGGTCGAACCCGGCTGCGGCCGCTCCGGGGCGACGTGCCCGTGACGCGCAAAATGGAAATCCATTCTTTTTCCGCGGCCGGTGCAAAGGAAAGCCATACTTTGCCCTGTCCCCCCGCGACCTGATTTTTTCGTCCAGCCCGCTGTGGGTGCCGGCCGGAGTTGAGCTATATAGCATACTTTCTTGATATGACAAACGCCATTGCGGGCGCGGCCTTGGCGTCCGGCAGGACCTCCGAACCGGTTTCTCACATTGTGAAGTCGCGAGCTCCGGTTGCGAGGCTCGCGTACAGTGCGAGCGTCTTCGCGACGGTATCTTCGTGGCGGAACGCGGTGGCGATACGCATGCGGGCGGCATCGCCCATGCGCCGCCGCAAGGCCGGGTCACGGTACAGCCACTCGATCGCTGTTGCGATGGCCCGGCTGTCGGCGGCCGGCACGACGACGCCGGACTCGCCGTCGATCACGAGCTCGGGGCTGCCGCCGGAGCTCGTCACGATTGGCGGCACCCGATAGGCCATCGCCTCGATCAGCGACCGGGCCAGGCCTTCACGCCGGAGCGAGGGCAGGCAGAAGACGTCGCTCGCGGCGGCGAGCGCCGGCGCGTCCTTGCGAAAGCCTGCGCGGTGGATGCGGGCGGCGGCGGGGCTGGCCGCGATCCGTCTCGAAAGCTTGTCCGCATGCATCCTGCCGACGAGCAGCAGGTGCGCGGGCATGTCGCCGGGCAGTTGTTCGATCGCCGCGACCAGCACCTCGATGCCCTTGCGCGGGCGGTAGTTCGCCACGCAGCAGACGACGAACGCACCTGCCGGGATGCCTTCGGCCTCGAGGTCGGCCGGCTCGTCCGTGTACCAGGCGAGGTCGTGGCCCTTGTGAATGGTCACCGGCCGGTCCGGCGGCATCGCCAGGAATGCCGGCCGCATCTCCAGGAAGTGCCGCCGCACGGCTTCGGCGACGCACACGATGCGGTCGATGCGCGGATTGAGATAGCGCATCCACGACATCGGATCGAGAAAGCCGACGGCGCCGACGATGCCACGGTACGCGACGATCTTCACCGGCAGCTTGCGGGCCGCGATCAGCACGTTGCTGATGGCCTTGTTGTTGAAGGTGTGCACGATGTCGTAGCGGCCGCGCGCGAGCTCGTCCCGCAGCGCGCGCACCGCCGCCGGATCGAAGTTCTTCCGGATCGGGATGTCGATCATCGGGATGCCTGCTCTCGCGAGCAGCGCCGCATGCGGGTGTGCAGGCCCGCACACGACGGTCAGCTCGATCCCGGCGCGGTGCAGTCCCGCCAGCAATGCGCCCGTCGGCAAATCGCTGCTCTGCTCGACGTCGTCGTTGACGCACAGCACCCGGATCGGCGGAGTCGTTGCGCTTCCGGTAGCCGCTCTATTCATGATTCTTCATGGTCGCTGTGTTGACCCGGGACGGTCGGACCGGCGCCTGCGTTGACGCGGGACGGTCGGACCGGCGCCTGCGTTGACGCGGGCGGCAGGGTCGGCGGGGGGGTGTTTGGGACAATGGCTCCCTCCGGGCCCTGCGGGCCCTCCGGTCCGCGGAAGTTGCCCCAAACACCCCCCGCCGACCCTGCCGCCCGCTCCGAAGGTGCCCGGAAACCGGTCGTTGGTGGGGAGTGCAGGCCACTCGTCCAGGTCCGTTGTCGCCCGTGAGACGGGCTCCTGCAGGTGCGGGATCCGGTGCAGGAGCCCGTCCAGGTGCGGCATCCGGTGCAGGAGCCCGTCTCACGGGCGACGCGGCGTCCAAGCGTGGCACCCAATGAAGCCAGGACCGACCACTGTCGGGCATCTTCGGCAGCGCCACCGGCGGTGGGAGCTGGCGGAGCCGTGGCCGGGGGAGGT
>DASSBS010000135.1:0-10322 GCA_035698445.1 Woeseiaceae bacterium
GATTCAGGGCTAACGTGTCCGGCTGCGCGAACCGCAGCCCCATCGCCGCGCAAAAGAGGAGCACGACAGACGAGAGCAACAGTGTCTGTGCAATGCCGATCTCGGCCGTCACGAGACCGGCGACCCAGCTCCCGCTCGCGATGCCGGCAAAGGTGAGCATCTGGTAAAGCGAGAGCGCGCGCCCCACCACCCAGCGCGGCGCCGAGGTCTGCACCGTCACATTGAACGTGGAGAGCGCAAGCACCCAGCCCGCGCCGCTCAGCAACTGCACGGCCATCGTGAGCGGCAGCCACGGGCTGAACGCCGTGGCCGCGGCGGCGGCTGCGAAGGCGAGCACCGCGATCCGGACGATGGCCTCGTTCGACATCGTCTGCCGCATGCGGTGCGCCAGCAGCGCGCCGCCGACGGCACCGGCTCCAAAGGCACCCAGCAACAGTCCATAAGTCACCGAGCCGCCGCCGACGAGGTCGCGCGCGATCAGCGGCATGAGCGCCATCAATGCGCTCGCGCCGATCCCGAAGACGAATCCCCGCAGCAGGCTCGACTTGATGTTCGGTGACATCGCGACGTAGCGCATGCCGGCGAGGATCGCCGTGCCGAGCCGCTCCCGCGGCAGCGTCCGCTCCTCGACGGGCAGCCGCCAGCGCGCGAGCACGCCGATGATGCCGAGGTAGCTGAACGCGTTGATCGCAAACGCCATCGCGGCGCCCGCCGCTGCCACGATGAGGCCGCCGACTGCCGGCCCGGCGCTGCGCGCGACGTTGAAACCCATGCTGTTCAGCGCGACCGCCGTGGGCAGGTCGTCACGGGGCACCATGTCCGCGACGGAGGCTTGCCAGGCGGGCGCGTTGAACGCGGCCCCGCAGCCGATGAGAAAGGTCAGGAGCAGCAGCAGCCACGGCGTGACCAGGCCGACGTACGCAAAGGCCGCCAGGGCGACGGATACCAGCAGCATGAACACCTGCGTGGCGAGCATGATCAGGCGCCGGTCGAAGCTGTCGGCGAAGGCGCCCGCCACGAGTGCGAACAGGACGATCGGCAGGGTCGTCGAGGATTGCACCAGCGTCACCATTTCCGCGGAGTCGGCGATCGACAGCATCAGCCACGATGCGCCCACGATCTGGATGAGGCCGCCGAATTGCGAACCGAGGTTCGCAATCCACACCTTCCGGAATACCGGGTGCCGGAACGGGGCCAGCGCGCCGTCCGGCGCGGCCGTCGCGATCACCCGATCCGAACCGTCAGCATGGACACCGAGCCGCCGTCGACGCCCTCCACCGGGAAGGTGACGGGTTCGCCGTCCTGTCTCTGCGCGAGCACGTAGAGCAACGGCAGGTAGTGCTCCGGGGTGGGGATGGACATGGCCGCGTCGCGGCCGAGGGTTTCGTACTCGATCAGTGGCGTGTGATCGCCGGTGAGCAGGAGGTCGCGCGCGCGCCGCTCGAACGCGCTCGCCCATTCATAAGGCTCGGGCACGTGCCGGCCCCAGCCGTACGCGTGCAGGTTATGCACGACGTTGCCGCTGCCGGCGATGAGAATGCCCTCCTCGCGAAGGGGCGTGAGAAGCTCCGCCAGCTCGTAATGCGCCGCCGGTGACAGGGTGGCGTCGATGCTGAGCTGCACCACGGGCACGTCCGCGTCCGGGTACGCGTGGTACAGCACGGACCAGGTGCCGTGATCCAGGCCCCAGTCGTCGGCGAGGCGCACGGGCGTCGGCGCCAGGAGTTGTTGCACGCGTGCGGCGAGCGCGCGGTCGCCCGGCGCCGGGTACTGGCACTGGTAAAGCTCCTTCGGAAAACCCCCGAAATCGTGAATGGTCCGGGGCTCGTCGCCGGCGGTGACGGCGGTGTCCTCGATGTACCAGTGCGCGGAAATCATGAGGATCGCCCGCGGCTTCGGAATGGATTCGCCGATCGCGCGCCAGCCTTCCGTCCAGCCGTTCGACTGGATGGCATTCATCGGATTGCCGTGCCCGAAAAAAATGACCGGCATGCTGTCAGGCATCGCGACGCGCACCTCGCAGGGATGGACTCAAAAGATAGCACAACGGCTGCGCCCGGCCGGCCGCATCAGGCAACCTGGCGGGCCTCCCGGATCAGGCGGTAAGCGGTGCTGATCTCGCGCGTTCTTTCCTCGGCGATCTCGCGCATGCTCTCCGGCAGGCCCTTGCCCGCGAGCTTGTCGGGATGGTTCTGGCTCATCAGCCGGCGGTACTTGCGCTTGATCTCGGCATCGCTGGCCGAAGGGGTGACACCGAGAGCGGCATACGCATCGTCCAGTTTCTGCCGGGTCGGCTGGCGGCCGGTGCCGGTCCGCAGCATCGCTTCGAGCTGCGCGATGTGCGCTTCGGACAGTCCGAGCCCGCGGGCCATGCGCACGAGCATCTCGTGCTCGGCCGGGTGCACCCCGCCGTCGGCGGCGATCGCCATCAGTTGCACCTGCAGGAAAATCTGCAGCAGCGGACCGCGCCCGCGGGACACGCCGCGCAAGCCGGCAATCTCGGCATCGAGATCGAAGCCGGGTGACTTGCCGCGATTGAACGCGGCTTTCGCCGACTCCCGCTGCTCCGCCGAGAGGTGCAGGCGGTCGAACAGGGTCTCGGCCACCTTGATCTCGTCGCGCGTGACCGCGCCATCGGCCTTGCACAAGGCGCCCATGGCGGCAAACGTGGAATCGAGAAACTGCGCCTGGATGCGGCCGAGGCCGCTCCCGATGACGTGGCCGAGCAACCAGCGGATGCCCCAGGCCAGCAGCACGCCCAGGATGAGCCCGCGAAAACCGCCGATGGCGTAGCCGATCGCCGCCGCAAAGAAAAAAACGAACATCGAATTAGCTTAACAGCAGTCCTATCCTTTGGCCGAACGGCTGAGGCTCCAAGGAGATTCTCGCAACCAACGATCAGCGCGTTAATCCGGGTCCGGTCATGATCGGTTTGGGAGCACTTACAAGGTATTTAGCAGGGCAGAGGTTCTGGCAGATTGTGGAACGCGCTGCTAAATTAACCGGACGATGCATTGATCTCCTAACGTGACTTGTCCTTTGCGAAGGCGTTTGTCGACAGGCTTTGGTCGACGTGTCCTGCCGTCCAACACCTCGAGCGCGCCGCTGGACTCCAGATCCAGAAGTATGTCCTTGTATTGATCCGCCACCAGAAAGTCGCCCGGCCGCTTCGTCCATTCCCTGGTAAACAAGCGGACAGATTCGGCTCCTTGCTCGAGGCGAGTGATGACCTCCCTTCTCGCTCGGTCGGCACTTGGATGAAACATATCCGTCTGTTCGCCCAGCTCGTCCTTTGGAACAAACTGGAATGTGCCGAAATCTCCCGCTGATGATGCCGCCTTCTTCATCACCTCCTTCATAATCACGAATCCCAGGCTGTGACAACAGAGATGCATCAGGTAATGACTGGTTCGCTCCGCATCGCTTGCCCTGAATCTGAATGGCAGCAGGTATCGAGCTCCAGCATGCTGGCTTACGGCGTGCAAATAGCTATCGCGCAGGTATCGCTCTTTACCAGCACCGGCTACTCGAGATTGAGCGAACTCGATTGCGTCCGAGGCAGTTTCAGCACTGCCGAAGAAGGCGTTCAGCTTACTACGTGAGTGCTTTCCAGCCGCTACGCCTCCAATCCACCGGCTTAGTCCGGCATAGTTCCAGAACACCAAACATTCACCGAACTGAGTAGCAAGTATCTTGGTCAAGTCAGCCATTCGTAACCCATCAACGCCACAAGGATCCACGAAAGCGAATGTCGCCACCTTCCTGAATCGCTTGTAGATTGGTCTGGCGAGAATGGCACTAATAAATTCAGCAAACTCGCCCCGTTCGATTAGCGGAGAATCGAAGAGCGTCGTAATCCCACGCGCGTTCGCGATAGCATGCTTGAGACTGTCGTGTAACGCAGGATCGTGTTCAACGAAACTTGCAGAGGCTGGATTTGGCTGACTCGCTAATAATTCAATCGCATGCAATGGAGAACCCGGCTCGCCTTCGGCGTACATCCCCGGCCCGGCGAACCCATCGATGTAGTGAAATGCATCAGCGGTCTTTCTGAGCGCCGTCAGATACGCAGCAAAGTATTTAGTCAGAATCTCATGTTTTACGCGATTCTGAGGGGTATATTCCGCGAAGTGCCCTCGACCGACCCGCGGCATAACGCAGCTATCCAGCCGCCAACTCTGGATACTGCAGCCAGCGCCGTCCATCTAGCGAGTTTCCGCGAGATTTGGAAGTGAGTCCTCCCCATTGTTTGAAGAAGAAGGCAACGTCGGCAGCGCGACACTGATCGCGAATACTTCGTATCCAGTCTGGATCAACGAGCCTTGCCTTCGGCCCGCTTTCACCTCCGGCAATTGCCCAATGGATGCCGGCTAGGTCTAACGTTCCGAGGTCTTCCAATAAAGGCTCAAACGATGCGAAGCGGATCGTCGCCTTTGAATCTGCTAAGTGACGAAGCCGGACCAGAGCACGGCGATCCTCGACTGATACACCGAGCCAGATATGCGGCGGCGCGCGGCCATCCCGGTATCTGTCGTTGATGAATCGACGCAGGAGAGAACTTCTCTTCGTAAGGATCTGAAAAACATGCCAGTGCGCCTGTTCCATCGTGTCGAAGACCTCGGATACGAACGCAAGCGGAATTTTCTTATGAAAAAGATCACTCATCGAATTTACAAAAATACGACGAGGCCGCTGCCAACTCAGCGGTTCGCGGAGCTTGTGGTGGCGCAGCGTGAGGTCGAAACCGTGCTCGAACGGATGGTTAGGTACGCCGCGAAAACGTTCGGCAATTCTTTCCGCGTAGCAGTTATCACATCCTGGACTGATCTTGGTGCAACCGCTGACCGGGTTCCAAGTCGCATCAGTCCATTCAATTGCGCTGCGAGCTGCCATAGAGATTACTGTATATCTATACAGACCAACATGTCAATACCGGCTCATCAGTAGATCAGGCCTACGCCTGCAGGGTAGCCAGGCTCACGAACGTCGATGCTTGGGCACGATCAAGGTATTCACGAACTCCTGCACGATCTCGTCATGCTGGTTCAGCGTCGTCGTCCTGGTCGTGACCAGACCCTGCTCCGGCCGCGACTGCGACTCGCGCACGGCGAGGATCTCCACCTCGACGCGCAGCTCGTCGCCGGGCCGCACCGGCCGGGGCCACTTGAGCTCCTTCAGGCCGAGCCCGACCAGGCCGCCGGCGACCTGGAACTCGCCCTCGGTCAGGAGCCGCATCGTCATCGCCGCCGTGTGCCAGCCGCTCGCGGCCAGCCCGCCGAAGATCGAGTCCCTCGCGGCGACCTCGTCGAGGTGAAAAGGCTGCGGATCGAATTCGCCGGCAAAGGCCTTGATCGCGTCGGCGTCGACCGTGATCCGGGTCGAGCCGCGATAGACCTGCCCGGCGGCGAAATCCTCCAGGTATTGCTCCGGCGAAACCATTTCGTCCCTGTCGCGCATCAAACAACGATGATGCCACAGCGATCGGCACGGAAATTGATCGAATTCCGCCGTTTGCGGTCCAACGGTCCCCTCGGACCCGTCTTGACAAAAAAAGAATGAACGTTCACTCTCCGCTTCCCCCGGCGCAAGCGTCCGCGCCGACCTTCGCCCCTGCCGAGTTCACTTCGATGCCGGACAACGCCCGTCGTTTCCTCGCCCTGCCGCTGCTCGCGGCCCTGCTGCTCACCGCCTGCGGCGAAGAAGCGCCGCCCCCGCAGATGCCCACCCCTGAAGTGACGGTGGTGACGCTCCAGGAGCAGCCCGTGCGGCTGACCCGCGAGCTGCCCGGGCGCACGCGCGCATTCCTCATCGCCGAGGTGCGCCCGCAGGTCGACGGCATCGTCGCAGAGCAGTTGTTCACCGAGGGCAGCCTCGTCGAAGCCGGCCAGGCCCTTTATCAGCTCGACGACGACCAGTACCGGGCGGCTTACGAGAGCGCGCAAGCGTCGCTCGCCCGCGCCAAAGCCACCCTCGAGGTCGCCCGGCTGAACGCCGAGCGCACGGCCGAGCTCGTCAAGACGAACGTCATCAGCCGGCAGGAACGCGAAAACGCGGTCGCGGCGCTGCACCAGGCGCAAGCGGACGTCGCCGTCGCCGAAGCCGCGGTGCAAAGCAGCGCGGTGGTGCTCGGCTATGCGCGCATCGAGGCGCCGATCAGCGGGCGCATCGGCAAATCCACGGTCACGCGGGGCGCGCTGGTGACCGCGAACCAGGCGGCGCCGCTGGCGACCGTGCAGCAATTTGACCCGATTTACGTCGATCTGTCGCAATCAAGCAGCGAATTGTTGCAATTGCGTGAAGACTTGGCCGCCGGCCGGCTGACCACGACGAGCGACATACCGGTCACCATCCTGCTCGAGAACGGCGCGCGCTACGCGCACCCGGGCACCTTCAAGTTCGCCGACGTCACGGTCGATCCGTCGACCGGCAGTTATGCGCTGCGCGTCCTCGTCCCGAACCCCGATCACCTGCTGCTGCCCGGCATGTACGTACGCGCGCTCATCACCCCGGCGGTGGTCCAGGACGCCGTGCTGGCGCCCCAGCAGGGCATCACCCGCGACCCGAAAGGCAACGCCACGGCCATGGTCGTCCAGCCGGACGGCACGGTGGCGCGCCGCGACGTGGTCGTCTCCCGCACCATCGGCGACCAGTGGCTCGTGAAGGAAGGCCTCGAGGCCGGCGATCGCGTCATCATCGCGGGGCTGCAGAAGATCCAGCCCGGCATGCCCGTCGTGGTCACGGAAGCCGGGGCCGAGACCGCTGACGGCGAACCCGATGAAGCGGCCGGCGCCGCTACGCCCGGAGGCGCCGCCGGGGACAGCACCCGCGCCGACGCCGGCGCCCGGTAGGCCGGCCGCATGGCGCAGTTTTTCATCGGCCGCCCCATCTTCGCGTGGGTGATCGCGATCGTGATCATGGTCGCGGGGGCGCTGTCCATCACGCAGCTACCCGTGTCCATGTATCCCTCGATCGCACCGCCGACGGTGTCGATCAACGCGTTCTATCCGGGCGCCTCCGCGCGGGTCGTCGAGGACTCGGTGACGCAGATCATCGAGCAGAACATGAAGGGCCTCGACGGCCTGCTGTACATGTCCTCCGCCAGCTCGTCGAGCGGCAGCGCCTCGGTCACGCTGACCTTCGACAACGACGTGAATCCCGACATCGCCCAGGTCCAGGTGCAGAACAAGCTGCAACTGGCCATGCCGCTCCTGCCGCAGGAGGTGCAGCGGCAGGGCGTCGGTGTCACCAAGGCGAACACCGGCTTCCTGATGGTGATCGGCTTCGTCTCCGAAGACGGCAGCATGTCGCGGGACGACATCTCCGATTACGTCGCCGCCAACATCGTGGACCCGATCAGCCGCGTCCAGGGCGTCGGCAACGTGCAGGTGTTCGGCGCGCAGTACGCCATGCGCATCTGGCTCGACCCGAACAAGCTGGAGGTCTACCGGCTGACGCCGTCCGACATCATCCGGGCGGTGCAGGCGCAGAACCAGCAGGTCGCGGTCGGCGCGCTCGGTGCCGCGCCGGCGGTGCCCGGCCAGCAGATCAACGCGACGATTACGGCGCAAAGCCGGCTGCAAACGCCGGAGGAATTCCGCAATATCGTGCTGCGCAGCAACCGCGACGGCTCGACGCTGAAGCTCGGCGAGGTGGCGCGCGTGGAGCTGGGTGCCGAAAGCTACGAGTTCATCACGCGTTACAACCAGCAGCCGGCGAGCGGGCTGGCCGTGATGATGGCCACCGGGGCCAATGCACTCGAAACCGCCGGCGCCGTCGAAGCCCAGATCGCCGAAATGGCGCCGTTCTTCCCGGCAGGATTGAAAGCGGTGATCCCGTTCGAGGTCACGCCTTTCATCCGGCTCTCGGTCGAGAACGTGATCGAGACGCTCCTCGAGGCGATCGTGCTCGTGTTCCTGGTCATGTACCTGTTCCTGCAGAATTTCCGCGCGACGCTGATCCCGACCATTGCCGTGCCGGTCGTGCTGCTCGGCACGATGGCCGTGCTGTTCGCGCTCGGCCTCTCCATAAACATGCTGACCATGTTCGCCGTGGTGCTGGCGATCGGGCTGCTGGTCGACGACGCCATCGTCGTCGTCGAGAACGTCGAGCGCGTGATGAGCGAGGAAGGCCTGTCACCCGTGGAAGCGACACGCCACTCGATGCGGCAGATCAGCGGCGCCCTGGTGGCGATCGGGCTCGTGCTGGCGGCGGTGTTCGTGCCGATGGCGTTTCTCGGCGGAGCCACGGGCGTGATCTACCGCCAGTTCTCGATCACGATCGTGTCCGCGATGGCGCTTTCCGTGCTGATCGCGCTCAGCCTTACGCCGGCTTTGTGCGCCACCATCCTGACGCCGCTCAAGAAGGGTGAGCATCACGGCGAGCGGGGCTTCTTCCGCTGGTTCAACCGCCACTACGATCGCACCGCCGGCAAGTACCGGCAGGCCGTGCGCGGCATGCTGGCGCGGACCTGGCGCGCCATGGCCGTGTTCGCCGTGCTGGTCGCGCTCATGGGCGTGCTGTTCGTGAACCGGCCGAGCTCGTTCCTGCCGCCGGAAGACCAGGGCATGCTGTTCGCGATGGTGCAGGCGCCCGTCGGCGCGACGCAGCAGCGCACGATGGAATCCGTGAAGAAGCTGGAGAACTACTTCCTCGAGAACGAGCAGGAAGCGGTGGAATCGCTGTTCACCGTGCAGGGCTTCAGCTTCGGCAGCGGCAGCGGCCAGAACAACGCCATGGCCTTCGTCAAGCTGAAGGACTGGAGCGAGCGCGAAGCGGACCGGCTGGGCGTGGATGCCGTGGCACAACGGGCGATGGGAGCGTTGAGCCAGATCCAGGACGCGATGGTGTTTGCCTTCGCGCCGCCGGCCATGCCGGAGCTCGGCACGTCCGCCGGTTTCGTGTTTTATCTGAAGGACAACGCGAACCTCGGACACGACGCGCTGGTCGCCGCCCGGAACCAGTTCCTGGGTGCCGCCGCGCAGAGTCCGCTGCTGGTGAACGTGCGTCCGAGCGGCCAGGAGGACGCGCCGCAGTTCAAGGTCGACGTGGACGTCGAGAAAGCCGGCGCGCTGGGCCTCTCGATGGCGGACATCAACAGCACGCTGTCGATTGCCTGGGGCGGCCAGTACATCGACGACTTCATCGACCGCGGCCGCGTGAAGCGGGTTTTCGTGCGCGCCGACGCGCCCTACCGCATGGTGCCGAAGGACTTCAACCTCTGGTCGGTCCGGAACGAAGAGGGCGAGATGGTGCCGTTCTCCGCGTTCGCGAGCTGGCGCTGGGAGTACGGATCGCCGCGCCTCGCGCGCTACAACGGCGTGCCTGCCATGCAGATCAACGGCGAAGCCGCGCCGGGGGTGAGCTCGGGCGAGGCGATGGACGAAGTCGAGCATATCGTCGCGCAACTGCCGCCTGGCATCGGGCTCGAATGGACGGGCCTGTCCTTCCAGGAGCGGCTGGCCGGTGCGCAGACGCCGCTCCTGTATACGCTGTCGATCCTCATCGTGTTCCTGTGCCTCGCGGCGCTGTACGAAAGCTGGACGATACCGACCGCCGTCATGCTGGTCGCGCCGCTCGGCATCCTCGGCATCGCGGTGGCCGCGACCTTGCGCGGCCTGGAGCGCGACGTGTACTTCCAGGTGGCGATGCTCACGACCGTCGGGCTCACGAGCAAGAACGCGATCATGATCGTCGCGTTCGCGCAGGACTACATCGAGCAGGGGCTCGACCTCGTGGCGGCCACCATGCAGGCGGTGCGCGACCGGCTGCGGCCGATCCTCATGACGTCGCTCGCCTTCGGCATGGGCGTGCTGCCGCTCGCGCTCGCCTCCGGCGCCGGCTCCGGCGCGCAGCGCGCGATCGGCACCGGCGTGCTGGGCGGCATGATCGGCGGCGCGTTCCTGGGCCTCTTCTTCTCGCCGCTGTTCTTCGTGGTCGTACGGCGCGTCTTCCGGCGCCGCGAGCGCGCGCGGGACGCAGCATCCGATGCGACCGGGGAGCCCGATGCCACGCCCTGAACAGGTTGCCAAAGCGCAAGCGCGAACCCGGCAGCAGCGCGAGCGCATCCTCAATGCCGCCCGAAGCTGCTTCGTGAAGCACGGGTTCAATGCCGCGAGCATGGCGAAGATCGCCGAGGCGGCCGGCATGAGCCCCGGGCTCATCTACCGCTACTTCGACAGCAAGAACGCCATCATCCTCGCCATTATCGAGCAGCAGCTCCAGGACGCGCGCGCCGACATCGCCGCGCTCGATCCGGCGACCGACCTGGTGCCGGTATTCCAGGACCTGTTCACCCGCTGGCGGCGCGGCGATGCCGAGCTGAT
>DASSBS010000136.1:0-12061 GCA_035698445.1 Woeseiaceae bacterium
TGTCGCCCGTGGGACGGGCTCCTACAAGGCGATCACAACGGTTCGAGGCGTGCCGGGAGACGGTCGTGGTCCAGCACGTCGGCAAGGTCGTCGGCGAGCTCGCGGCAGGCGGCGATCACCTGCCGCCAGGCCTCGATTCGCTCGTGCTCCGTCAGGCGCACGAAGTCGCTGCGGTCCGGCACCTTGCCGCCGGGCAGCCGGGCAATGAATTCCGCCGTGGGGCTGATCAGCACCGTGCGATCCGTGTGCAGCGGATTGTGCCGCCGCCACCGGAGGCTCTTGTCGAACCAGCCGGGGATGAGGCGGTCGAAAAAATGCGGAAACAACGTCAGGCGATCGGGTTCGCCGAGGGGCAGGTCCAGGTGGTAGTCGATGATGCCGCCGTCCCGGTAGACGCCGGCCGGGGCGCCGGGAATGTCACGAACGCCCGTCAGCACCGTCGGGATCGAGCCCGAGGCGATGATCGCGTCCACGAGGTTGTCCGGCGTCAGCGCGATGCGCTCGAGCGGAAAACCCGTCGCGTTGTAGAACGGCGGCAGGTCGCGCGGATCGTAGAACAGGCTGCGCGCGAAAAACACGCCGAGGCTGCGCCGGCTGACCGCATTCGCGAGCGCGGCGGCGAGCAGCCCCGACCACAGCGCCGGCCGGTAATCGCTGGCCGTCAAGCGGCGGCTGCGCACCGTCAGGACGTGCGAGCGGAACCTGGGATGCGCCACGATCTCCGCGGTGCCGTTCTCGCCCAGCACGGCGGCAAGGATCTCACGGCTCTTCCGGGTGACTTCGGCGGCCGTCGGGCGCGCACTGTAGCTTTGCGCCAGGTAGGCGGCCTCGAAGCGCTCGAGTGCCGCGAGCGGCAAGTCCTGCGCGTAACAGGCGAAGCGCCACGCCCCGATCGAGGAGCCCAGCAGGTGCACCGGCCCCGTAAGCTTCGGCAGGACCCGCTCCACGATGACGCGATCGAGCTGGCTCAGGACCAGCCACTTGGCGCCGCCGGAGGCCCCGGCAATGGTGCCGATCCGCTCTTCCGAGAAACCCCGCTTCCTGATTTCGCGATACGCGCCCGGCCCTGCCCTGAATCGGAGCGGCCCTTTCTCAGCCGACAAACTGCCACACTCTCTCGCGGAAAAGGATCCATTGTACAATTCCGTGGTACTCCGTTCTTGTACCGCCACTCCCGACTACAGGCGGTGTCCGATGATTGATCGCACTCACTCCCGCAGCCTGTCACTGGCGCTGGCCGTCCTCGCGTTTGCCTTCAGCGAGGCCGCAGGTGCCCACAGCGTTCACCGTCCGCTGTTCGTTGCCGAAACCGGCGCGGACCAGGGCGACTGCCGCGACGCAAGCGCACCGTGCCGCACGCTCGCGTATGCACTCTCCATGGCCGGCAAGGGAGCCGAGATCCGCGTCGCCGCGGGTGCGTACGCCGTAGAGAGCCCCGAGGTGCTGTTTCACCTCGTCAGCAATTCAGTGCAGGTCGTCGGCGGCTATGCCCGGAGAGACGATTTCGAGCGCGCCGGTCACGGCACCACCACGCTGACCGGCGTGCCGCACGAGTACCGGACCTTGCTCGAAAGCCGCGGGTTCAACGTGATCGCGGACACGAAAGGCATGGCGGCGGAGCAAGCGGTCCAGGCCGGCGAAATGCTCGCCGTGTACGACCAGCTCAAAGTCGGCGCGCCGGCCGCCGAGTGCGCCGACGGCATGGCGGGCGCGCTGCCCTGCGACTCCGTCGACCTTCTGGCGCACGTCGCCTTCAGCGACCTGCGGGCACGGCCCGCGGCAGGCAACGACGTGTGGGGCTTCGTCGATCTCAACACCGGCCGCGAGTACGCGATCGCGGGTTTCGACAACGGCACCGCGGTGATCGACGTCACCGATCCGGCGAGCCCCGTCGAAGTCGGGTTCGTCCGGGGTGAGGAAACGACCTGGCGCGACATCAAGGTCTACCAGTTCTTCGATGCGGCGCAGGACCGCTGGCACGCCTATGCCTACGTGACCGCGGATGCTGCGTCCGACCAGCTCGTCGTGATCGACCTCGCCGGCCTGCCGAACTCGATCGCGAAGGCCCCTTACGACGGCGACTTCCTGAGCGCGCACAACCTCTACCTCGCGGGCGCCGATTACAGCACGGGCCTCGCGGTCACCGACCAGGCGCCGGTGCTGGTCATTGCCGGCTCCAATATCGGCAGCGGGCAGTACCGCAGCTACTCGCTGGCCGCTCCCGCCGCGCCCGCCTTTGTCGGCGGCGGCACCGCGCCCGACTACATGCACGACGCCACGTCCGTCGTGATCACCGATGCGCGCAAGAGCGCCTGCCCGCATGCCGGCGATTTCTGCGAGGTCCTGGCGGACTTCGACGAGGACAGCATCGACCTGTGGGACATCACCGATCCGGCCGATCCCGCGCGGCTGAGCCGGACCGGGTACGACAACGTCGGTTACACCCATTCCGGCTGGTGGTCGGAGGACCGGCAGTTCCTGTTCGTGCACGACGAGCAGGACGAACAGCGGTTTGGCTTCAATACGACCCTGCGGGTGTTCTCGCTTGCCGACCTGGCCGCGCCGGTGCAGGTCGGCGAGTGGCAGGGTCCGACCAAGGCGATCGACCACAACGGCTTCGTGCGCGGCAATCGCTATTACATCTCGAACTACAGCCGCGGCCTCACCATACTCGACATCAGCGACCCGAAGGCGCCGGCGATGGTCGGCTGGCTCGACACTTACCCGTTCTCCGACAGCACCGGGTTCCAGGGCGCCTGGGGCGCCTATCCGTTCTTCTTCAGCGGCACGGTGGCGGTCAACGACATCGACAGCGGGCTCTTCCTGGCGCGGGACGGCACGCGCGACACGCCCGAGGGCCGGCTCGGCTTTGCCGCGGCTTCCGTGGCCGGCGACGAGGGCCGGTCGGCGGAGCTGGTCGTGCAACGCACCGGCGGCAGCGCGGCGGACGTGAGCGTCGGTTTCGAAGTGCTGGAGGCGACCGCGGAGGCGGCGGATTTCCAGCTCGGCGCCGGGCGGCTCGCCTGGCCCGCGGGCGACGCCAGCGCGCGGACGATCGAAATTCCGCTGACGAACGACGGCGCGGCGGAAGGGCTCGAACGCCTCTTCGTGCGGCTCGTCGATCCGCAAGGCGGCGCGACGCTGGGCGAGGTCAACGTCGCAAGCGTCTACCTGGGCGACCCGGCGGCCCCCGCGACCGTCGGGTTTTTCGAAAGCACCGTCGAGATCCTCGAGGGCGGCTTCGGCAAGGCGATCCTGGTGCTGCGCCGGGGCGGCAGCGCCGGTGCTCCGGTGAGTGTCGATTACGCGCTCGCCGGCGGCAGCGCCGCGGCGGGGAGCGACTTCGAGGGCAGCACGAGCGGCACCGTGGCCTGGGCCGCGGGCGACGGCAAGCCGAAAAACCTGGTCTTCGACGTTGCCACGGACGACGGGACCGAGGGCGAGGAAACGTTCGAGATCCGCCTGAGCAATCCCTCTGGCGCGACGATCGCCGGCAGCGCGTCGGCGACCGTGACGATCGCCGAACCGCTCGTGCTCGTGCCGACCCCACCGGCCGAGCCGCCCGGTGACAATGGCGGCGGCAGCGGTGCACTGGGTTGGCTCCTGTTCGCACTCCTGGCTCCTTTCGCATGCCGATCGCATCGTTGGAGCCCGCCATTGCGGGCGACCGGCAGAAGGTAAAGCGGAAGCTCGGTGGCGCCGTTGTCGAAGGGTGGTGCCAGCGCGGCTGCGATCAGGGTCATACCGGTCGCCCGCAATGGCGGGCTCCAACGACTCAATCGAAGGGGTGGCGCAGGACGATGGTCTGCTCGCGGTCCGGGCCGGTTGAAATGATGTCGAGGGGCACGCCTGCCAGTTCCTGGATGCGCTCAAGATAACGGCGCGCGTTCTCGGGCAGCTCCTCGTACTGCGTGATGCCGACGGTCGAACCCTTCCACCCCGGCATTTCCTCGTAGACCGGCTGGTACTCCGCAAACCGGTCGACCATGACGGGGAGTCCGGAGATCGGCTGGCCGTCGAGCTCGTAACCGATGCCGATGCGGATATTCTCGAGCCCGTCCAGCACGTCGAGCTTGGTGACGCAGAGCCCGGAGACGCTGCTGTTGACGATCGAGCGCTTGAGTGCGACGGCATCGAACCAGCCGCAGCGCCGCGGGCGCCCCGTGGTGGCGCCGAACTCGGCGCCGACGGTCGCGAGGTGTTCCCCCTGGTTGTTGAACAGCTCGGTCGGGAACGGCCCTGCCCCGACCCGCGTGGCATACGCCTTCACGATGCCGAGCACGTAATCGAGATTGCGGGGCCCCAGCCCGGTGCCGGTGCTCGCCGCCGCGGCCACCGTGTTCGACGACGTGACGAACGGGTAAGTGCCGTGGTCGATGTCGAGGAACGAGCCTTGCGCCCCTTCGAACAGGATGCTCTTACCGGCGTCGGTGAGATCCCAAAGGATCTGCGTGACGTCCGCCGTGATCGGCGCGATGGTTTCCGCGGCCTGCAGGGCCGCATCCAGCGTGCTTGCGAAGTCGACCGGCTCAGCGCGGAAATAATTGCGCAACAGGAAATTGTGGAAGTCGAGGACCTCCCCGAGCTTCGCCGCAAACTTCTCGCGCACGAACAGGTCGGAAACCCGCAGCGCGCGCCGCGCGACCTTGTCCTCGTAGGCCGGGCCGATGCCGCGCCCCGTCGTGCCGATGGCGGCCGCGCCCTTGGCTTTTTCCCGCGCGATATCGAGTGCGACATGGCTCGGCAGGATGAGCGGGCAGGCCGGGCTTACCTTGAGCCGCTCGTACACCGGCACGCCGTTCGCCGCCAGCGCCTCCGCTTCCCTGATCAGCGCCTCGAGCGACAGCACGACGCCGTTACCGATCAGGCAGCTCACGCCCTCGCGCAGGATGCCGGACGGGATGCTGTGCAGGACCGTCTTGTGGCCGCCGATGACCAGCGTGTGCCCGGCGTTGTGCCCTCCCTGGAACCGGACGACAGCGGCCGCCTTGTCCGTCAGGAGATCGACGATCTTGCCCTTGCCCTCGTCGCCCCACTGGGTGCCGATGACGACTACGTTCCTGCCCATGACCCTGGTGTCCTGTCCCGCACTACGCCCTCGCGATGAACAGCAGCAGCAGCCCCGCGCCCATGGCGACCAGGCCGACCGACCGCAGGTTGTTGTCGCTCAGTTTACCAATCTGCTCCATGGTACGGCGGAAGCGCTGCGGCCCGATAAAAGGAATCATGCCTTCGATGATCAGGTAGAGCGCGAACGCCGTCAGTATGTCCTGCCACATGGGCCTAGTGGCGGACGCCGGGACTACTGCCCGCCGCCGCCCGACTGGTTGAGGTAGCGGAAAAATTCGTTGTCGGGCTCGATCACCAGGACGTCGCCCGGTTGGCCAACCGCCTCCTGGTAGGCGTTGATGCTCCGGTAGAAAGAATAGAACTCCGGGTCCTGGTTGTAGGCTTTGGCATAGATGTCCGCCGCCTGCGCGTCCCCCTGGCCGCGAATCTCCTGCGCTTCCCGATTGGCGTTGGCGAGAATCACGGTGCGCTCCCGGTCGGCGCGCGCCTTGCGCTCCTCGGCGATTTTGTGGCCGGTGGCGCGCAGCTCCGCTGCCACGCGGGCCCGCTCCTCGCGCATTTGCCGGTAGACCGAATCCCGGACGTCGGGCGGGAATTCCACCTGCTTCAACCGCACGTCGACCAGGTCGACGCCGAGGCCCTCGGCGGTTTCGGACGCGGTCGCCAGCATGTCCCGCATCAGCTCCGCGCGTTCCACGGAGATCGCTTCCTGCACCGTGCGCTTGCCCATTTCCGTCACGATCGCGTCGCGGACTATCTGCGCCAGCCGGCTGGTCGCGAAGGCCTGGGAACCGCCGGTGGACGTGTAGTACCGCACCGCGTCGACGATGCGCCACTTGACGAAATAATCCACCTGCAGGGCGAGCCGCTCTCTCGTGAAGATCCGCTCCGGCTGGTCGCTGATGGTGAGAATGCGATTCGGGAACTTGCGCACGGACTGGAACACCGGGATCTTGAAGTGCAGGCCCGGCTCGTAGTGGGCCTGCACGACCTCGCCGACCTGCAGCTTGATCGCGAGCTCGCGCTCGTTGACGGTGAAGGCGGAGAGCCCGAGCGCGACCAGCACGAGGCCCGCGACGACGAGAATTGCCAGCTTGCCGTTACTCATTGGCGCGTCCTCCGGTCACGGGCGGCCTGTTCCGCGTCGGCCTGATCCGATGCGTCCGGCGGCGGGGGCGCCTGGCTGCCGTCAGGCGCGTTTGCCCGCGCCTGGCGGGCGTGCTCGAGCATTTCGCCGATCGGCAGGTACAGCAGGTTGCCGCTGCCGTCGGCGTCGAGAATGACCTTGCTCGCGTCGCCGTACACGTCCTCCAGCGCGTCGATGTACATGCGTTCCCGGGTCACCCGCGGAGCCTGCCGGTACTCCGCCAGCACGGCCAGGAACCGGGAGGTATCGCCTTCGGCCTGCGCGACGACGCGGTCGCGGTAGCCTTCCGCTTCCTGCACGATGCGCGCCGCCTCGCCGCCCGCGATCGGAATGAGCCGTTGCGCGTAAGTGTCCGCCGCCAGGATGTAGCGGTCGCGGTCGTTCCGGGCCTTCTGCGTGTCGTCGACCGCCGCCTGCACGGCTTCCGGGTAATCGAGCGCTTCGAGGGAGAGCGACGTGATGGTGATGCCGGCGCCGTACTGCTCGAGCGTGCTCTGCAGGATCTCCCGTGTCTGCGGCGCAATCTTGTCGCGCTGCTCCGCGACGAGATCGGCCATGGTGTTGGTGCCGACCACCTCGCGCAGCGCGCTTTCGGTGACCTCGCGCAACGTCTGCTCCGGGTCCACGACCTCGAAGCTGTACTTGACGGGGTCGCTCCGGCGGAACTGCACCACCATCTCGATGTAGAGGTAGGCCTCGTCGGCCGTCAGCATTTCCGTGTTGAACGAGTAATCGGACACCTCGCCGATATTCACGATGTCGACGGTCTCGATCGGGTACGGGAGATGCCAGTGCAGCCCCGGCATGGCCGTGATGGTGTAGGCACCGAAACGCTGGACGATGCCGCGTTCCGCCTCGTCGACGCGGTAAAGCCCCGTGAGCGCCCACCCGATGATGAGCAGCCCGATGAGGATCCACGCGCCGGACAGGCCGCCCGACGAGCCGCCGGACCCGCGCGAGCCGCCGCCGAACAGGCCGCCGAGGCGGCGTTGCCAGTTCTGCACGATACGGTCCAGGTCGTTCGGCTGTTCGCCGTTCTTCTTCCAGCGGTCTTTGCCGATGTCAGGGTCGTTCCAGGCCATGTTGTTCTCTATCGGTGTGTGGCGGCGCGCGACGGCTGGTCCGCGGCTGATTGCTCGAGAATATCGGCAGGCAGGTTCTCACGTTTCATGAAGCGCTGGAACTCGCGCTCACCCATGCACAGTTCCAGCACCCACCCGCCGTCGTCGACGGGGAATTCCTGTGCTACCGCGCCCATCTCGAAAAGCAGCGCGCGTTGGCGGCCCTGTCCGGGCTGCAGGCGCATCATACCCCGTACTTTCTTGCGGCGCAGACGATCCTCGATCGCGGCGAGCAGCGCCTCGACGCCCTCGCCGGTTTGCGCGGACAGCCAGACCGCGCGATTGCTGCGCAAAGGGCCGTCATTCCGCTGCGGGCGGCGCTCGAGCCGGTCGATCTTGTTGTAGACGCGAATCTGCGGCACCCGCTCCGCGTCGAGTTCCCGCAACACGGCGTTCACCTGGCGAATGCGCTGCCAGCGATGCGGGTCGCTCGCGTCGATCAGGTGCAGGATCAGGTCCGCTTGCCGCGCTTCCTGCAGGGTCGAGCGGAACGCGGCGATGAGCTCGTGCGGCAGGTCGCGCACGAAGCCGACGGTGTCCGCGAGGACGATGTCCGTGCCGTCCGGCAGCGTGAGGCGGCGGAGCGTCGGGTCCAGTGTCGCGAAGAGCTGGTCCTCGACGTAGACGCCCGCTTCAGTGAGCCGGTTGAACAGCGTGGACTTGCCGGCGTTCGTATAGCCGACGATGGCGACCGTCGGCACCTCGGCGCGCAGCCGGTTCTGCCGGTTCATCTCACGCCGGCTGTCGACCTGCTCCAGCCGCGCTTTGAGCTGGCGAATGCGCTTGCCGATCAGGCGTCGGTCGGTCTCGAGCTGGGTTTCGCCCGGTCCGCGCAGCCCGATGCCGCCCTTCTGGCGCTCCAGGTGGGTCCAGCCGCGTACCAGCCGCGTGGACAGGTGGCGCAACTGCGCGAGCTCGACCTGCAGCTTGCCTTCGAAGCTGCGGGCGCGCTGCGCGAAGATATCGAGGATCAGGCCGTTGCGGTCGAGCACCCGGCAACGGAGCTTCTGCTCGAGGTTGCGTTCCTGCGCCGGCGTGAGCGAGGCGCTGGAGATGACGAGCTCGGCGCGCTCCTCGTCCACGAGGCGCAGGAGCTCCTCGGCCTTGCCCTTGCCGATGAAGTAGCGGGAATCGGGAGTCCGGCGCGCGCTCACGAGCTGACCCGCGACCTCGGCGCCCGCCGAAACCGCAAGCTCGACAAACTCCTCGCGTTCTATGGAATCCGGGGCTCCACCGGCTGCCGCATGAACCAGAATGGCGCGTTCGCCGCTCTTCGGTCGCTCAAACAATCACGGCCTCCGAACACGGCCCGAGTTAAGCTCAGTCGTCACTTTCTCCCGCTTCGTCCTCCGGCATCGGCAAACGCACGTTGCGCGCCGGTACCACTGTCGAGATCGCGTGCTTGTACACCATCTGGTTGACGCTGTTCTTCAGGAGCACCACGAACTGGTCGAACGAATCGACCTGTCCCTGGAGCTTGATGCCGTTAACCAGGTAGATGGACACAGGTACCTTTTCCTTGCGCAATATGTTCAGAAACGGGTCCTGCAGCGACTGCCCTTTTGCCATGGTGGGTCTCCTTATTCTTTTTATTGCTCGTTGGAGCAATCAAAATCGGTCACGACAGTTCCGGTGGCGCCGGTTGTCCCTGGACTTCCGTCCAGAGCTGCGAAGGTTTGCCGTGACCAGCCCAGTGCGAAGTTAAAGCCAAACGAACACTTGAAAATTCTAGCATAGCCAACCGCCTGAATAATGGGGGTCGAACCGCAATTTCCCTGGAATTATTCCAGCCGTTGGCGTATCCGCGCGGATATGGCGCCGAAAACGTCCGCTTCAAGTGGGTTATGACAGATGAGTCCGGCTTCCGTTCGGAGCCAGGTGAGCTGGCGTTTCGCAAGCTGGCGGGTCGCGGTCACGGCTTTGTGCACTGCCTCCTCAAGGGTGGCACGGCCGTCCAGGTACGACCATAGCTGCCGATAACCGACCGCCCGCATGGCCGGGCTGCGCTCGTCGAGCAGCGGCCGCCGTTTCAGGCGCGCCACCTCGTCGACGAAGCCGGCCTCCAGCATCGCGCGCAGGCGCCGTTCGATGCGGCGGTGCAGGATCGCCCTCGGTTCCGGCACCAGGCCAAACCGCAGGCCGGCCGGCGCAGGCGCCGCGGCATGCGCCTCCGCTTGCCAGGCGGAGAGCGGCTTGCCGCTGACGCGCCACACTTCCAGCGCCCGCTGGATGCGCTGGCGGTCGTTGCGGTCGATGCGCGCCGCGGCGGCCGGGTCCACCCCGGCCAGGCGCGCGTGCATGGCCGGCCAGCCTTCCGCGCGAGCCTCATCGTCGATGGCCCGCCGCACCGCGGCGTCGGCGGTCGGAAGCTCGGCCAGGCCTTCGGTCAGCGCGCGGAAATACATCATGGTGCCGCCAACGAGTAACGGCACCCGGCCCGCGGCCCGGATGCCCGCCATTGCCGCGCGCGCGTCGCGGACGAAATCCCCGGCGGAGTAGGTCTCCTCCGGTTCGCGAATATCGATGAGCCGGTGCGGCGCGCGCTCGAGGACTCCCTGGCCGGGTTTCGCGGTGCCGATATCCATGCCGCGGTAGACCATCGCGGAGTCGACGCTCACGATCGCGAGCGGCAGGCTCTCGACGAGCCGCACGGCGAGCTCCGTCTTGCCGGAGGCGGTCGGGCCCATCAGGCAGACCGCGGGCTGCTCGTTGTGATCGGCCACGGCGCCGCGCTCTACTGGCCGCGCAGGAACAACCGGTCGAGGTCCTGCAGGCTGACGGCCGTCCAGGTCGGGCGGCCGTGGTTGCACTGGTCCGACTTGTCCGTGGACTCCATCTCGCGCAGGAGCGCGTTCATTTCCGCGAGCCCCAGGCGGCGGTTGGCGCGCACGGCGTGATGGCAGGCCATGGTTGCCAGCAGCGCATTGCAGGTGTCCTCGATGCGGCTGCTCTTGTCGGAGTGTTCGAGGTCGGACAGGACGTCCCGCACCAGCGCCTCGGCGTCCGCCGCTTTGAGCAGGGCGGGGATTTCGCGAATGACGACACTCGACGGTCCCCCGCGGCTCAAGGTGAGCCCGACCCGCTCGAACACGGGCGCGGCCTCTTCCGCCAGCGCCGCTTCACGCTCGGAGACGCTGACCGCCGCTGGCACGAGGAACGGCTGGCGCACGACATTGCCGGCATCGAACGCGTACTTCAGCTTCTCGTAGACCACGCGTTCGTGCGCCGCGTGCATGTCGACGAGGACCAGGCCGTCGGCGTTTTCCGCGAGGATGTAGATGCCGGCAAGCTGCGCGATCGCAAAACCGAGCGGCGGAACGCCGTCGCGGTGGGGCTCCTCCGCCGGCTCCGGCGCGGGGCCGGCGGTCAAGGCGGCGTAGCCCGCCAGCGCCTCGCGCACGGCCGGCGCCGACGCGTTTCCTTCGGTCCGCAGGGTCATGGCGGACTGGCGGAAGAGGCTGCTCCGGATCACGTTGGCGGGCACGGCCGATTCGCTGTGCCCGCCCGGGCGTGTCTCCGACAGGGCATGCTCGATGGCCTGCGACACGAAACCGTGCACCGAGCGGCCGTCGCGGAAGCGCACTTCGTGCTTGGCGGGATGCGCGTTTGCGTCCACCGCCGCCGGATCGATCGCGAGATGCAGCACGTAGGCGGGATGGCGCCCGTGGAACAGCACGTCGCGGTAGGCGTGCCGCGCGGCGTGGGCGAGGGTGCGGTCGGTAATGCTGCGGCCGTTGACGAACCAGAACTGCAGGTCGGGCTGGCTGCGGTTGAAGGTCGGCAGCGCCAGCCAGCCGGAGAGCGCCATGCCCTCCGCCTCGCGCGTGAGCTGCACGAGCTCGCTCGCGAATGCCTCGCCGCAGATCGTGCCGAGGCGCGCGAGGCGCTCGTCCTCGTGCGCCGCTTGCCGCAGCACGAGCACCGGCCGCCCGTTGTGCGAGACGGTAAAGGCCACGTCCGGCCGTGCCAGCGCCAGCCGCCGGAGCCACTTGTCGATGTGCTGGTACTCGGTGCGCTCGGCGCGCAGGAACCGCCGCCGGCCCGGCGTGTTGTAGAAGAGATCGCGCACTTCGACGGTCGTACCGGCCGGGTGCGCGCAGGGCACGGGTTCCGCGACGGTTCCGTCGCCCGCCGTCACCTCCCAGCCCGTATCGTCCGCCCCCGCGCGCGACCGCAGCGTGAGCCGCGCCACCGACGCGATGCTCGGCAGCGCCTCCCCGCGAAACCCGAGCGACGCGATGGCCTCGAGATCCTCGAGGCTCCCGATCTTGCTGGTCGCGTGCCGCGACAACGCGAGGACAAGCTCCTCCACCGGAATCCCGCCACCGTCGTCCCGCACCCGCACGAGCTTCGTGCCACCCGCCTGCAGATCCACCCTGATCGCCCGCGCGCCCGCGTCGAGGCTGTTCTCGATCAGCTCCTTCACCACCGATGCCGGCCGCTCCACGACCTCGCCGGCAGCGATCTGGTTCACCAGGTGCGCGGGCAGTTGACGTATCGGCATTGAGGCTTCCGGGGCGGCGAGCGAAGCCGGCATTCTTTCAAATGCGCCCGGGTATGGGTAGGTCGGCTGCATCCGGTGCGTTTTTTGGCAGCCCACGACGTTGGCGTGTGGCTGCGTTTTCGCGGGCGGCAGCACCGGCGGGGGGTGTCTTTATCGAAATGGCTCCCTCCGGGCCCTGCGGGCCCTTCGGTCCGCGGAAGTTCCGATAAAGACACCCCC
>DASSBS010000137.1:0-58469 GCA_035698445.1 Woeseiaceae bacterium
GCCTTTCACGGTCACGTATTCGTCGCCCACTTCGATATTGGCGGTCTCGATCGCCAGCCGGCCGCCGTCGGGCATGGCATCCCGCGCGTTCACGGCCAGGTTGACGAGCACCTGCTCCAGCCCGCCCGCGTCGATCTTCACGTTCCAGAGCTTCGGCGCCAGGTCGGTGCGGAATTCGATCTCGTCCCCGATGAGGCGCCTCAGCATCTTGTCGACGTCCCCGACCAGCGCGTTCACGTTGAGCACGGAGGGCGCGACCGGACGTCGTCGCGAGTAGGCAAGCAACTGCTCCGTCAGTTTCTCGGCGCGACGCGCCGCTTTCAGCACCTCCTGCATGTCATCGTGCGGGCCGCTGCCCGGCTTGAGGCGCTCGAGCACGAACTCGCCGAAGTTGGAGATGACCGTCAGCAGGTTATTGAAATCGTGCGCGATGCCGCCGGCCAGCCGCCCGATCGCCTCCATCTTCTGTGCCTGCCGAAACTGCTCCTCGAGGTGCTTTTCCTCGGTACGGTCGAGCAGGATGCCGACCAGCGCCGTGACCTCGCCGTCCGGCTCTCGCTCGGCCGCGGCCGCGTGGCAGGCGACGTTGCGCCAGCTCCCGTCCTCGTGGCGCATGCGGAGCTCCACGGCGAAATCCCGCGTGCGGCCGCTGATGAAGTCCTCGCGGGCGTCGACGGCCCGCTGCCGCTCGTCCGGGTGGATGCGGCCGAAGAACCACTCGCGAAATTCCAGCGGCGGGGGCAGCCGGTCGTGGCGCAGCCCGAAAATTTCCGCCACCCGATCGTTGAAGAACGACTCCGAGTAGGCGGGCACGCGGAATTCGAAGACGCCGGCACCCGTCACCTGCAGTGCGAGCGCCAGCCGCCGCTGCTCCCTCGCTTTGGCGGCCTCCGCCGCGCGCCCCTGGCGGCGCCGCTCCGCTTCCACGAGCTCCCGCTGCACCGCCGCATTCAATCGGCCCAGGTGGCCTTTCAGGATGTAATCGCGCGCGCCGGCTTTCATGGCCTGCACCGCGCGCTCCTCCCCCATCGCGCCCGAGACGAAGATGAAGGGAATGTCGTAATCCTGCCGGCTGAACACCTCGTAGGCCGTCAGCCCGTCGAACCGCGGCATCGAAAAATCGCTGATGATGAGATCCCATTCGCCGCCGGCGAGCGCCGCAAGCAGGCCGGCTTCCGTGTCGACCCGCGAATGCGTGACGTCGTAGCCGCCGCGCTTCAGCTCCGCGCAGATCAGCTCGGTGTCGACGTCGGAGTCTTCGATGAAGAGGACGCGCAGCGGCTTCATGACGGCGGCACGCGGTTGATCGCCAGCCAATAATAGCCGGCGCGGCTCGCGACGTCCGCAAGCGCGTCGAAATCCAGCGGTTTCACGATGTAGCTGTTCACGCCCAGGCTGTAGGATTCCGTGATGTCCTTCTCTTCTTCCGACGAAGTCATGATGACGATCGGGATATGCCGCGTCTTCTCGTCGGACTTGAGCGCCCGCGTTACCTCGATGCCGTCGATCTTGGGCATCTTCAGGTCGAGCAGGATCAACCGGGGGCCGCTGCCCGCGCGTCCCTGGAACTCGCCGCGACGGTACACGTAATCGAGCGCCTGCTCGCCGTCCTTCACCCAGACGACGTTGTTGGCGAGGTTGTGCTCCTTCAGGCCGCGCATGGCGAGCTCCGCGTCCAGAGCGTTGTCGTCGACGAGCAGGATCTCGACTTGCTCGTATTCATTCATCGGCCGTCTCCCTCGGTAGGCTGAAATGAAAGGTGGCTCCGTCGCCGAGCCGGCTGTCCGCCCAGACGCGGCCGCCGTGCCGCGCCACGATGCGGTGCACCAGTGCGAGCCCGACGCCCGTGCCCGGAAATTCCGTTTCGTCGTGCAGGCGCTGGAACACTCCGAACAGCTTGTTGCGATAACGGGGATCGAAGCCCGCGCCATTGTCGCGGACGTAATAGACGTTCTCTTGTTCCTCGACGATCGCACCGACCTCCACCAGCGGGTTTTCGGTTTTCGAGGAAAACTTGATCGCGTTCGACAGCAGGTTGACCCATACCTGCTCCATGAGGTTCCGGTCCGCCGTCACCGGTGGCAGCTTGCCGACCCGAAACTCGGGCCGGCCGTTCGCGCCGTCGCGTTCCAGGCGCTCGAAGGTGCTCTGCGCGAGCCCGGTCATGTCCACGAGCGAAGGATCGAGCGCCTTGCGCCCGAGCCGCGAGAACCGGAGCAGGTCGTCGATCAGGAGTCCCATCCGGTCGGCCTGGCCGCGGATGATGCCGAGCTTGCGCCGAGCCTCCTCGTCCAGCCGCTCCTTGTGGTCCTCCCACAGCAGGTTGGAAAAGCCGGTGATGGCCCTCAAAGGCGCGCGCAGGTCATGCGATACCGAGTAGCTGAAGCTTTCCAGCTCCCGGTTCGCCGCTTCGAGCTGCGACGTGCGCGCCTCGACGCGGTCCTCGAGCTCCGCGTTCAACGTCCGCAGGCTGTCCTCCGCCCGCTCCTGCTCGCGCACCGAGTGCTCGAGCCGCTCGGCCCGGCGCCCGAGCTCGTCGAGCATGCCGTTGAAGGCATCGACGAGCAGGCCGACCTCGTCGCCGGTGGACTTGGGCGCGCGCAAGGAGTAGTCGCGCTGCTCCATGACGCGGCGGGCGACGGCGGTGACCCGCGAGATCGGCTGCGTGATCGTGCGCTGCAGCCAGCCGGAGATCAGCGCGGCGGCGAGCAGGCTCAAGAGCATCACCCCGCCGAGGATTCCGAGGTAATCGACGAGGCGGCCGGCGAGGTCGTGGGTCGCCCGCAGGCCCACGGTACCGATGATTTCGTCGCCGGCGACGATGCGTTTGAACAGCACCAGCTCGTTGCCGTCCACGTAATGGCCGTCGACGTCCGGCAGCTCGGGGAAATTCACCGGCTGGCCCGTGGCGGAATAGCTGGCGAACATCGTGCCGTTGGCCGTGTAGATCGCGGCGCTGCTGATGCTCTCGTTCGCGGCCAGGGAGGCGAGGTATTCGTTCGCGGCCTCGGGATCGAGGAATTGCAAGGCCGGCGCCGCCGCAAGGCCGATCACGGCCGCCTGCGCCGACAGTTCGTTGATGCCCGTCTGGCGGAAATCCCGGAGCTCATAGTAGACCATGGAGGCACCGCTGATCAGGAGCGCCGACGCCGCCGTGACGAGCACGACGAACAGCACCTTCGCGCGCACGGAGCGCTGTCCGAAGAGGCTCACTCCCCGCTCCTCGGCAGGACGCGCTGGGCGACGGACAGCATGCGCGAGCTGATGGAAAGTCCGCAGCGATCCGCGGCAGCGAGCGAAACCTCGAAACGTATCCGCTGGTCGATCAGGCGGAAGTTGATGATGCTGCCGGAATCGAGCGCGCCCTCCCACTCGGTCACGACGAGCACCGAATGTTCGCGGGCCGCGTCGCGCAGCCGCGGCAGCGCCCCGGCGCTGTCGGCAGCGATGAACAGCATGTGCAGCGAATCGACGGAATCGCCGCTTGCCACCTGCCGGACCTCGATCGGGCGGCCGTGGACCTCGCGGCCGGCCGTCATGGCCGCCATGTAGCCCGCGACCCGTGCCGCGCCGAGCACGCCGACCACGAATACGGGATCGGCATCGCCGAGGGCCTCCGGCGGCCAGTCGACATAAGTGGCGAAGTTGTACAGGTAGGCCGCCTTGATGCTGTGCTCCGGGGCCGACTCGACGGGCTGCGCCGTGGCGATCGGTCCGCAAATGAGCAGGGCGGCGCAGGTACCAGCCGCCCGGAGCCGCGCCAACTCAGGCACCGCGCGTTACGGACGCCGGGTTCCAGTCGTGCACGATGCGTTCGATCTCGGCGGCCGGCACGGCGGCACCGACAAGAAAGCCCTGGGCGCGGTCGCAGTTGACGGATTCGAGATAGTCCAGCGCTGCCCGCGTTTCGACGCCTTCGGCGCAGACCGTGATGTTGAGCGCGTGCGCCATGTCGACGGTGGCGCGCACGATTGCGCGCGCCTCGTCGTCGTCCGGTAGCCCCCCGATGAACATGCGGTCTATTTTCAACTCGTCGAACGGCAATTGATAGAGCTGCTGCAGGGACGAGAAGCCCGTGCCGAAATCGTCGATCGACAGGCTGACGTCGTTGACGCACAGCCGCAGGAATATGTCCATGGCTTTCGTGGCATCGGCCATGGCGGTGGACTCGGTGAGCTCGATGGTCAGCAGGTTGCCGGGGAGGCCGTGCTTCTGCAGCAGCGCCGTCAGGCGGTTCGGGAATCCCATATCCTCGGCGAGGCTGGCCGAGAGGTTCACGGCGACCCTCAGCGGCATGCCGGCCTTCTTCCAGGCCGCGGCCTGCTGGATGGCGGAGTCGAGGACGAAGTCCGTCAGCTCGTCCATCAACTGGTATTCCTCCATGAGCGCCAGGAATTCACCGGGCGGGAGCAGGCCCTGCTGCGGGTGCTGCCAGCGCACGAGCGCTTCGGCGCCGGTCACGCGCCAGCCGTCCGCCTTGCGGGCGATCTTGGGCTGGTAATGCACGACGAACTGGCGCGCCCGGAGCGCCAGCATGAGCTCCCCGCGGCTGTGGGTCTGGCCGGCGTTCAGCGCCTCCTTGAGGCGCCGCTCGAGGTCCGCCCGCTGGAGGGGCTTCTGCAGCACGCCCAGCATCTGCAGGCCCTGGGACCGCCCCAGCTTTTCCGCGGTGTTGAGCACGCGCTGGTCCATGCCGCTGACGACCATGACCTGGGCGTCGCTCTGGCCTTCCTTCACCTGGTGCAGGAGCTGCACACCGTCGACGCCCGGCATCTTGAGATCGAGGATGAGCAGGGACGGCCGAAAATCCTTCAGCGTCTGCAGGAAGCGCCCGGAATCGTTCAGGGATTGGACGCGAAATCCCAGGGGTTCCGCCACGCGCGTGATGATCGTGCAGATAGCGGGTTCGTCGTCGACTATCAACAGTCGTTTTTTGGCCCCTTGCATAGTCGGGTACTCGTGCTGTGGCGGACGTGACGCACGCGGGTGCGCGCGCCATCCCCCGGCGGGCGGCGAAGCAGTTCGATTGTCCCCGTATCCGGGCTGTGGTTCTGCGGACCTGCTCACAGTTATCCGCATCGCCGATCCAGCTCTATGTGTGTGAATTTTACCCGCCCTGGCGGATGCCGTACAGGCCGGTGGCGGATAGTTTCGTCGTGCGCGTTTTCGGGCTGTAGGGCAACACCTCGATGACCTCGCCGCGTTCGAGCCGCGCTTTGAGGCGGGACCACCAGCGGTGGGAAAACAGCTCACCGTGATAATTGCGAAACACCTGCCCGAGCTCCTCCCCAAGCCCCAGGAAATGTGCGAATTCCTCCGGAAACACGTCGTGCGCGCCGACGAAGAACCACGGCTCGGCCGCAAGCTCGTCCTCCTCGCGGTCGCTCTGCGGCAGCGGGCGGAAGACGCAATCGGTGACGAAGGTGACCTCGTCGTAGTCGTAGAAGATCACGCGCCCGTGGCGGGTCACGCCGAAGTTCTTGAGGAGCAGGTCACCCGCGAAAATGTTGCCGAATGCCAGGTCGCGCACGGCCTGCCCGTAGTCGATCACGACGTGGCGCGCGCTGTCCGGGTCGGCATCCTTGAGATATACGTCGAGGGGAATGAGCCGCCGCTCGATGTACAGGTGCTCGATCAGCAGGCGGTCGCCGTCGATGCGGCAGTTCTTGCCGCAGGTCTCCAGCAGCGTGTGCTTGAGCGAGGCTTCGAAGCGCGGCAGGTCGAACGACAGGCGGCGGAACTCCTGGGCGTCCACGAGCCGGCCCGCGCGGTCCTGCCGGAACACGAGCTCGTACTTGTCGCGGACTTCGTCGCGCCGGATGTTCTTGGAATACCCGAAGCTGTCCCGGATCACCTTGAACACCACGTTGAACGACGGCAGCGTGAAGACCTCCATCACCATGCCGCGCGCGCCGGGGGCCCGCACGAACAGGTCCGTCGAATTCTGCAGGTGCCGCATCAGCGCGCGGTAGCGCTCGGTCTTGCCCTGCTTCGCCCGCCCGAGGACGGTGTACAGCTCGTCGACGGGCTTCAGCGGCATCAGCTCGCGCAGGAAGCGCACGGCACTGCCGACGCTCACGAGGTCGACGTGGAAATAGCTGCGGGTAAAGCCGAACAGCATGCTGACGTCGCTTTCCGAGAGGATCACGACGTCGGACATCACGCCCTCGTCGGTGTGCGCGAACGGGATGACCAGCGGCACCTGCCAGCCGCCGCCGATCAATCGGCCGACGGCGTAGGCCCGCCGGCCGCGGTAGAAGAGCGCCGGCACGATCTCGACGGCCTGCGGCGGGTCGCGCCGCTTCTGCTCGCCGCGGTACGCCTCGACCTCGGCGACGATGAAACGGATCGTGCCGTCGGTATCGCGGTACAACCGGGAAAACGGCAGGTCGTCGAGCAGCTCCTCGAACAGGAGGTAGAGGGAGCCGCGGTTGACATAACGGCGCGTCGGCAGTGAGTCGGCCGAGGCCAGCGCGGGATCCACGTCGAGCGCGAGGAACTCGACCTCGCTGTCGACGCCCACGGTGTGGAAAATGCGCCGGGTCAGCGAGCTGAAGAAGGTCTTGTAAAAGCCCGCATCCGCACAACCTGCGATCAAGGTCGCGTAGCATTCCTTGATCCGGTTCCAGCACTCACGGCTGTCGTACGCCTCGCCCAGCAGCGCCGCGAGCTCGTTCCGCGTCGCGACCACCGACTGGTTGTAGAGGTCGATGCGGCGCACCGCATCCCGCCGGTTGGCGGCCCAGTCGCGGCGTTCGAAGTGCCGCGCCGCGCGGCGGGTGATGTCACGGAAGCGGCGGTTGTAAGCGCGAAAAGCGTCGAAGATCCGGCGCGCGGCAAGCCGCTCGAGGGAAGCGGAGCTCACAAGCGCGGGTTGCCGTCGCGGATCGGGAACATGGCGCTACTCGGGCAGGGTCTCAGGACTGTTGCGCTGGTTCTCGAAGCTGTGCCACACGGAAAAGAAGAGCGCCGCAATGATCGGCCCGATCAGCACGCCCGAGAGGCCGAACATCGAGATGCCGCCGAGCGTCGCGAGCAGGATGATGTAGTCCGGCAGGCCGGCGTCGCGCCCGACGAGCACCGGCCGCAGCAGATTGTCGACGAGACCGATGACCACCGAGCCGATGAGGATCAGGATGACGCCCTTCAGCCATGCCCCCGTGGCGATGAGCATGATGGCCGCCGGGATCCAGACGATCGCCGGCCCCACCGTGGGCAGCAGCGAAAAGAGCGCCATGACCACGCCCCAGAGCACCGGTCCGCGCAGGTCCAGCGCCCAGAACGCAAGCCCGCCGATGCCGCCCTGGATCGCGCCGATCAGGAACGTCCCTTTGAGCGTCGCCCGCGCCACGGTGGCAAAACGGCCGCCCAGGTGGCGTGCCAATGTTTCGTCCAGCGGCAGCGCCTGGCGCACGCGCTGCAGCATGATGCCGCCGTCGCGCACGAAGAAGAACAGCAGGTACAGCATCACGAAGAGCTGCAGGAAGAACGTCAACGTGTTCTGCCCGATGACCAGCGCATTGGAGGCGATCCATTTGCCCGAGGCCATGGCGGCCTGGGATAAACCGTCCTGCAACTGGCTCACCTCGAGACCGAACCGGTCCAGCAGGCGCGCCAGTGCCGGCAACTGATCCTGCAGCCACACGATTCCGGATTGCGGATTGATCCTGCCCGCCTCGATGTCCTGGACGAGACTCGCCGCTTCCTGGGCCACCGCGAGCACCACCAGGAACACCGGAATGAGCACGGCGAATACGATCGTCAGCGTCGTGATGAAAGCGTCGGTGGAGGGGCGGTCGGGAATCGTCCGGAGCAGGTAATGCTGCAGCGGATGGAACAGCACGGCCAGGATCAATGCCCAGAAAATGGGCATGACGAAATCCGCGATCAGGCCGTAGAACGCCAGCGTGACGGCAAGGAGCAGCAGGAAGAAGAACGTGCGATCGACTGTCTTGCCCGGCACCGTCACTGGCGTTTCTCCCTCACGTTTTCAGCCGAAAGCCCGTCTTGAAGATCCACCAGATGACGAGCAGGCAGACGGCCAGGAATGCACACGTCATGCCGAGACTCATCGCCACGCTGACGTCCGCGCTTTCAAAGAAACTCCAGCGGAAGCCGCTGATGAGGTAGACCACCGGGTTGAACAGCGTCACCGTCTGCCATAGCGGCGGCAGCATGTCGATGGAATAGAAGGTGCCGCCGAGGAACGCCAGCGGCGTGATGATGAGCATCGGCACGATCTGCAGCTTCTCGAATCCGTCGGCCCAGATGCCGAGTATGAACCCGAACAGGCAGAACGACACGGCCGTCAGCACCAGGAACAGGAGCATCCAGAACGGGTGCATGATGTGAACGGGCACGAACAGGTTGGCGGTGGCCAGGATGATGCCGCCGAGGATGATCGATTTGGTCGCGGCAGCGCCGACGTAGCCCAGCAGGATTTCCACGAAGGACACCGGCGCCGAGAGGATTTCATAGATCGTGCCGGTGAAGCGCGGAAAGTAGATGCCGAAAGACGCATTGGAGATGCTTTGCGTCAGGAGCATCAGCATGATCAGCCCGGGCACGATGAACGAGCCGTAGCCGACGCCTTCGACTTCGTCGATCCGCGACCCGATCGCGGCGCCGAACACCACGAAGTACAGCGCGGTCGAGATCACCGGCGAGAGAATGCTCTGGAACACGGTGCGCCACATGCGCGCCATCTCGAAGGCGTAGATGGCGCGGGTGCCGTACCAGTTCACGCGGTTTTCCTCACGAGATTCACGAATATTTCCTCGAGGGAGCTCTGCGAGGTGTTGAGGTCGTTATAGCGGATGCCGGCGTTGTTGAGCTCTGCCAGCAGCGCGGTGATGCCCGTGCGCTCGCCCTGCGTGTCGTAGGTGTAGACGAGCTCCGAACCGTCCGCGTTCAGCTCCAGCGGCAAGGATGCGAGCGACGGCGGCAGCGCATCCAGGGGCGCCTGCAGGCTCAGCACCATCTGCTTCCTGCCGAGCTTCTGCATCAGGTCGTTCTTTTCCTGCACGAGGATGATCTCGCCGTGATTGATGACGGCGATGCGGTCGGCCATCTCCTCCGCTTCCTCGATATAGTGCGTCGTGAGCACGATCGTGACGCCGGAGGCGCGCAGCTCACGCACCATCTCCCACATGTCCTGCCGCAGCTCGACGTCGACGCCGGCGGTGGGCTCGTCGAGAAACAGGATGTCCGGTTCGTGCGCCAGTGCTTTCGCGATCAGCACGCGCCGCTTCATGCCGCCGGACAGGGCCATGATGCGGCTGTCCTTCTTGTCCCAGAGCGACAGCGAGCGCAGGACTTTTTCGATGTGCACGGGATCCGCCGGCTTGCCGAACAGGCCCCGGCTGAAGGACGTGGTGTGCCAGACGGATTCGAACGCGTCGGCCGCCATCTCCTGCGGCACGAGCCCGATCATCGAACGGGTGGCGCGATAGTTCTTCACGATGTCGTGCCCGTCCACCTCTACCTTTCCGGTACCGGGATTCACGATGCCGCAGATGATATTGATCAGGGTGGTCTTGCCGGCGCCGTTCGGTCCGAGCAGCGCGAGGATCTCGCCGCGGCGAATCGTAAGGCTTACGTTCTTCAGCGCCTGGAAGCCGGAGTCGTAGGTCTTGTTGAGATCGGAGACGTTGATGATGGGCGGCATGGGCGGCCATTGTAGAGATCGCCACACAAGCCCGCCACCACCGGTGGTACTGCCGTGTCGCCCGTGAGACGGGCTCCTACAGGGGCAATGCGCGTTCGATCAACGCCGCGGTATCGATGTCGCCGGCGAAGGCGCCGTAGGTGTGACCGCAATCTTCACCGAGACGTGCCCGCACGAACGCTTCGGCGACGACTGCCGGCGCCGTGCGCGCCAGTATCGCGGCCTGGAACGCGAGCGCCATCGATTCTACGAAATGACGCGCGTTGGCCTCGGCCAGGTTCCCCGTCGAATCCTTGAGCGCCAGCACCTTGCGATCCAGCCGCTCGTCGAAGCCGCGCGCCTCGTCCAGCTCGGCAAGGAGCGCGCCGAGCACCACGGGTTGCCGCCCGATCGCGCGCAGCGTGTCGAGCGCGATGACGTTGCCCGAGCCCTCCCAGATGCTGTTGACCGGTGCCTGCCGGAACAGCCGCGGCAAGGGAGATTCCTCGACATAACCGTTGCCGCCGAGGCATTCCATGGCCTCGTAGATGAAGCCCGGCGCGCGCTTGCAGACCCAGTACTTGGCGATGGGGGTCAGAATACGGGCGAGCGCGGCCTCGTGATCGGACTGCGCCGCCCCGTCGAAGGCACGCGCCACGCGAAACGCCAGGGCGAGCGCCGCTTCCTGTTCCAGCGCGAGATCGGCCAGCACGCGCGCCATCGCCTCCTGGCGGATCAGTTCCCGGCCGAAGGCGCGCCGTTCCGAGCAATGATGGATGGCATTGGCGAGTGCCGCGCGCATCAAGCCGGCCGAACCGGCGAGGCAGTCGAGGCGGGTCCCCTGCACCATGTCGAGGATGGTGCGCACGCCGTGCCCCTCTTCCCCGACCAGGCGGCCCCATGCGGCGTCGAGCTCGATTTCCGCCGATGCATTGGAGCGGTCGCCCAGCTTGTCCTTGAGGCGCACGATCCGGATCGCGTTGCGCGTGCCGTCGGGGCGCCAGCGCGGCATGAGAAAGCAGGAAAGCCCGGCCCCGGTCCGGGCCAGCGTGAGAAACGCATCGCTCATCGGCGCGGAGCAGAACCATTTGTGCCCCGTCAGCTCGTACTCGCCGGCCGTCCCGGTCCGCGCCGCGGAGGTCGTGTTGGCGCGCACGTCCGAGCCGCCCTGCTTTTCCGTCATCGCCATGCCGATCGTGACGCCGGTCTTTTCCGCGGCCGGCAGGCTGCGCCCGTCGTACGCTGCCGCCGTTATGCGCGGCTCCCACTCCTCCGCCACTTCCGGCTGGTGCCGCAGCGCGGCAACCGATGCGTACGTCATCGAGAACGGGCAGCAGACGCCGGCGTCGGCCTGCGTCAGCAGGTACATCAGGGCGGTGTGGGCCGCGTGACCGCCTTGCGCGCTGGTCCAGGCGATCGAGCTGACACGCGTCTCGAGGCCGAGGGCCATCAGCCGGTGGTAATCCGGGTGAAACTCGACCTCGTCCAGGCGCCGGCCGAACCGGTCGAAAGCGCATAGCCGGGGCGGGTTGCCGTTGGCCCGTGCGGCCCATTGCTGCACTTCCGCGGATCCGGCACGCTCGCCCAGCGCATTGCAGGCAGCCGCGGCCGGGGCCGCGCCTGCCCGCTGCACGGTTTCCCGCAGGGCGGTATCGGCCTGGTAGAGGTTTACGTCCTCGAAGGGCGACGCCTGGTTGGTAACCTCGTGCGTGCCAAGGCGGGTGCGGGGATTCCGGTGTTTCATGGACTCCAGTCTATTCCATACCCGCGGTACGCGGGACGGGGCTTCACAAATCCCTGGATTGGGCTACCCTGTGCATATGCCCGAAGATCGCTCGAACGACATCACGCAACTGCTGCGCAAGGCCGAATCCCGCGGCTACACGCTGAATTTCGCCATCGAAGGCGAGGCGCTGCACTGCCCGGAAACCGGGGAGTGTTTCGGCTGCGGCGATGCCAGGGTCGTCTGGAGCCAGTCCGTCGACATGGGCACCGACCCCGGTGACGACGCGACGCTCTACCTGATCGAGACCGCCAACGGCTGCAAGGGCTACCTGATGCTCGCGAGCTCGTTTTACGCCGACCCGCGCAAAGCGGCGTTCATCGACACCCTCGTCCGGGACTACCTGGAGCACTCGCCCCTGTAGGAGCCCGTTCCCACGGGCGACACGGCGTTTGACATTGGTGTCGCCCGTGAGACGGGCTCCTACAACGAATCCCGCCGCCGCGCTGCCTCGATCACCCGCTGAGCCTCGCTCGCCAGGGCCGAATCGGCCGGCGCCAGCGATCCCGCCTTGCGCGCGAGCTGCCCGGCCTGCGCCACGTCGCCCTGCAGCAGGCGCACGCGCGCGAGCTCGAGCCACAGTGCCGGTGCCGACGGTTCGATGCGCAGCGCGCGCTCGAGGGTCGCCGACGCGGCGCCGTAATCACCGGCGCGGCGCTCGTTCGCGCCCTGGATGAGCAGCGCTTCGCCGGCAGGACTCAAGTCCCCGCGCCTCTCCACCGGCACCGGGGACGACGTGTCGCCCGGCGCGCGCCCCGGCGCGGTTGTGGCGCAGCCGGCCGCCCAGAGCAGCGCCGGCAGCAGAAGCACGCGGTAATTCACTCGACGACCTCCTTGAGCCATTCCACCGTTCCCTCGCCCAGCCGGCGCAGGTCGAACCCGCAACGCGGGCCCCTTGCGAGCGCCGTGCCCGGCGGCAGCATCAGCTCCACGGCGTCCGCGCAAAAGCGCGATACTTCGACGCCCGTCTCGTATTGTATCCAGCGCGATTCGAGACCGGCCGGCGCGACCGCTGCGAGCGGCGCGCTGCCGATGTCATTCACGATCGCCGCCCAGATCGGCAGGGCGCCCCTCGCGCCGGTGAGGCCGGTCGGCCGGTTGTCATCGTAGCCGACCCACACCACCATGACGTGCTCGCCGGTGAACCCGGCGAACCAGCTATCCCGCAGGCCGTCGGACGTGCCGGTCTTGCCGGCCGCGCGCCGGCCGGACAGCACGTCGCGCACGCTCTTGCCGGTGCCGCGCCGCATGACCTCGACGAGTGCCTGGTTGAGCTGGTAGACGTCGGCGCCGTCCACGGCTTGCACCACCACCAGCGGGTAACGCTGCAGCGGTTCACCCCCGGCATCGACGACGGCACGGACGGCGCGCAGCGGCGTGCGGAAGCCGCCGCCGGCGAACGTGCCGTAGACCTGCGCCACTTCGAGCGGCGTCATGCCGACGGCGCCGAGCAGGAGCGACGGATAGGGCGCGACCTGCTCGTCGAAACCGAGCCTGCCGAGCATCGCCGCGACGCGCTCGACGCCGATGGTGAGCCCGAGCTGCACGGTCGCGAGATTCATCGATTCGGCGAGCGCGCGGAGCAGCGTGACCTTGCCGTGGCTCTCCTCGTGGAAGTTCGCCGGTCTCCAGGTGTTGCCGTTGGCCAGCTCGACGTCGACCGGCGCATCCTCGATCGTGCTCGCGAGCGTGTAGCGGCCCGTCTCGAGCGCCGCCAGGTACACCGCCGGCTTCACGAGCGAGCCGATCGGCCGGCGCGCGTCCAGCGCCCGGTTGAAGCCCGCGTAACCGGCCCGACGGCCGCCGACGAGGGCGATCACTTCGCCGGACTGGGCGCTGGTCACCACGACCGCGCCGTTCAGGCGCGCGCCGTCCGTCTGGCGCGCCGCATCGAGCCGCTCGAGGCCCGCGGCGAGCCGCCGTTCCGCCGTGGCCTGCACCACCGGGTCCAGCGCGGTAAACACCTGCAGTCCCTCGCGGGTGAGATCCTCCTCGCGGTAATGCACCGCGAGCTGCCGCCGGACGAGGTCCAGGTACGCGGGGTACCAGCCGGCGCCGAGCTTTTCCGCGTCCCAGAGATCGAGGTCCTCGCCAGCGGCCTGCTGCGCCGCCGCCTGGGGGATAGCGCCCTGCTCGGCCATCTGCGCGAGCACGAGATTGCGGCGGGTCCTGGCGCGTTCCGGAAAGCGGACCGGGTCGTAATAGCCCGGACCGCGCACGATCGCGACCAGCAGCGCGATCTGGTGCAGCTCCAGCTCATCGAGGGGGCGGCTGAAGTAGAAGCGGCTGGCCAGCCCGAAACCGTGGATCGCCCGGTTCCCCTGCTGGCCCATGTACACCTCGTTGATGTAGGCGTTCAGGATGTCCGCCTTGTCGTAATGCAGCTCGAGGATGACCGCCATGATCGCTTCCTTGAGCTTGCGCCAGAGTGTGCGGCGGTTGTCCAGGAAGTAGTTCTTGACGAGCTGCTGCGTGAGCGTGCTGCCGCCCTGCGTTACCTCCCCGGCGCGGACGTTCGCGGCCAGCGCGCGCAGGAGCGCGATCGGGTCGACGCCGAAGTGCTCGTCGAAGCGCCGGTCCTCCACGGCTTTCAGGGCGGCCGGCAGCAGCGGCGGCACGTCCTCGGGCGTCACGACCAGCCGGTCCTCGCCGCTTTCGGGGAAGATGCTGCCGATCAGGAGCGGCTCGACGCGGCCGATTGCGACCTCGTCGATGCCGTCCGATACGCGCTGGATGCGGCCATCGTCGAAGGTGACGGCGAAATAGCGGCTCGGCTGCGACCCGTCCCAGAAGTCGAATGGCCGCGTCCGGAGCTCGAAACGATTGCGGTAGCGGCGAAACGTGCCGGCCTCGTCGGGCCGGCCGGCCACCGCACGATAGCCGAGCCGCGATACTTCGGCTTCGAGCTGGTCGGCCGTGAGGGACAGCCCGGCGTAGAGCTCCAGCGGCCGCGCGTAGACGTGCGCCGGCAGATCCCAGCGCCGGCCTTCGAAGCGCGCGGTGATCTGCCAGTTCAGGACCGCGGCGTAGATCGTGAAGGCGCCAAGGGCCAGCGCCAGCATCGAAAGCCATGGACGGCGCCGGGCGGCGGCGCCGAGCCTGCGGAGCTTCGTCCGTTTCACTCTTTATCCAGGAACCGCTGCGTGATTTCGCCGTAGGCGTCGATACGGCGGTCGCGGAAGAACGGCCAGCCGTGGCGCGAGCGCGCCATGTCGCCGAGCTGCGCTTCCACCACCAGCACGCATTCCTCGTCGACCGGCGCGCGTGCGAGGATTCGCCCGTCGGGCGCCGCAACGAAGCTCTGGCCCCAGAACTCGATGCCGCCCTCGCCCGACGGATCCGGTTCGAACCCGGTGCGGTTGACGGCGACGACGAAACAGCCGTTCGCGATCGCGTGCGAGCGCTGCATCGTTTCCCAGGCCGCGTGCTGGTCCTTGCCCACGGCTTGCTTTTCTTCCGGGTGCCAGCCGATGGCGGTCGGATAAAAGAGAATCTCCGCGCCCTGCAGCGCCGTGAGCCGCGCCGCCTCCGGGTACCATTGGTCCCAGCAGATCAGGACGCCGAGCTGGGCCTGCTCCGTATCGAACGTGCGGAAGCCGAGATCGCCGGGCGTGAAGTAATACTTTTCGTAATAGCGCGGGTCGTCCGGGATGTGCATCTTGCGGTACTTGCCGAGGTAGCCGCGCTGGCGGTCGACTACCGCCGTCGTGTTGTGATACAGCCCCGGCGCCCGCTGCTCGAACAGGCTCACGATGACCGCTACGTCGAGCTCGGCGGCGAGGGCCGCAAAGGTTTCCGTCGTCGGTCCCGGCACCGGTTCGGCGAGCTCGAAGCAGCCGTCGTCCTCGCTCTGGCAGAAATAGCGGGAGCGGAACAGCTCGGGCAGGCAAACCACCTGCGCACCTTGCGCGGCCGCGTCCCGCGTCATCGAGACGGCTTTTTCCGTGTTCGCCTTCGGGTCTTCCGAACACTGCATCTGCACGAGGCCGATCGGCACGCTGCGCGAGCTCGGGTTCATTGTTCGGCCGTCCCGCCCGCGTCCTCGCGAGTGTAATAAGTGCCTTCGCGGAAGAACCGTGTGTACTGCTCGAGTATCTCCATGCCGCGTTTCGGGCGAATGCTGCCCGCCTCGATCTTTTCCTTGACGATTGTTTCCATGCGCCGCTGCAGGTCGTTGGGGAAATACTGCACCTGCGCCAGGATTTCCTGCACCTCGATGCCTGCGATGACTTTCTCGATCCAGAAGTTGCCCTCCTCCTCGCCGTCGCCGTAGACGTGCGCTTCGGAGACGCGGCCGAAGAGGTTGTGCGCGTCGCCCATGATATCCTGATACGCGCCCATCAGGAAAAAGCCGAGGTAATACGGCTGCCCGGGCTCCAGCGGATGCAATTCCAGGAACGACTTGTCGTCGCGCGACGACACGTAGTGACTGACTTTGCCATCCGAGTCGCAGGTAAGGTCGACCAGCAGCGCGCGGCGGCCGGGCCGCTCGTGGAGGCGGTGCAGCGGCATGATCGGAAACGGCTGGTCGATCGCCCAGTGGTCCAGCATCGACTGGAACACCGAAAAATCGCAGAGGTACTGGTCGACGAGCTTTTCCTCGAGCTCGTGGTACTCCGCGGGCACGGGGTCCGGCTCCGCGGCCCGCAACTTCTTCAAGAGCGCCGAACAACAGCTCCAGTAGTAGCGCTCTACGAGGGCGTTCTGCTCGAGCGGCAGGTGCCCCATGCCGAAGAGCGTCGCCGCGTCACGGTGGATCTGCACGACGTCGTGGCAGGCTTCGAGGAGCTGGCTGACACGCAGCGGCTTGCCTTTCTTCGACTCCACGCGGTGCAGGATCTCCACGAGATCGCGCACCAGGGGATGCGCGCCGGCCGGCACGGCGAAGCCCTCCGGCACGCGATCCTTGCGGTAAGCGCCCAGCGCTTCGACCACCAGCACGGAATGATGCGCGGTGATGCCGCGGCCGCTCTCCGACATCAGCACGGGGTGCGGCACGGCTTGTGCATCGCAGACCTCCATGACCGCATACACCACCGCATTGGCGTATTCCTGCAGGTAGTTGATGCCGGTCTCGTCGTAACTGCCGGAGTAATTCACCCCGAGCCCGCCGCCGACGTCGAAATAGCGCACGCCGATGCCGCGCTTCACGAGCTCGGCATAGATCTGCGCCATCTCGCGCACCGCTTGCCGCAGGACCTGGATGTCGGAGATCTGGCTGCCGAGATGAAAATGCAGGAGCACGAACGCGTCCCGGCGGCCGGCGCGCTCCAGCTCTTCGACGAGCTCGATCAGCTCCGGCAGCGAGACGCCGAACTTCGAGCGGTAGCCGCCCGAGTCCGCCCACTTCCCGGCGCCGGCCGTGCGCAGGCGGATGCGCACGCCGAACTGCAGGGGCAGCGAAGCGTCGGCCGCGAGCGCCATCAACTGTTCGAACTCGGCGTATTTTTCCATGACCGGGATGACGTTCTTGCCGAGCCGCTGTGCGGACAGGATCAGCGACAGCATCGGGCGGTCCTTGACGCCGTTGCAGATCAGCAGCGTGTCGTCGGAGGCGAGGTGCGGCAGTGTCGCCACGAGCTCAGCCTTGGAGCCGCATTCCAGGCCCATGTTCCACGGCCGGCCGGCGTCCAGCACCTCCTCGACGACCTCGTGGAGCTGGTTGACCTTGATCGGGTACACGCCGCGGTAGTGGCTTTTGAAGCCTGCCTCTTCGATGGCCGCGGCAAACGCCAGATTGAGGCGCCGCACGCGCGCCCGCAGCACGTCCTGGAAACGCAGCAGCAGCGGAAACGCGATGCCGCGCCGCCGCGCCTCGGCGATCACGTCCATGACGTCGATTGAAAGCTCCTGATCCTCGAATGGCTTTACCGCGATGTGCCCGTGATCGTTGATGCAGAAAAATCCGTCGCTCCAGGCATCGAGCCGGTACAGCTCGCGCGCGTCGTCGAGGGACCAGCTCTCTTTCACTTGCCGAGCACGCAGGCAAAGATCAGCGGTGCGACGATGGTCGCGTCGGATTCGATGATGTACTTCGGCGTGTCTGCCGAGAGCTTGCCCCAGGTGATCTTTTCGTTCGGCACGGCACCGGAGTAGCTGCCGTAGCTCGTCGTCGAATCGCTGATCTGGCAGAAGTAGCCCCAGCGCGGCGTGTCTTCCTTGCGCAGGTCCTGCTGCAGCATCGGCACGACGCAGATCGGGAAATCGCCGGCGATGCCGCCGCCGATCTGGAAGAAGCCGATCGACGCCTCGCTCGAAGTCTTCTCGTACCAGTCGGCGAGCACCATCATGTACTCGATGCCGGTCCGCACCGTGTGCACGTTTTCGATTTCACCCGTGATGCAATGCGAGGCGTAGATGTTGCCGAGCGTCGAGTCCTCCCAGCCGGGCACGATGATCGGCAGGTCGCGCTCGGCCGCGGCGAGCAGCCAACTGTCCTTCGGGTCGATCTGGTAATGCTCCTCGAGTTTTCCCGAGCGCAGCACGTCATAGAGAAACTGGTGCGGGAATCGGCTCTCGCCTTGCTTGTCGGCATCCATCCAGACGTCGAGCACCGCGCGCTCGATGCGGCGGATCGCTTCCTCCTCCGGTATGCAGGTATCGGTGACCCGATTCAGGTGCCGCTCCAGCAGCGCCTCTTCGTCCTCGGGCGAAAGATCGCGGTAATGCGGCACCCGCACGTAATGCTCGTGCGCGACGAGATTGAACACGTCTTCCTCGAGATTGGCGCCGGTGCAGCAGATGGCATGCACTTTCTTCTCCCGGATCATCTCGGCCAGCGACAGCCCGAGCTCCGCCGTGCTCATCGCACCCGCGAGCGTCATGAACATCACCCCGCCCTCGTCCAGGTGCCGCACGTACCCGTCTGCGGCATCGACCAGCGCCGCGGCATTGAAGTGACGGTAATGATGATGAACGAAATCGCGAATCGCGGTCATTGGAAGTCTCCTGGTGCCGGGTGCCTGGGGTGCCTGGTGCCGGGTCGTACTTTCGTACTTGTTGCATCCAGCGGTACAGCTCTTTAATTAACTCGATCGCAACAAGTACGAAAGTACGACCCGGCACCAGGCACCACCCGGCACCATTAAAACACAGGCACCTGCTGCGTGAGGCAGTGGAAGGTGCCGAGTCCCAGCACGAGGTCGCGGCAGTCGATGGGGACCACCTCGCGTCCGGGGAAACAGCGGGCGAGGAGCGCACGATTCGGCTCGTCGGCCGGATCGCGAAAGGCCGGCATGAGTATCACGCGGTTCCCGATATAGAAATTGGCATAGCTCGCAGGGAGGCGCTCGCCCTTCCATTCGACCGGCCGCGGCATCGCCAGTTCGACGACCACGAGCGGGCGGCCGCCCGCCAGCCTGAACCCGTCCAGGCGCTCGCGGTTCTCGGCCAGGGCCTCGTAGTTTTCGTCGTGCCGGTCCGGCTCGATGACCGTCACGACCGTCTCCGCGCCGACGAAGCGGGTCAGGTCGTCGACGTGCCCGTCCGTGTCGTCGCCGACGATGCCGTCGCCGAGCCACAGGATCTGCTCGACCCCCAGCGTGTCGCGCAGCACCCGCTCGATGCCGGCGCGCTCCATCGACGGGTTGCGGTTCGGATTCAGCAGGCACTGCTCCGTCGTGAGCAGGGAGCCGGCGCCGTTGACGTCGATCGAGCCGCCCTCGAGCACCATGTCGACGGGATACCGCGGCACCCCGAGCGCCGCCGCCATGCCCTCCGGCACGGCATCGTCGAGATCGTACGGCGGGTACTTGCCGCCCCAGGCGTTGAAGCGGAAATCCAGCGCGAGCGCCGGCTTCCGAGGATCGTCCCGGGTCACGACAATCGCGCCATGGTCACGGCACCAGGCGTCGTTCGTGGGGATGCGGTGAAAGATCACGCGCTCGCGCGCGACGTGCCCTTCCAGCAGGTTGGCAACGTGCTCCTCGTGCGCGCGGTCGAGCACGTTGATCCGCACGGGCTCACTCCGGGTGAGCGCACTCACCGCCTGCACCATCACCGGCTCCACCGCCTCGAAGTTTCCCGGCCAGCTTTCCCGCTTGTGCGGCCACGAAATCCAGGTCGCCTGGTGCGGCGTCCACTCGGCCGGCATGGCAAAGCCGCGCGCGGCCGGTACTTCGGAACCAGCGAACGAGATTTCCGTCGTAGGCATTCCGTGTCGCCCGTGAGACGGGCGCCTACCCGCCGCGTTTTCGCGGGTGGATGCGAAAACGGCAAGCGGTGCCGCCGCGGACCATGCACTCGGTGTGCTCGACTTCCTCGCCCAGCAGAGTCTCCATCAGCGCGATATCGAGCTCGCACACTTCGCGATGCCGGCGCGCGAGGTCGTGCCAGATGCAGTTCCGGGCATCGATCATCGGAGCCCCGCCCGACTCGTCGGCCTCGGTGCGTGACTGGTAGCCAAGCTCGCGCATGATGCGTGCGACCTCCTCGATGCGTTCCGCGGGGGTCCTGCCCTTCATACGGTGCAGGTTCTGCTCGCCGAGGAGCCGCCCCATGCGCTGCATCGATTCGCTCAGGCCCTCGCTGCCGAGGCTGCCCTTCATCCCGCCTAGCAGCAGTTCGGCGAACAGGGCATAGTGCTTGGGAAACAGGTGCACGCCGCGCTCGGACAACCGCCAGGCGAAACCCGGCCGGCCGCCTTTCGGCGCCTGCGGGGTTTTCTCGACGTAGCCCGCGCCGGACAGCACCGTCAGGTGCTGGTGCACCGCGCTGCGGCTGATCTCGAGCGCGCGTGCCAGCTCGTCGGCACTCTGGCCCTGCTTCTTTTCGAGCAGCAGGGTCAGCAGGCGCTGCTGGCGTTCGCCGAAGCCGGCAATGGGTGTGGCGGGAGTGCTCATGACCGAATCCATTGTTCCGTTAATCGACTTTATCAAGCATTAGATTGACAAAGATGAAGTCGCTTGTCTAGACTGAGTTTAAAGGGAGAATTTCCAACCTGTCACGAAAATAAAGGAGTAACAAGAATGTTGACTGCTGCTGTTATCGTGTTCGCCGTCGGGGCTTTGGGCGGCATTGTGCTCGCCTTGCACGTCCTCCGGGACAAGCTGGCGCCCTGGGCGCTCTCCATCCTGCACGCACTCCTCGGCGCGACCGGGCTGGTGCTCCTGATTCTCCTGCTGTTGGGCGAGACGGCCGCTCCGCTGCTGCCATGGTCGTTCGGCTTCTTCCTGGTAGCGGCACTTGGCGGTTTCTGGCTCGCTTCGCGCCATGCCAAAAAGGAGCTGCCGCCGAAAGGGGTGGTGGTGCTGCACGCCGCCCTCGCCGTAACGGGCTTCGTGCTCCTGCTCATCGTGTTCCTCAATGCCTGACGTTCCGTATCGCCTGCATCCCCTGTTCGTGCACTTCCCGATCGCGTTTTACATGACCGGGGTGGTGCTCGACCTGGCGTTGTGGGCGGGACTCCTGCCGGCCATCCCGGCCATCGACGGCAATGCGCTGGCGCACGGGCTGTTGTGGGCGGGGGTGGCCACCACGCTGCCCACCGTTGCCGCGGGCCTGCTCGATTACGCGCGGCTGCCGAGCAACGTCCAGGACAACCGCACGTTGCAACGGCACATCCTCTGCATGGGTTCCGCGTTCGTGCTGTTCCTGGTCGCCGCCGTGTGGCGGGCAAAATCGGGAGAGTTCGACGCCGCCCCCGCCACGCCGATCCTCCTGCTGGAAATTGCCGGCGCGCTGGCCTTGATCGCCGGTGGGCACCTTGCCGGCCGGGCCGTGTTCGAGATCCTGCCGCGGGAGCTGGACTGACGCGCATTGGCCGCGACCGGCCGCGGTGCTCACACCAGCCAGTGCGTGACGGTGAGCCCGGCGGCGAACAGCCACAGGAACAGGACGAGGGCCAGCAGCAGCGGCCGGGGACCGAGGGTGCGCAGGCGCGTCCAGCGCGTCTCCATGCCGAGCGCCGCCATGGCGGTGGCGAGCAGGAACGTATCGAAGGTCAGTAACGCCCCCTTCAGGTCTTCGGGCACGTCGACCAGTGAGTTCAAGATCGCCACGCCAAGGAAGCCGATCGCAAACCCCGGCACGATGCCCCGCCTCTCCCCGCTGCCTGCGCGATGCCCCACGCGCCAACCGATGACGACCAGCACCGGCATCAGCAGCATGACGCGCGTCAGTTTAACGATCACGGCGGTATCGGTCGTCGCGGGACTGATCGCGCTGCCGACGGCAACGACCTGAGCCACCTCGTGCACCGTGGCGCCGGTGAACAGGCCGAAGGCGTGTGCGTCCAGCCCCAGCCAGGGATAGAGGGCCGGATAGAGAAAAATGTCCAGGGTGCCGAACAGCACCACGGTGGCCACCGCCATCGCCACCTGGCCGGGCTCGGCGCGCAGCACGCGCTCCACCGCCAGCACCGCGGCCGCCCCGCAGATGGCGCTGCCGCTGGCCGTCAGTATCGCGGTATCACGATCGAGCTTGAGCCAGCGCTGCCCGGCCCAGGTGCCGAGCACGAGCACGGTTGCGATCACGAACACATCCAGCGCGAGCCCGGGCAATCCCACGGCGGCGATGTCCTGGAAGCTGATGCGCAGGGCGTACAGGACGACCCCAAGCCGGAGCAGGTTTTTCTGTGCCATCCCGATGCCCGGCGCCAGCGCGGGCGGCAGGTGCCGGCCGAAGGTATTGCCGAGCAGCATGCCGAGCACGATCGCGAGCGTGAGCGCGCTCACCTGCCAGCGGGCCAGGAGCGGAATCTCCGTCAAGGCCAGCGCCGCGAGCCCCAGGAAACACGCAAGCAGCAGGCCTGGCGCCAGGCGCCGCAAGAAGGCAATCAAGGGAGGCGCGGGCCGCGAGGGACTACGGGCTGCCGACCTGGTAAACCACCATGGCGCCGACGTAGCCCATCGTCGTCATGTAGGTCCACGCGAACACCGGCCAGCGCCAGCTATTCGTCTCGCGGCGGATCACGGCGAGCGTCGCCGCGCATTGCAGGCACCAGGCGTAGAAGATCAGGAGGCCGAACACCATCGGCAGCGTGAACACCGGCGAGCCGTCCGGCCAGGTGGCGGATTCGAGGCGCTGGGTGAGCGTGGAGTCGCTCGCTTCGTCGCCGACGGCATAGACCGTGCCGAGCACGGCGATCACGACTTCGCGCGCGGGGAAGCCCGCAATGACGGCGGCCGAGATCTTCCAGTCCCAGCCGAGCGGCCGGAACACCGGCGCCACCACCTTGCCGGCGCGGCCCAGCCAGCTCTGCTCGAGCTGCGCCGCCGCGGCATCGTTGGCGATGCGGACGCGAGCCCGGTCCAGCGCGTCGTCCGACAAGGACGCTTCCGCCTGCGCGAGGCGCGCTTCGGCCGTTCCCTCCACGCTCTCCGAACGCGGGTAATAGGCCAGCGCCCAGACGATCACCGCGACCGTGAAGATCACGGTACCGGCGCGGCGCAGGAACACCTTGACCCGGCCGAGCAGTTGGATCGCGACCGTGCGCAGGTTCGGCTTGCGGAACTCCGGCAGCATCAGGGCGAAGGCGGGCTTCGGCCCGCGCAGCGCCGTCTGCCGGAGCAAGAGCGCCGTCAAAACGCCCGCGATGATGCCGAGCAGGTACAGGCCGAGCAGCACGAGGCCCTGCAGGTTGAACCAGCCGACCGCCGTCGCCGGCACGAAAGCGGCAATGAGCAGCGCGTACACGGGCAGTCGCGCCGAGCAGGTCATGAACGGCGCCGCGAGGATGGTGGCGATGCGGTCGCGCCGGTTGGGAATCACCCGGGTCGCCATGACGCCCGGCACCGCGCAGGCGAAACTCGAGATCATGGGAATGATCGATTGCCCGGACAGCCCGACCGAGCGCATTACGCGGTCCATGAGATAGGCCGCGCGTGCGAGATAGCCCGAGTCCTCGAGCAGGATGATGAACAGGAACAGGATCATGATCTGCGGGAGAAACACGATCACGCTGCCGACGCCGGCGATCACGCCGTCGGCGATCAGGCTCGTGAGCGCGGACTCCGGCAGCGTCGACGACACCCAGGCACCGGTGGCCGCGGTAGCGGCATCGATGGCATCCATCAACGGCGTGGCCCAGGCGAACACCGCCTGGAAAACGACCGCCATCACCACGAACAGCCCGATCGTGCCCGGCACCGGGCGGTTCAGGAACGCCGCGACGCGCGCCCCCCAGGTGCGCAAGACCGGGCTGCCGCTCTGCACCTCGGCGAGCACCTCGCGCACCCAGTCGTAGCGGCGTTGGGCTTCTTCCGCGACGGGCGGCCGGCCTCCGAAGAGCCGCGCACGCGCCTCACGGATGCGGGCGGTCAGCGTATCCGCCGACGCATCCACCACCGGCGGACCGTTCGAGCCGTCGATCAGCGCGCGCTCGATTTCGATGCGCCGCATGCGGCCGTTCGATTCCGCCGCCAGCTTGTCGGCGGTTGCGCGCAGCTCGGGCCAGAACGCCGGCGCGTCCGGCACGCGCGCCTCGGGCAGCACGGCGAGCGCGCGCCGGAGGGAGCCCATGCCCTGCCCCGTGGTCGCGACCACCGGGCAGACGATCGCGCCGCCGAGGAAACGCCTGAGCTTGTCGACGTCGATCTTCAGGCCGGCCGCTTCCGCGGCATCCGACATCGTGAGCGCCACGACGACGGGCAGCCCCAGCTCGATGAGCTGCTGCACCAGGAACAAACCCTGGTAAAGGTTGTTCGCCGCGACGACGGCGAGGATGCCGGCGGGTTTCTCGACGCCGCGCATGCGGCCGAGGACGACGTCGACCGCGATCCGCTCTTCCAGCGAATGCGCACTGAGTGAAAACGTGCCGGGCAGGTCGACGAGCTCGAGCACGGCATCGTCGAGCTTCGCGATGCCGACGTGTTTTTCGACCGTGACGCCGGGATAGTTGGCCGTGCTCTGGCGCAGCCCGGTGAGCCGGTTGAACAGCGTGCTCTTGCCGGAGTTGGGATTCCCGACGACGGCGATGGTGGCGCGCGGGTACTGCCTGACCGAGATCCGCTCGACCGGGATGCTGATCGCGCGGGTGCTAGCCATCGCCTGCGGCAACGACTTCGAAGTGCCGGGCCTGTTCGCGGCGCAGCGAGATGCCGTTACCGAAGAGGCGAAACTCGAGCGGGTCGCCGCCAATGGCGGCGCCGGTGAACTCGATTTCGGCGCCGGCCACGAGGCCGAGCACCATCAGGCGCTGCACGGCCGGATCGGCCGAATCGACCGTCTTGATCACGCCCCTCTGGCCGCGCCGCAGCGTTTCGAGAGTCGAATGGAAAGTGGTTTTCAAAGCTCGTCCAGCCGGTTACAGCCCCGCCCGAGCTTATGATGATAATGATTCTCATTCCGCTTCACAAGGCGGCGGGAGACATTGCCAGGTCCACTCGATTTCCGAAGACGTCGGAGACTTCCAGCAGTGCGGCAATCGGATCGTCGTCATCGCCGTACCGGATCTCGGTTTGCAACCCGGACGCACCGCACTTTCTCTCCAGGTCACGGAGTTCCGGGGGCGACAATGACAGTGCCGCATCCGCATCGAGACTTGCGCGAACGAACCCGTGCACGGAAGCCGCCATGGCACCGATAACTACATAGGACACCTGTTCCGCGGCGAAAAGGTCGACGACGTCCAGAAGCAGGAGGGCGGACTGGCCGGGGCCGGTCGTTCTCATCCGGGTGCCGAGCGTAGCCTGTCGCCTGCGCTACGCAGCGAAATGACGAGCTGGCAGTGCTCACCGGCCGAGAAATTCGCCGATTCCGTTCAGCAGCATCTGCACGCTGATCATGACGAGCACCATGCCCATGAGGCGTTCCATCGCCATGAGCCCGCGCTCTCCCAGCACGCGATAGAAAAACGGCGCCCCAACGAGGATGGCGGCCGTCAGGAGCCAGGCAATCGTCATCGCGAGCCACAGCGCCACGGTGCCACCGGGAGAAGCCCGCTGCAGGAGCAGCAGGGCTGCCAGGGCGGACGGCCCCGCGATCAGCGGAATCGCGAGCGGCACGACCAGCGGCTCGCCTTCGGGCAGCGCGCCATGCGTACGGGTCTGCGGAAAGATCATGCGCAGCGCGATGATGAACAGCACGATGCCCCCGGCAATGCTGATCGTCTCCTGGTCGATCTGCATGACCCGCAGCACCGCGTCGCCGAGCAGGAGGAACACGAGCAGCACGACATAGGCGATCAGCACCTCGCGCACGAGGACTTTGCGCCTCCTCTCCGGCGCCACGTTTTTCAGCACCGACAGGAAAATAGGCACGTTCCCGAGCGGATCCATGATCAGGAACAGCGTGATGACGGCCGAGAGCAGGTCGTTCATCGGCAGAGGTCAACCCCGGCTTGGTATTGTGAGGACGGATAGTACAGCAGGGCACGCGGCGCTTCCGCGGAAACATTTCGCCCGCCACCCCGCCAATCGCCGCCTGCCGCCGTGCTAGTATCCATTGCCCTGCACCACGTGTCGGAGCCGCGGTAAAGCCGCGGCCCTGCCAGCGGTACCATGCCTCTGAAGTACTACCATGATTTCGTCGACGCCGTCGGCAACACGCCGCTGATCCGCCTGCGTGGCCCCAGCGAGGAGACCGGCTGCGAGATCCTCGGCAAGGCCGAGTTCCTGAACCCGAGCGGCTCGGTCAAGGACCGGGCCGCGAAGTCGATCGTGCTCGCCGCGGAGGCGGAAGGCCGGTTGAGGCCCGGCGGCACGGTCGTCGAAGGCACGGCCGGCAACACGGGGATCGGGCTCGCGCACGTCTGCAACGCGCGCGGCTATCGCTGCGTCATCGTCATTCCCGAGACCCAGTCGCCGGAAAAGCTGGATCTCCTGCGCGCCCTGGGCGCCGACGTGCGGCCCGTGCCGGCGGTGCCGTACAAGGACCCGAACAACTTCCAGAAAATTGCCGGCCGCCTCGCCGCGGAAATGGACAACGCGATCTGGGCCAACCAGTTCGACAACCTCGCCAACCGGCAGGCGCACATCGAGACCACCGGCCCCGAGATCTGGCGGGACACGGACGGCAAGGTCGACGCTTTCGTCTCGACGTCCGGCACGGGCGGCACCCTCGCCGGCACGTCCCTGTACCTCAAATCGAAGAACCCGAAGGTCGTGACCGTGCTCGCCGATCCTACCGGCACCGCGACCTGGCACTACGTGAAGCACGGCGAAGCGAAAGTCGTCGGCGGCTCGTCGATCTCGGAAGGCATCGGCAGCACCCGCATCACCGCCAATTTCGCAGGCGCGCCGATCGACGACGCCGAGATGATCCCGGACGCGGAATGCGTAGAGCAGGTGTACCGTTTGCTGTTCGAGGAAGGCCTGTTCCTCGGCGGCTCCTCCGGCATCAACGTCGCCGCCGCCCTGCGGGTCGCGAAGCAACTCGGTCCGGGGCACGTGATCGTCACGATTCTTTGCGACAGCGGCGGCCGTTACCAGTCCCGCCTGTACAACCGCGAGTGGCTGCGCGAAAAAGGGCTCGAGCCACCTCCCGCACCGGCTGCTGCCCTGTAGGAGCCCGCGGTGCCGAGCCCGTGAGACGGGCTCCTACGGGGCAAACTGGCACGATGCCTGCATCCGCCATCCAGACGTATCGGAGAAAACGAATGACCGGCGGATTTCATCTCATGCGCATCGCGGGCGTCGACGTCTATCTCGACTGGAGCCTCGCGATCATTTTTTTCCTCATCACCGCGAGCCTCGCCAGCGGGCTGTTCCCCGCGTGGCACCCGGACTGGAGCGCCGCCCTGAGCTGGCTCACCGCGGCTGCGGCGGCCGTCCTGTTCTTAGGGTCAGTGCTGGTGCACGAAATGTCGCACGCGCTGGTTGGCCGCGCGCGCGGCATGTCGATCCGCCGTATCACGCTCTTCATCTTCGGCGGCATGGCGCACCTGGACGAGGAAGCACGCGAGTGGCGCACCGAGCTCTACATGGCCGCAGTGGGTCCGGTGACGAGTCTGGCGATCGGGTTCCTCTGCATCTGGCTCGGCTCGTTCGGTATCGGTGATGTAACCGGCAGCATCGACAACCCGGAGGAGCTACTGGCGGACCTGGGACCGTGGACGACGCTGCTCCTCTGGCTCGGGCCGGTGAATATCATTCTCGGCCTGTTCAACCTGGTGCCGGGATTCCCGCTGGACGGCGGGCGCGTGATGCGGGCGGCGATCTGGGGCGCGACGGGCGACCTGCACAAAGCCACCCGCTGGGCCTCCAATGCCGGCCGGGCATTCGCGTGGATCCTGATCGCCTCGGGGATCGCCATGATCCTCGGCGTGCGCGTGCCGCTATTCGGCACGGGCCTGGTCGGCGGCCTCTGGCTCGCGCTGATCGGCTGGTTCCTGCACAACGCCGCCATCATGAGCTACCGGCAGCTCATCGTGCAGTCCGCGCTCGAGGACGTTCCCGTCGGCCGCCTGATGCTGACCGACGTCCGCTCCGTGCCCATCGACACGACGCTGCAGGCCTTCGTCGACGAGTACATCCTGGGCCACGAGCAGCGCGCCTGGCCGGTGACGGAAGCCGGCCGCTTTCGCGGCATCGTGGGCCTCGCCGACGCGCGGCGCCAGCCGCGGGACCGGTGGGCCGAAGCGACCGTGGGCGGCATCATGCGACCGGCCGACGAAGCGATCACCGTCGCGCCGTCCGACGAAAGCGCGCACGCCTTGCGCCTGATCAGCCAGCACAACGTGAACCAGCTTCCCGTGATCGAAAACGGCGAGCTGAAGGGACTGCTGCGGCGGGAAGACGTCCTGCGCTGGCTGTCGCTTTACAGCGACGAGTCGGCGGGCGGGCCGCGCGCGGGCAGGCATTCCGCGCAACCGAGATAAAGCGGCGGCTCCCGGCTAGAATGATGCGGACGCGCCGGACCGGCGCGGGCTGATCCTGGAGAGTTTGCGGTGCTGTTCGGTAGTAGCCGTTGGCGCGACGCGTCAGCCGTGCGCCTGATTCTGGTCGTTACTATCATCTGGTTCGCCGTCGCGGCCGCGGTCGGACTGCTGGTCCTGCGCGAGCGCGAGGCGACCGTCGAGCGCGCGAGCCGGGTATTGTCGGCCCTGGCGCTGGCGCTGGAAACGCAGACCGCGCGCACCTTCCAGTCGGTCGACCTGACGCTGGCCGGCGTCGTCGACGCGCTGCGGCTCGCGGACGACCTGGAACCGGACGACCCGGAATTTCGCGCGGCACTCGACCGCCGGTTGAGCTACCTCGGGCCCTACGTTCGCGCGATCTACATCGTCGACGAAAACGGCCGGATCATTCATGACACGGATCATTCGGCGACACCCGCCATCTCCCCCGGGGATCGCCCGTATTTCCAGCGGCATCGCGAGAACCCGGCGCTCGTCAGCTCCATTTCCGCGCCGCTGGAAAATCACCCCGAGCTGGGCTTGTTCGTTCCGGTAACGCGGCGCATCGGCACGGACGACACCTTCGAGGGCATCGCGGTCGCCGCCGTCCAGCCGCGCTACTTCGAAGCGCTGTACCAGAGAATGGGACTGGGCTCGGCAGGGGTCATCTCGCTCTTCTACGACAACGGCGTGCTGATCTCGCAATATCCCGACGCGGGGCAAGCGTTCGGCAAGTCGTACGAAGACGTGCCCCTGTTCTCGACTTACCTGCCGCGCGCCAATGCCGGTAGCTACATCACGCGCTCCGGCGTCTTGCCTTTCGAAGCCCTGGTCAGCTACCGCGCCGTGCAGTCGCAGCCGCTGGTCGTCGCCGTTGCGCAGGACATCAGTGCGGTGCTGGCACCCTGGCGGCTGATCGTGGCCGGCGCCGCGGCGGCGCTCGCGCTGCTGTTGCTGCTCCTGGGCTTCCTGGTCGACCAGTTCCGGCGCCAGCAGCAGGTGCGCGAGCGCATCCAGGAACGGCAGGCAAGGACCGAACGCATGGAAGCGCTCGGGCACCTGACGAGCGGCATCGCGCACGATTTCAACAATCTGCTCGCCGTCGTCTCCTCGAGCCTCGTGATCCTCGCCCACGAGTCACGCACGGCGGAGGCCTGCAGGAATGCCATGGGAGCGGCGGAGCGCGCCGTCGAGCGCGGTGCGGAACTGATCCGGCGCCTCTCCACGTTTTCCCGCAGCCGGCCGATGCTGGTCAGGAGCGCGCACCTGAACGAGTGCGTCCAGGACAGTGCCGACCTGTTGCAGCGGGCCGCGGGTGCGGGCGTGGAGCTCACGATCGACCTCACCCCCGACCTGCCGGCCTGCCTGCTCGACGAAACCGAGTTCGAGATCGCGCTCGTCAACCTGGTGGTGAATGCCAGGGACGCGATGGGGGGCCAGGGCCGCATCGACGTGCGCACCTACGCCAGCTCGAAGCGCGGAGACCGGGTCGAGCGTGGCGCGGCGGAGCGGGTTTGTGTAGCGATCGAAGACCACGGGCCGGGCATGAGCGAGCAGGTGCAGCAGCACGCTTTCGAGCCGTACTACAGCACCAAGGGCGACCGCGGCACGGGCCTCGGGCTCGCGCAGGTCTACGGGTTCATGCTGCAGGTCGGCGGGGAGGCACGGATCGAATCCGGTCCGGGCGGCGGCACGAACGTGCAATTGCTGTTCAGGCGGGCGTGACGGCTGCCGGACGGCGTCCCGCATTGCCGGTTCGGCTATGCTGGTATGAGCCGGACTCAACGCCCGTACCGGCCCCCCGCAATGGCGGGCTCCAACGGCGGGCTCCTACAGGAGGTGATTCATGGTCGGTCACGTGACCAATATCGAAAGGGATACGCTCGAGAACGAGGATTATCGCCGCGTGCTCTTCACCGGGCCGCACATGCAGCTCGTGCTGATGACGCTGCAGGCCGGCGAGGAGATCGGCCTCGAAACGCACGACGAGCACGACCAGTTCATCCGCATCGAAGCGGGCAGCGGCGTGGTGCGGCTGAACGACCAGGAGCACGAGCTCGCCGACGGCGTGACCGTGGTGATCCCGGCCGGCACGCGCCACAACGTCGTCAATACATCGAAGAACGAGGCGTTGCGCCTCTACACGATCTACAGCCCGCCGGAGCACCCGGACGGCACCGTGCACCACACCAAGGCCGACGAGCCGGAGCATTAGGCGATCGCCCGCGAACAGCCGCGCTACACGCCGAACGGATAAGTCTCCGGCATGCCTTTGAGCTCCGCGGTGCCGATCGGCTCGACGGCGCGCGTCTCGTCGATCCAGACGTACTCGTCGAACTGCCGCGGCAGCACCGCCTGGAAATAATGGCTGGCGCGCTCGGTTTCCGGACGGTACACGACGCCGATCGCCCGTTCGAGCCGCGGCCGCATCAGCACCGTTCTCGCGGGCGCCTCCGCCGCGCGCAGGCCGAGCAGGCCGCCGGCTAACCCGGTTTCGTGGAACAGGTGCTCGTAGCTGTCGTCGAGTGAGCGCCGGACCTGCTTGACTTCCATCGGGCCGTCCCAGTCCGAGGCCGCCGCCACCGTGCCGCGATCGGTACCGAAACCGATGGCGTACATGTCTTCGCCGAATGCCTCGCGGCAAAGATGCCCGATGTTGAGCTCGCCGCGCGCGGACATCTCCGTGGCAGCCGCATCGCCGATATGCGAGTTGTGCGCCCAGACCACCGTCTTGTTATCCGGGGCATGATGCTGCAGGAGCGATTGCAGCGTCTCGAACATGTAGCAGTCGCGCAGGTTCCAGGAGGATTGCGACCCGTAATACATCGTCCGGTAATAGCGCTCGGCATTCGCGACCAGCCGCGCGTTCTGCACCGCATCGAGGAAACGCTCGCCGTCGTGCTCGGCGTATTGCCGCTGTTTTTTTGCAATCTCCATCAGGATCTTCACCACCTCGCGCTCGCAAGTCCGGTAGGGCTCGCTCAGCGCGGCGCGCCCGTAGGTGATCGGGTCCGACTGCCACGGCGTGAGGCAGCCGTAGCGCTCCCGGGCGAGCGCCGCCGTCTGCGGGTCGACGTCATCCAGGTACTCGAGCACGGTGCGGATCGAGCTGTACAGGCTGTACAGGTCGAGCCCGTGGAACGCAACGCGCTGCGCCGCGGGGATATTGCCGTTGTGATCCCGCAGCCAGTCGACGAAGCCACGCACGTCCCGGTTGCGCCACATCCACGTCGGGAAGCGCGCAAACGCCGTCCACTCCGACGGCGGGTATTCGAAGTGGCGGACATAGTGATCGATGCGCGCGGCGTCCGGCCAGTCCGCCTCGATGGCGATCACGCGAAAGCCGCGCTGGCGGATCAGTTCCCGCGTGATGCGGTTGCGCATGCGGTAGAAATCGGAGGTACCGTGCGAAGCCTCGCCGAGCAAAACCACGCGCGCCTCACCGAGCCGGTTCAGCAGCGGATGCAAATTCGCGTTCTCGACGGATTCAAAGGGCTCGCAGGCGGCGCGGACTATCGCGGCAGGGTCCGCCTGAGCGACCGACGCTTCGGGTTTCGCCGGCGGGTCGCCGCTGGCATCGGACTCGTCACCGGCGTCGCTGATGAGCGGCACGAAACGAACCGCCGCCAGGTTTTCTTCCTCGAACTCCTGCTCGTCCCGCCGCGTGATACGAACCAGCTCCTGGAACGTCTCGTGCCGCCCGACCGGAATGACGAGCCGCCCGCCGATGCGGAGCTGCTGGCGCAAGGCGTCGGGGACGTACCGTCCGCCCGCCGCCACGACGATGGCATCGAACGGCGCGTGCTCCGGCCAGCCGCGGGTGCCGTCGCCCTGCCTTATTTCGACGTTGTCGTAGCCGAGTCTCGCAATGGTCGCGGCGGCGCTCTGCGCAAGCTCCGGAATGCGCTCGATCGCGTAGACCTCTTTCGTGATCTGGCCCAGCACGGCGGCGGCATACCCCGATCCGGCACCGACCTCGAGAATCTTCTCTTCCCCGGAGAGCCCCAGCGCCTCGAGCATGAACGCCACGATGTAGGGCTGTGAAATCGTCTGTCCCGACCCGATCGGCAGCGGTGAATTCTGGTAGGCGAACTCGCGGACGTTGTCGGGCACGAATTCCTCGCGCGGCACCGTCCGCATGGCATCCAGCACCCGTGTGGATCGCACTCCGCGGGCGGCGAGCTGGCGGCCGACCATGTCGTGCCGCCGTGCCGTGAAATCGTCCTCTGCAAGTTGATCGGGCAATCCGGACCTCTCAAGCTGGCGTGACATGCCTCGAGGGAGGCCATCCCTGAAAAGCAAGTTGCGTGCCGCTTGACCAAGCCTTCCGAACGGATCACCGATGTAGGAACTGCACCCGCCCCTGTAAATATTGCCGCCATGCATTGCAAGTCCGGCTCCCGGGGTGCACCGAAGCGGCGTTTCGGATGGCACATTTCTTGCTGGTTCAACCGCATAGATAAACACCCGCGCTTTGCCGGCGCGAAGGGCGTATGAACGAGGTCACGAGGCCGGAAGGGATAGAGCCGCGGCACATCCACGAGGCGCATGGCTCCGGGATCATGACCTGGGGCGGGGTGGTCCTGCTTGGCGTGCTGCTCATCGTCGCTCTTTGTGGCGTCTTCGGGAAAACCACCACGCTGGCCGATGCGGGCGAGGGCGTGAAGCTGACGATCGAGGGACCGAAGCGGATTCGCAGCGGTGAATACTTCGAGATGATGTTCACCATCGAGACCGAACGCGAAATCAAGGACGCCGTCCTCAGCGTCGATGCGGACGTCTGGCACGACTTCACCGTCAACACGATGATCCCGGCGGCGACGGAGGAAGGCTTCGAGAACGGCTCCTTCGACTTTCACTACGGCGCCCTGCCGCCCGGAACGCGCCTGCTGGTGAAGGTGGACGGCCAGGTGAATCCCCGGTATCCGCCCGGGCCGAACCAGGGTGCCATCGAGGTCACCGACGGTCCGGCGACGCTGGCCTCGATCGACTACACGATAATGGTGTTTCCGTAATGGACATCGTGCTCCGCGCTTCCGTCATCTTCTTTGTCCTGTACCTGGTCGTCCGGATCATGGGCAAGCGCGAGCTGGCACAGATGACCGCGTTCGAGCTGATCGTCCTCGTGGTCTTCGGCGACCTCGTCCAGCAGGGCGTGATGCACAACGATTTCTCGCTCACCGGGTCGATACTCGCGATTTCGACGCTGGCTTTCTGGGCCCTGGCCCTGAGCTGGCTCACCTACTCCTCGCGCAAGCTCGAAACCCTGCTCGACGGCGAGCCGCGCGTGATCGTGAAGGATGGCGAAATCGTCGAGGAGAACCTGCGCCGCGATCGGTTGACCCGCGCGGAAATCCTCTCCGAGATGCGCCTCGCGGGCATCGGCAGCCTGAGCGAGGTCGCCTGGGCGATCCTCGAGCCGCAGGGCAAGATGAGCTTCATCCAGCGAAGCGGCGACGGCGGCGAGAAACAGCCGCCGAAGCCGAAGACGCAGGAGGACAAGGGCGCGGCATGAGCGACGCCGCCCGCACGCGGCCCCGCGCATCCACCGGCCCCGGCGAATCGGCATCGACAACGCTGCGGCAACTCGTGCGCGGCATTGCGGGGGGGCTGCTACTCGGGCTGCCGCCGCTGTTCACGATGGAGATGTGGTTCCAGGGTTTCCTGATGGATGAGCGCAAGATCATCGTGCTCATCCTGTTCACGTTCGTGATCGTCATCGGTTACAGCGCTTTCAGCGGCTTTCGCCGTGAGCGGAGCTGGCCGGATCTCGTTCTCGACTCGGTCGCCACGATGGGCGTTGCCGCCGTGGTGTCGGCCGTGGCGCTGTGGCTGATCGGCCGCATCGATCCCGGGATCGGGCTCGGCGATGCCGTCGGCAAGATCGGCTTGCAGATGATTCCCATCTCCCTCGGCGTATCGCTCGCCGGCGCCCAGCTCGCCGATCCCGAGGATAAGGGCGAGGAAGCCGCCGACCTCGGCACGTCCATGACGCGCTCGATGCACGTCGGTCCCTGGGGCCGCCTGTCCGTCGTAGCCGGTGCCGCGCTGTTCCTGTCGCTCAACATTGCCCCGACGGAAGAGACGATCTTCCTGGCCGTCGGCGCCACCTGGTGGGGACTGGTCCTGATCGTAATCGCGAGCCTGCTGATGTCGTACGCGATCGTGTTCTATGCCGACTTCCGCGGCGGCCGAAAACCCGGCACGCCGGGGGACAGCCCGCTCGACCACCCGCTGACCGAGACGGTCGTCTCCTATGCGCTGAGTCTGCTGGTCAGCGGCCTGCTCATCTGGTCGTTCGGCCGGACCGAGGGCACACCCTATTACCCGATCCTTGCGCAGATCGTGCTGCTCGGGGTGGTCGCGGCCTTCGGCGGGGCTGCCGGGCGCCTGCTGATCGGCGGCGGCGCCTCCGGCGAGGCGGCGTAGTGGATCGGCGCAACCGCGTCGAGTGGGTCGTTCTCTTCGTGAGCTGCCTCGCGGTGGCGGCCGTGCTCGGCTTGCTGCTCTACGAGGGGCTCACCGACACCGGACGGCCGCCGGCGCCGGTCGTGAAGCTGGAACCGGACAAGGCTTATCTCACGTCCACCGGGTGGGTGCTGCCGGCGATCGCGCATAACGACGGCGATCGCTCGGCACAAGAGGTCACGCTGCTCGCAACCGCCACGGTGAACGGCAACGAAGAAGAGGCCGCGGTATCGATCGCTTACCTGCCGGCCGGTACCGACGTCGAGCTCGCGTTCGGGTTCAGCGGCGAACCGGACGGCGAAGTCACCGTCCGCGTCACAGGCTTTCTGCCCTGAACGCCTTGACGCCGCCTCCTTTGCCGCGAAAGGCCACCTTCGATTGCATGTAGGAACTGCAGCGCTCGCTGTAAATAATGCCGGGCGCCCTGGCTGATCGCTCCCGCGACCGGCGCGCAGCGGCGCGCACCCGTGGCACATTTCTTGCTCCCCGTCTCTCCATCACCCGTCCCGCTGCCGACGGCCGCCCTTTCCAAGGAGATCGAGATGACGAACCAAAGCGCACTGGAACTGCTGAAGGAAGACCACCGCAAGGTGAGGGAACTGCTCTCCGAGCTCACGCAGACGACGACCCGTGCGGAGAAAAAGCGCCAGCAGCTACTGCAGAAGATCGACCAGGAGCTGCATATCCACACGCACATCGAGGAAGAGATCTTCTATCCCGCGTTCAAGGAAGCCGGCAACGCCGACTTCGCGAAGACGTATTTCGAAGCGCTGGAAGAGCATCGCGCCGTCAGCGAAATGGTGCTGCCGGACCTGCGCAAGACCTCACCGACGAGCGAGAAATTTTCCGGCCGCGCGAAAGTGCTGAAGGAACTGGTCGAGCACCATGTCGACGAGGAAGAAAAGGACATGTTCAAGAAAGCTGCGAAGGCGATGTCGAAGCAGGAGCTCGCCGACCTGGGCCGGAAGATGGCCGAACGCAAGCAGGAAATGCAGCGCCAGATGAGCCGCGCGGCGTAAGCACGCTCCGCACCGCCACCTTCTTTATAGGAGCCCGTCTACACGGGCGACCCGGCCGGCGACGTTGCCGTCGCCCGTGAGACGGGCTCCTACACGCGCGGTCGCGGCGCCGGGGGTCTCTCGCCCTTCAGCACCAGCACGTCGGTATCGGCATGGTCGATGATCTTCTCCATCGTGCCGCCTGACAGCAGTCTCTTGAGCCTGCCGTCGCAGCCCGATCCCAGCACGATCAGGTCCGCGTTCAAGGGACCGGCCTCCGTCTCCAGCACGCGGTCCAGCTTGCCCTCGTAGATGTGCGCGTGCTCGGGCGCGACGCCGTGCGATTGCACGAAGGCAAGAAGGCGCTCGATGCGCGCGTCCTTGCGGCTCGTGCCCAGGTCGTCGGTCGGGTCCTCGGCCGCCGGTTCCAGGGGCAACGATACGAGACCGGCATCTCCGAACGCGTGCACGGCGTGGCCCTCCTTGCCGAGCTTTTGCGCGAGCCGCGCGGTTTCATCGAGTATCCGGTCGTCGAGAGTCGGGCCGTCAGGACGCGGCGCGGGCTCCCCGACCGCGCCGAGAATCTTGTCTCCGCCGTGCCGCGACGGATGCACCACCCATACCGGCACGGGGCACTCCCGGAGAATGGCGAAGTCCTCGCCACCGAGCGTCGCCTGCTCGAAACCCGTGTGCGACTTGCGCGCGATCATTACGATTGCCGGTGCATGTTCCCGCACCAGTTGCAGGACCGTCTTCGCGACGGAATCCGTGGTCGCGACGCTGCCCTCGGCGTCGAGGCCGTCGGCCCGCATCGTCTCGAGCCGCCGCTCCAGGGCGAGCCGGCTGCGCGCATGCACCCGCGCCCGCAGGTTTTCCGTATGCTGGCGGCGGCCGGGAAGCGGGGGCGGCAGTTCCGAATCGTCCCGCAGGCACCCTACGTAGATGCCTAGCTGCAGCGCGGCCGCCACCACACGGGCCCGCTGCATCAGTGCCGGCTGCGGCACACAGGCGAGCTCGATCACCATCAGCATTCCCTGCTTCATGGCCAGCACGTTGCAATTTTCCTGCCAGAAAGCGCTGTTGGAACCCGCCATCCTACAGCTCAAGCGCTGTCGGGGGGAATTTTGTCCGGGCGGACTTCACTGCCCACCGGGATATTGCTCCAGCGCCCCTGCTCGTCCTTGTCGAACTGCGCCTTCACCGCCAGCATGGCGGCTTCGTGCGCGGTATGCGCGAGCTCGTCCTCGGACTCCATGCCGCCCATGCGGCACTTCTCCCAGACCCGCCGGTACGTGGACAGGTAAGTGCGCTGCGGCAGGTCCGGCAGCTCGTTCCGCAGGGACTGCGGCAGGTCGGCGAGGGATTCGTAGTTCGCCTTCATCAGCGCGAAATCTGCAACTTGCGTGCCAGCGGCGGCGCGGTCCGGGCCGGGTCACCCGGAGGTCAGGTCGCGGAACGCGAGCCAGGAAAAAAACGCCAGCACCGCGACCAGCACGGCGGTCGTGAGCGGGCGGTTCCGGTGGCGCTCGCCGACCCAGGCGGCGCGGCCGTTCAGGACCAGCAGCACCAGCACCAGCAGCGGGAAGAACCACGCGCCGATGACGGTATAGAACTTCTGGATCTCGCGAAAGCTGAAGAACAGCCCGAGCATCGGCACGAGCGCCAGCAGCACGAGATAAATACGATACGGCCGGCCGCGCGTGTCGACGGCGCTCCGCGCCCCATCCGCGGCCGGCCATTCGCGCAGCAGGTTCCAGCAGTCGGCAAACAGGTAGGGAACGGCCTGCCAGACGCCGAGCAGGCTGCTGAAGACGGCGCCGAAGGTGCCGAGGAGGAACAGCCACTTGCCGGCCGGCCCCATGGCTTCGACCAGGCGCTCCGACAGGATGACCAGCAGCCCGGCGCCTTCACCCTCGATCGCGATCGTGCTGCCGATGATCACCATTGCGATGCCGAACAGCGCCGTCATCAGGTAACCCACGCCGAGGTCGATGCGGCAGGCGCGCAGGTCGGAAGGATCCGTGAGCCCCTCCTCGCGCAGCCAGTAGCCGTAACAAAGCACGGTCAGCGTACCGCCGATGCCGCCGATCAGCGCAACGGTCCAGGTGAGTCCCAGCCCGCCAACGGACGGAATGCGGGGCACCAGCAGGCCCTGCAGCACCTCGGCGGTGCCGGGCCACAGCACCGCCGCCGTGGCGATGACGGTGACGAACATGACGCCGATACAGATGCGCATGGCGATCTCGAACAGGCGGTAACCGCCGATCGCGACCATCGCGAGCCCGGCAAGGCCCGCGCCGATGCCGAACACGATCTTGCCGTCGCGCGCGTCCTCGAACACCGGGAAGATGGCGTGCAGCGTGACGCCACTGGCGCTCACCTGCGCCGAGCCGACGAAAAACGACCAGAGCAGCAGGTAGGGAAGGAACAGCCATAGCGCGGTCCTGCCAAGCCGGTGCGCCACGCCTTCGAGCAGCGTCTCGCCGGTGGCGAGCTGCCAGCGCGCCAGGCCTTCGGTCACGGCGAACTTCAGGAACGCGCCCGCGAGCACCGCCCACAACACCGCGGTCCCGAGCAGCGAACCGGCGATGCTGCCGGTCGCGAGATCGCCGCTGCCGACGCCGGTCGCCGCAAGCAGCAGACCCGGCCCGATCATGAGCAGTGTCGGGCGCGCCCGCGCCGTCGTCGTGCTCATTGAATTCTCCCCCGGCGCCGATGCCGCATTGTAGGAGCCCGTCCCACGGGCGACAACAAACGGCGGGAACGCACCGCGTTGCGATGGCCTTGCAGGAGCCCGTCCCACGGGCGACACGGCCCTTCACCGCCGTGTCGCCCGTGAGACGGGCTCCTACAGGTGCAAACCCTCGCGGATTTGTGCGACCAGCGTTTCCACCGGCTCTTCGATGTCCAGGGTGAGTGCTTTCTCCGGCGGCTCGAGCTCCGCGAGCTGGCTGTCCAGCATGTCGGGCGCGAGGATGCCGTCCTCCCGCGCCTCCATGCGCGCCCGGATGAGGCCGGGGTTGCCGTGCAGGTAGACGAGTTGCACGCGCTCCCCGTCGACGCCGAGCTGCCGGCGGTAACTCCGCTTCAGCGCGGAGCAGGCCAGCACGTCGATGCCGGGCTGCGTCAGCCAGCCGTCGATGGCGGTGCGCAGCGTAGCCAGCCACGGCGCGCGGTCTGCGTCCGTGAGTGGCCGGCCGCTTTGCATCTTCTCGATGTTCGCCCGGGGATGAAAATCGTCGGCGTCGTGGAAGCGGCCGTCGATGGCACGCGCAAGCTCCCGCCCGACAGTGGACTTGCCGCTGCCGCTCACGCCCATGATGACGATGACCATTCCCGACGGACCGCCCTTCCGTGAATAATGCATGGCGGATCACTCCTCCGGAAAAGGCGATAGTGCGACACACCATCCTGCAAGGATCACGCCAACGGCCCTTGTAGGAGCCCGTCCCACAGGCGACAGGGCGGTCGAGGCGTGTCGCCCGTGAGACGGGCTCCCATGCGTCCGGCGCCCGTACGGTTGCGTCCCGCGCCCGGGCCTGCATACTTGCAGCGGTGCCTGAAGAATGCAAAGAAAAGGCGCGCCTGCCGGCGATCCTCCGCCGCGCCGCATGGGTGGCCATCCTCGCTTTGCTCGCGGCCTGGCTGTGGCCCCGGCCCGGCGAGCTGCGAGGCGGCGCAACGACCGGCGGCAGCACCCTCGAGCGCATCCGCGCCGCCGGATTCGTGCGGGTGGGCTTCGCCAATGAAGCGCCCTACGCCTACGTCGACACCGAGACCGGCCGCCTGACCGGTGAATCGCCCGAGCTCGCGCGGCTCGTCTTCCGGCAGCTCGGGGTCGAGGACATCCGCGGCGTGCTCACCGAGTTCGGCTCGCTCATCCCCGCGCTCAAGGCCGGCCGTTTCGACGTGATCGCGGCCGGCATGTACATCACGCCGGCGCGCTGCGAGGAGATCCTGTTCTCGGACCCGACCTACGCCATCGGCGAGGCGTTCGTCGTGCCGGCCGGCAACCCGCTCGGCCTGCACGGCTATCGCGACCTGCGCGACACCGAAGGCGCGACGCTCGGCGTCGTCACCGGCGCGATCCAGTTGCAGTACGCGCGCGCCGTCGGCATCCCGGACGGCCGCATCAAGATCTTTCCCGATGCGCCTTCGGCCGTGGACGGCGTTGCCGCGGGGCGCGTCTCGGCCTATGCCGGTACTGCACTCACGGTGAACGACCTCCTGGGTAAGACATCGGCGCCGCTGCAACGCGCGCTGCCGTTCACGGATCTCGTGATTGACGGCGAGGTCATCAAGGGCTACGGCGCGTTCGGCTTCCGTGCAAGCGACCGCAAGTTCCGCGACGCATTCAACCAGGTGCTGCGCGCGACGGTCGGCACGCCGAAACACGCCGAGCTGGTCGAGCCGTTCGGCTTCACTGAAGACATGCTGCCCGGCAACGTGACGGCGGCCGAACTCTGCAAAGGTGGGTCGGAGTGACGCTCGAAGGCGTCCTCGCGTTCCTGCAGACGCACCTGCCCGCGCTGGTCGAAGGCCTGCGGGTCACGTTGCAGCTTACCGTCGGCGGCGCGGCGCTCGCGCTGCTCATATCGCTGGCGGCCGGCCTCGGCCGCCGCTCGCCGAGCCGGTGGCTACGCTGGCCCGCGAACGCTTACGTGGAGATCTTCCGCGGCACGTCCGCGCTGGTGCAGCTTTTCTGGTTCTATTTCGCCCTGCCGTTCTTCGGCATCAGCCTGCCCGCGCTCGTGACCGGCGTCGTGGTGCTGGGCCTCAACAGCGGCGCCTACGGCGCAGAGGTAGTGCGGAGCGCGATCGCCAACGTGCCGCGCGGCCAGTGGGAGGCAGCACGCGCGCTGAACCTCGGGGATGGGCAGGCGATGCGGCGCGTCATCCTGCCGCAGGCGTTGCCGATGATGCTGCCGCCCGCGGGCAACCTGCTGATCGAGCTCCTGAAGAACACCGCGCTGGTCTCGCTGATCACGCTGTCCGAGCTTACGTTCACCACGCAGGTTCAGCGTGCCGCGACGCTCGATACCGTGCCGCTGTTCACGCTGACCTTGCTCATCTATTTCGCGGTGTCGCAGGTGCTGCTCGTCGGCATGCGCCGGCTCGAACGGAACGTCACCCGCCACCGCGGGGGCCGCGCATGATCTGGGACTGGGCTTACGCGTTCGACGTGCTGCCGGAAATCCTCGGCGCATTTGTCGTGACGCTGCAGGCGACGCTCGCGGGCTTCGCGCTTGCGGTGCTCCTCGGCCTCGCGTGGGCCGTCGCCCGCATGGCGCCGCTTTTGTGGCTGGCCCGCGGCGTATCGTGGATCGTGGAGTTCGTGCGCTCGACTCCGCTCCTGATCCAGCTCTACTTCCTCTATTACGTGCTGCCCGAATACGGCCCCACGCTGTCGCCGCTCACCATCGGCATCGTCGCGCTCGGCCTGCACTATTCCTGCTACACGGCCGAGGTGTACCGCGCCGGCATCGAAGCGGTGCCGCGCGGGCAATGGGAAGCGGCGCGGGCGCTGAACCTGTCGCCATCCGCGACCTGGCGGCGCGTCATCCTGCCGCAGGCGGTGCCGCCCATCCTTCCCGTGCTCGGCAATTACCTGATCGCGATGTTCAAGGACACGCCGCTGCTCGCCGCGATCACTGTGATGGAAATGTTGCAGACCGCCAAGCTGATCGGCGCGGAGTCGTTCCGCTACCTCGAGCCGCTCACGATCACCGGCGTCGTGTTCCTCGTCGTGAGCCTCGTTGCTTCCTCCCTTGTCCGTCACCTGGAGACACGCCATGCCATCCGCCACTGACGCCGTGCTGCAGTTTGAGGGCGTGACGAAGCGCTTCGGGCGGAACATCGTGCTGGACGGGCTGGACCTCGCGCTCGGCGCCGGCGAAAAGCTCGCGCTCATCGGCCCGTCGGGCTCGGGCAAGTCGACCGTGCTGCGCATTGCGATGACGCTCGAGGACGTGCAGGCCGGCGGCGTGCGCGTGCACGGGCGTTATTTGTGGCGGGACGGCAAGGCGGCGGATGCCGCGCTCACGCGCGAGCTGCGGGCGCACCTGGGGATGGTGTTCCAGCACTTCCACCTCTTCCCGCACCTGAGCGTGCTCGAAAACCTGACGCTCGCGCCGCGGCTGGCGAACAACGTTGCCAAAGCCGCCGCAACCGAAACCGCGATCGATCTCCTGCGGCGGGTCGGCCTCGAAGACCGGGCCGGCGCCCGGCCGGATCAGTTGTCCGGCGGCCAGAAGCAGCGGGTGGCCATCGCGCGCGCGCTCGCGATGCAGCCGGACATCATGCTGTTCGACGAAGTGACCTCCGCCCTCGATCCCGAGATGGTCGGCGAGGTGCTCGACGTCCTGCGCGAGCTCGGCCGCACCACCGACATGAGCATGCTGCTCGTGACGCACGAGATGGATTTCGCGCGCCAGTTCGCGGACCGGGTGGCGTTCATCGACGGCGGGCGCATCGTCGAAGCAGGCCCGCCGGAACGGCTGTTCGACACGCCCGCGGAAGAGCGGACCCGGCAGTTCCTGCAACGGGTGCGCGTGCGCTGAGCGGCGGCACACGCGGGAATTCGGGCGGCATGCGCCTGGCTCTTCAGTCTTCGCGCCGCTTGTGCAATGCTCTCCGGCTGGCACGGCTTGACACCATGAATCACCACGGACGACATCGGCTGCTGCAACTGGCCCTGATCGGGCTCGCTTTGCGTGCAATCGCACCCGCGGGCTACATGCCGGCGCCCATCGCCGACGGCTTGCCCTTCGTGCTGTGTCCCGGTGGGATCGGCGCGGTTGCTTTCGTCGCAGCGGCCGACCGGGCCGGCCACCATCACGATGACGGCCACGCCCGGTCCGATGAAAGCGCGCACGATGCCATCGCCTGGAAGTTCTGCCCCTTCGCCGTCCTGTTCGCGTCTCCGGGGCCGGTCGCGGAGCACGCTGCATTACCGGCTGTGCCAACAGCCGATCCTCCGCCGTTCCCGCCGGAACGGAAAGCCCTGACCTTCCTCGCTCATTCCTGGGGCGCCCGAGCGCCCCCGAACAGCCGCCTGGCCGACGATAGAAGCAGCGCCTAGCTGCCCTGCCCGACCTTGCACCCGGCGTACGATGCGCACCGCCCTGCGGCGCGCCGCCCGCGCCGGCAATGTTCGATGAGGCTGTTCCATGAAATACCGTACCCTGCTCACGGCACTTGCATTGCCGTCCGCGCTCGCGTCGGCGAACTTCGCCGTGGCTTCCGGCCCCGCCCCGTCGACCGGATCGGGACCGCCGCCTGACGAGATCGTGGTCGTCGGCACCGAGACCGACGAGGAATCCCTGCGGCGCGAAGTGGCGATCACGCCGGGCGGCATCGACCTGGTCGACGTCGAGGACTTCCGCAACCGGAACGTGTCCAGCCTGGCCGACGTGCTGCAGTACGTGCCCGGCGTCTGGTCCTCCAGCGAAAGCGGCAACGACGTGATCTTCTTCTCCAGCCGCGGCTCGAACCTGGACGCTACGGACTACGACATGAACGGCATCAAGCTGCTGAAGGACGGCCTGCCGATCACCACGGCCGACGGCAATAACCACAATCGGGTAATCGACCCGCTGAGCGCCCGGCACATCACGGTCGTGCGAGGCGCCAATGCCCTGAAGTTCGGCGCCAGCACGCTGGGGGGCGCGGCGAATTTCGTTTCGGCCACGGCCCGAAACAGCGATTCGGCTTCCATGCTCCTGAGCGGCGGCAGCTTCGGGCAGTGGCGCGAACGGATCATGCTCAGCGACCGGTTCGGTCCCGCACTGGACGCCCTGGTCACGGTGGAAAGCAAGCAGTGGAACGGATATCGCGATCACAACGAGCAGAACCGGACGGGCGTCTACGGAAATGCGGGCTGGCGGGTTTCCGACACTCTTCATACGCGCTTCTACGGAAGCTGGATCGAAAACGACCAGCAGCTTCCCGGATCGCTCACTCGCGCGCAGGTGGCCGCCGACCCGTCTCAGGCGAATGCCGATGCCAGCGGCGGCAATTACCAGCTCGACGTGGACTCGTGGCGCCTCGCCAACAAGACCACCTGGCAGATCGGCGACGAACGGCAACTCGAAATCGGGTTGTCCGTCGAGGAGCAGGCGCTCTTTCACCCGATCGTCGACCGGGTCATGGCCGATGTCGACGGGCCGGGGCCGGCGCCACCCGTCGAGGTTTTCAGCCTGCTGATCGATACGGATCATCGGAACACGGCGGCCGTCCTGCGTTACAGCCGGCACGCGGGCGCGCATGACCTGCTCGCGGGCTTCGATCTCGCGTACAGTTCGGTGGCCGGTGCGCACTACCGCAATCTGGGCGGCATGCGGAACGGCCGGACGGCGCTGATCGACGACGACGCGACACTGCGGGAAGCCTTCGCCATGGATCGGTGGTCATTGGGCGAGCGAACGATGCTCGTGCTCGCAGCGCAGGCGGTTGCCACGAGCCGCGATGTGCGCAGCACCGACGTCGAGACCGGAGCCCTCCGCAATCCGGCCGGCGATTATTCGAGTATCAACCCGCGCATCGGGCTGCTTTACGATCTCCGGCCCGACCTCCGGCTCTACGGTAACGTGAGCCGGCTGTACGAGCCGCCGACCAATTTCGAGCTGGAAGACAATGTGGCGGGCGGCGAGGCGCTGCTCGACGCCATGTCGGGAACCGTGATCGAGATCGGCGCGCGCGGCAGTCGCGAGCTCCGCGGGGCGAACCGCTGGTCGTGGACCCTGTCCGCGTACTACGCCCGCATCGAGGACGAGATCCTGTCCGTCGACGATCCCGTGGCGCCGGGCACCAGCCTGTCGACCAACATCGATCGCACTCTGCACGCCGGCATCGAGGCTTCGGCCCGCGGGCGGCTGGTGCTGGATCACGCAACCGATCGTTCGCTGGAGCCCGTGATCAGCATCAGCCTCAACCGGTTCCGCTTCGACGGCGATGCGCACTACGGCGACCACCGGTTGCCGGCGGCGCCGGACTACGTCGTGAGAGGCGAGATCATGTACCGGGACGGGAATGGGCTGTGGCTCGGGCCGACATTCGAGCTGGTGGGCGATCGCTATGCCGATTTTGCCAACAGCTATCGCGTCGACGGGTACTCGCTTGTCGGCATGCGCGGAGGCTGGTCGGGCGACACATGGAGTGTCTTCGCCGAAGCAGGCAACCTCCTGGACGCGCAGTACATCGCCAATCACGCCGTGCGCGATATCGCGGCACCGGATGAAGCGATCCTGAATCCGGGCGCGCCGCTTTCCGCCTACGTCGGGATCCGCTGGCGGCTGCGCTGAACGCTTCGCCTGCCGCGGCGCCGTGCCGCGTTATCGAAACCGCTCCTCGAGAAGATCGAGCTCCCGCACCAGGCGGCGCGAATCCGCATCGGAGAGGTGCCGGGCGCGCGCGAGCGAGAACAGCGCGTCGCGCTCCGCGCGCAGGCCCGTCAGGCGCAGCCGCCGCTCGATGCCGTCGCCCTGGCGGATGCGCTCGGCATCCTCGACGGTCGTGCGCCCCTCGAGGCGCCGGCGATACACCTCCATCACGCGGGCGGCGGCGTCGGCGTAGACGTCGGCGTCTTTCTGGCCGCTCGCCAGCTCGTGCAATGCGGCTTCGACGGCCGGAATCGCCGCCTCGGCGGCCGCTTGCCGCGCCCGCTCCACGGCCTCGGCCTCGCCCGGCATCGGCATCGGCGCCAGTGCCTGGAGTAGCCGCGGCAGCGCGATGCTTGCCGTGAGCAGCGATACGATGATGACGCCGGCCGCGAGGAAGATCGCCAGCTCGCGCGCCGGAAAGGGCGTGCCGTCGGCCAGCAGCGGCAAGGTCAGCACGCCGGCCAGCGTGATGGCGCCGCGCACGCCGGCGAACGACATGGCCGCGACCAGCCGCCACGGCGGATTCTTTCCCGGGGCGCCGGTCCCCGAGCTCTTCAGGCCGCTCAACCGTAATGACACCCACACCCAGGCAAAACGCAGGCAGGCCAGAGCGACATTAATGGCCAGGACGTAGACGACCAGCCACCACAGCTCGCTCTTGTTGGATTCGCGCACGGCGTCCGCCGCATCGATGAGGATGGCCGGCAACTGCTCGCCGAGCAGCACGAACATCACGCCGTTCAACGCGAACTGCACCGTGTCCCAGACGGCGGTGCGCTGGACCCGCGTGCCGGCCAGCGCGCTGCCGGACAATTCCACGTAGCCCATCGTCAGGCCGGCGGCCACGGCGGCGAGAATGCCCGAACCCCCGAGGTGCTCGGCCGCTTCGTACACGATGAACGGGATGAGCAGGCTCAGGAGCACGTGCGAGCCGGTATCTTCGCCCAGCCGGCGGCTGACCCAGATCTTCGACCACATCAGCCCGGCGGTCATGGCCACGCCGACGACGACACCGACAAAGGCGAGCTGCACGAAGGCCAGCGCGGCCGACGACAGCGCGAAGCTGCCCGTCAACGCCGCGGCAACGGCGAAGCGAAAGCACACCAGGCCCGTCGCGTCATTGAGCAGCGATTCGCCTTCCAGCACGTGCATGATCCGCGGCGGCACCGGGACGCGCGCGGTGATGGCCGAAACAGCGACGGGGTCGGTCGGCGATACGATGGCGGCCAGCGCGAAGGCGACGGGATACGGCATGGCCGGGATCATCCAGTGAATGAAGAGTCCCATGCCGATGACGGTGAAGAAGACGAGGCCGAGGGCCAACTCGAGGATCATGCCCTTGTCGCGCAGCAGCTCGCCGGTCGGGATCCGCCAGCCGTCGAGGAACAACAGCGGCGGAAGGAGCAGCAGGAAGAAGACTTCCGGATCGAGCGGGACCTCCTGGTCCGATACCGCGGCGATGGCTGCACCCAGGGCGATCTGCACCAGCGGGGTCGGCACGGCGCGGGGCACTGCCCGCACGATGACCGCGCTGACGATCACGGCCGCCAGCATGAACAGGACGATGCCTATGGGCCCCATGGATCTCCGTTGTTGTTCTCCCCACCGGGTAACTTAACACGGCGGGAACCGCAGGCCGGCCGCGGGGTCGACTTGACTGACGCCGGCGCATCCTCTCGAAAGGAGAACCAACCATGGGCAAATCCCCCGGACACCGGAAATGGCCGGATCACAAGGTCGACGAGCAACGCCTCGGAGAACGGATGCGCGTGGAAGCCGCCGGCCGCACGGTGGCCGAATCCGCCGACGTCATCCGCGTGCGGGAAGACGGGCAGCCGGACCGCTACTACTTCCCTCGCGAGGACATCAACATGTCCCTGCTGGAACGCACGGACAGCAGCTCCGAATGCCCGTTCAAGGGCACGGCGCATTACTACAGTGTCGACGTCGCCGACCGGCATCTCGACGATGCGGCCTGGACGTACGAGGAACCGTACGAGGAACATGCCGCGCTGCAGGGCCGGGTCGCGTTCTACGACGACAAGGTCCGCGAGATCGACGTCAAGCCCGTGATTTAGCGCCGCCGGCCCTCCCGGCGGAATCTGGCATAATCGCCCGCTGTCACGCGGCGGGATTCGCCTGCGCGCATCATCGCCGCGGACTTGTTGGCCCAAAAACACCCCAAAACGGTCGATTAAGGTTCGAAAAAGCATGGTTTCCGGCATAAATCGGCCGCATCTTCAACTGCTTACGTTGCTCCGATCCCCTCTCCTGCTGCTGCTGGCCAGTGGCCCGGCGGTTGCGGGGCTGGATGTGTACGGCCGGTTGAACGTGACGTTGCAGGATTCGGAGGAGGCGCGGGGGTCGGTAGTCGAGTTGCAGAGCAACGCGTCGCGGGTCGGGGTAAAAGGCGAGGAAGCGTTGGGCAACGGGCTCGAAGCGATTTACCAGTTCGAGTGGGAGGTCGATCCGGACGCGGACAGCGGAGACGACAACATCTCGCCCCGCAACCAGTTCGTCGGGCTCGCCGGCGCGTTCGGCACGCTGAAGGTCGGCCGCCACGACACCGCCCTCAAAGACGCGCAGGGCGACTTCGAGCTGTTCGACAACCTCGAAGGGGACATCAAGAACACGTTCAACGGCGAGAACCGGCTGAAAAACTACGTCGGGTACACCACGCCGACCTTTGCCGACGCGCTCAGCGTCACGGTCAACCTGTTTCCCGGCGAAGACGCGGCGGCCGGTAACGACGGTATCGCCGACGGCACTTCAATCGCCGTCACTTACGAGACCGATCTCCTGTATGCCGCCGTGGCGCACGATTCGGACCTCGATGGCGAAGGCGTCGAAACCCTGCGCCTGGCCGGCGGCTATACGCACGGCCCTGCCCGTTTCGGCCTGCTGTACCAGCAGACGGAGGCCGGCAACGTCGACGGCGACGGCTTTGGCGCCTCGCTGGCCTGGAGCTTCGGCGACAATACCGCGAAGCTCCAGTACGTCGACGCCGATATCTGGCGTACGACTCCGCAGGCCGATCCGTTCGACAACCTGCTCGACTCGCAGCTATCGCTGGGGCTGGACCACGATCTCGGCGAGCACACGAAGGTGTTCGGTTTTTACACGACCGGCGACATTGGCGGCACTAACCAAAGTAACGACTACCTCGCCGTCGGCATCGAGCACCAATTCTGACCTGTGATCCACCGGCGTATCGGCCGTCCATCGTCACCAGGCGGCAGACGGCCGGATTCACCCACGGGTAAGCCGCATACGCCTGCACTTTCTACCGATCATTCGTAGATTTTACGCGATCCACGATACCCCGCGGGTTTTGTCGTGCAGGAATGGATTTTGCACCTCTTTCCGCTTACGCGGGACTTCTCTCGACGCGCAATACCCACTATCGGAGGACAGCCATGACGCAAGACCGTACACACTCCATCGCGCCGCCCGGCGCCGGCGTGGCGGCTCTTCTGCTGCTGCCCGTCCTGGCGGCGGGCGCCGCGCGGCCATCCGGCGGCGAACGGCAAGTGCAGGCGGCCGAGGCACCGGGCGAACGGGCGGTCATCAGCGAGGTGCAGGAGGAGCTCGCCGGCACCGAGGGCCTCGACGCCGAATCCATCACCGTCACACTGGAAGACGGCATGGTCGCGTTGTCGGGGGAAGTCGAGAACATACTCGCGCACGATCGCGCTATCCGGGCCGCCGCGACCGTGCGGGGCGTGCGCGCGATCGACGACAACCTGACGGTGCGGCCGAGCATCCGGTCGGATACGCAGATCGAGCGCGACGTGGCGACGGCGCTGGCGCTCGACCCGGCCACCGAGTACTGGGAGATCAATGCCCTGGTCAGCGACGGCTTCGTCACGCTGCAGGGGGCGGTCGAGTCGCTGGCCGAGAAATCGCTGGCGACGCGGGTCGCGAAGAGCGTGCGCGGCGTGCGCGGCGTCGAGAACGAAATCATGATCGACTTACCCCTAGACCGGTCCGACGAGCAGGTCGCCCACGACGTGACGGAACTGCTCCGCTGGAACACCACCGTCGACGCCGAAACGATCGAGATCGAGGTCGACGATGCCATCGTCACACTGTCGGGGCACGTCGACAGCGTGTACGAGAAGCGGCAGGCGGGCCGCCTCGCGGAAGTCACCGGGGTCAGGGAGGTCGACCTCTCGGACCTCGACGTGCGCTGGACCGGGGACGACGGCGACGCGGGTCTCGCCAATCGCACTGCCGAAGAAGTGCAGCAGGCCGTCCGCATGGCGCTGTCGCTGGACCCGCGGATCGAAGCTTTCAAGCCGGACATCGAGGTGGACGAGGGGGTCGCCACGCTGACGGGCACCGTCGACAATCTCGAGGCGAAGCACGTCGCCGGGGATGCGGCGCGGGATACGCTCGGCGTCAAGGCCGTGCGCAATCAACTCACGGTCGAGCCGCGGGAGCCCATCGCGGACGAAGAACTGGAAGAACGCGTATCAAACGCCCTGCAGCGGAGCCCGTACGTGAGCAACGTCGAGATCGACGTCACGGCCGTGGACGGCGAGATCTACCTCGAAGGCGAGGCCGATTCGTGGTTCGAGCATTATGCCGCCGGGAATGCCGCCTCCCGCATCGCAGGCGTGACCGAAGTCCACAACAACGTAGACGTCGGTTACGGCCGCATCAGCTAAGGGCCCGGCCACCCCCGAGAGGGCGGGACCGGATCGCGATCAATCGCCGAAATACAGGCGGGCCCCGACCGTGTACGATTCGCCGTCGTCGAAAAACAGCACTTCACCGGTCAACGCGATGCCGTCGGCCAGGAAAATATCGGCAGCGGCGAAGCCGGCGGTGTCGTCGCCCGAGAGGTCGAGGTCGATGTAGTCGACGCCGCCTCGCAGCTCGTAGCCCGGCAGCGGTACGAACCGCACGCCGGCGATCGCGCGGATGCCATCGTCTTCGGCAGTGGTCGCGCCGTCGTCCGCGCTGACGTCATACCAGCCGGCGCGCCCGAAAACGCTGAACCGCTCCACGAGGTCGAAATTCGCACCGATGCCGAGCGTCGTTTCCCTGCCGGTGACCTGCTCGAAATCGTCCAGCTCGGCGGACTCGGTATCGGCGAACAGGTGAATGTGATCGCGAACCGCGAAGGCAGCCTGGAAATTCCAGCCGCTCGAATCCAGGTCGGCGTCGGTCGCCGTCATCACGTGCGCGAGCTGGATCCAGCTATAACGGATATCGGTGCTGTCCGCCTGCGCGAACGCGGCGGACGGGGCCAAAAACAGCACCAGCAGAATGCGTTTCATCTCGCTCTCCCCAACAGTTTGGTTGTGCCCAATCGCGTGCAGCGTATGCGCTGAGCGGCGTGGAATTCCGGGACCGCGTCACATTTGGTACCGACGGCGCCGCTGGAACCCGCGGAACTGCGACACCCGTCGGCTCCCGGGTGCCGGCACCGATCGGCCGGCCGCTCGCCGTCCGCCGTGACCGTGCCGCGTCCATTGACGGCCAGACTGCCCTTCACAGGATATCCGCTATGCTCGTGTAACCGTAGACCTTTCGCACCGGTTCCCGTGCGGCAAACGACGACAGCAACCACAACAGGAGCGAAATCATGACCGCCCGGGTCGGCATCTCCGGCTGGCGCTATGCCGGCTGGCGCGGCAAGTTCTATCCCGACGGCCTGCCGCAGAAGCGCGAGCTCGCCTATGCCGCCGAGCGCTTCAACAGCATCGAGCTCAACGGCAGCTTCTATTCGTTGCAGAGGCCGTCGAGTTACGCGCGCTGGCGGGACGACGTGCCGGATGATTTCGTGTTCGCGATAAAAGGCGGGCGCTACATCACGCACATGCTGAAGCTGAACGAGCCGCAGACGGCGCTCGCCAACTTCTTCGCCTCGGGGCTGTTCGAGCTCGGTGAAAAGCTCGGGCCGATCCTGTGGCAATTCCCGCCGCAATTCGGTTTCGACGCCGAGCGCATCCAGGCCTTTTTCGACCTGCTGCCGAGGGACGGCGTGGAGGCCGCCAAGCTCGCACGCCGCCACGACAAACGCGTGACCGGCCGCGCAACCCTCAAGATCGACCCGTCTTTCGAGTTCCGGCATGCCATGGAGGTACGTCACCCTGGCTTCGTGGATGCGGAGTTCATCGAGCTGCTGCAGCGCAACAACGTGGCACTGGTGGTTGCGGACACGGCCCGGCGCTGGCCGCTGATGGAAGACGTGACGTCCGACTTCGTGTACGTTCGCCTGCATGGCGACAAAGAGCTGTACGTGAGCGGCTACACGCCGAAGGCTATCGATACGTGGGCGAAGAAGGTCGAGGCCTGGCAGCGGGGCGCACAGGTCAAGGACGCCCGCACCGTGTCGGACGAGCGCCCGCCGCGCCGGAAGCGTGACGTGTACGTCTATTTCGACAACGATGCCAAGGTCTACGCGCCGCGCGACGCGAAGCGCCTGGCGCGGCGGCTCGCCTTGTAAATAATCAAAGGGGGAAACCATGCTCAAAAGAACGGTACTCATCCTCACCGCCGCCATGCCGCTGCTCACGGCCTGCTCGCCGCCCGCACCCGAGCCCGTCGCCGCGGCCGAGCAGCCCGCGCTGTCCGAAACGGCACAGGCCCTGCACGCCCTCTTCGCCGATGAATGGGCGGCCCGTCTCGCCCGCGACCCCCTGTTCGCGAGCGATATGGGCGTCGACACCTACAACGACGCGCTGCCCGACGTGACGCCCGAGAGCTGGCGCCGCCAACTCGACGAGGACCACGCTTTCCTCGCGCGGCTGGAAGCGATCGACCGCTCCGTCCTGACTTCGGAAGACCAGCTCAACTACGATCTCTTCGATTTCATTCTCCGCAGCCGGGTGACGCTCGCGCAATACCGCCCTTACCTCATCCCGATCCTGGCCGACGGCGGCTTTCACATGGGCATCCAGCGGATGTACGAATCGATGCCGTTCGAGGACACCGCCGATTACGAGGACTACCTCGCGCGCCTCAACGCCCTCGGCGGGTATTTCGACCAGCACATCGCCAACATGCGCGAGGGCCTCGCGCTCGGCATCACGCAGCCGAAGATCATCCTCGAAGGCATCGAGCCGTCCATTGCCGGCCCGATCGTCGACGATGCCGCGCAGAGCATCTTCTTCGAGCCGTTCGCCTCGATGCCGGAGCACTTCAGCGCGGCGGAACGCGAGCGGCTGCGCGCGGCGGGCGCCGCAGCCATCGAAACCGTTGTCGTGCCGGCATACCGGCGCTTTCTCACGTTTTTTACGGAAGAATACGAGCCCGGCGCGCGCGAGCAGCTCGGCCGCACGACGTTCCCCGACGGGAAGGCCTGGTATGCCGATCTCGTGAAGTACTACACGACGCTGGACGACGCGACGCCCGAGGCCATACACGAGCTGGGCCTGCGCGAGGTCGCACGCATCCGCGCGGAAATGGATGCGATCATTCGCCAGGTGGAGTTCGAAGGCAGCTTTGCCGACTTCATCGAATTCATGCGTACCGACGAGCGCTTCTACGTCGACGACCCCGAGCAACTCCTGAAGGAAGCGGCCTGGATCGCGAAGCAGATCGACGGCCAGATGCCGGCTTTCTTCAAGACCTTGCCGCGCCTGCCCTACGGCATCAAGCCGGTGCCGGCCGACATCGCGCCCAATTACACGACGGGCCGCTACTGGGGCGCGCCGATCGGCGGCCGCCGCGGCGGATACTACATGGTGAACACCTATGCGCTCGACAAGCGGCCGCTGTATACGCTGGCGGCTTTGACGGCGCACGAAGCCGTTCCGGGCCACCACCAGCAGGTCGCGCTCAGCCAGGAACTGACCGGCATTCCCGAGTTCCGGCGGGCGTTCTACCCACACGCCTTCGGCGAAGGCTGGGGTCTCTACGCGGAGAAACTCGGCATCGAGTTCGGCATCTACAAAACGCCGTACGATCACTTCGGGCGGCTGTCCTACGAGATGTGGCGCGCGTGCCGGCTGGTAATCGACACGGGGCTGCACGCGAAAGGCTGGACCCGCGAACGGGCCCGCCGGTACCTGGCGGAAAACACGGCGCTGTCACTGCACAACGTGCGCACCGAAGTCGACCGCTACATCGCGTGGCCGGGCCAGGCACTGGCGTACAAGATGGGCGAGCTGAAGATCCTGGAGCTGAAAGCACGCGCACAGGAGGCCCTTGGCCCCGCGTTCGACATCCGCGAGTTCCACGACGTCGTGCTGCGGAACGGCGGCGTAACCCTCGACGTGCTCGAGCGGCAGGTGGAGGCCTACCTGCAAGCCCACGCCGCAAGCGATTGACGCCTCCCACGGGCGACACGGTAACCCGTGATCGCCGGTAGGACAGCCTGTAGGAGCCCGTCTCACGGGCGACACAGCGTTTAGCGCTGTGGTCGCCCGTGAGACGGGCTCCTGCAAGCAGGTTTCGGCGGGATACCGGTCGTTCGCAATGGCGGGCTCCGACGGCGGGAATGCGACCGGCGTGGACGACCCTTCCGCGCTTGCTCCCGGACGGGGATGTTTGTATCGTGATCGTACGCGGGCATCCCTGCCTCCGCCCGCCGTAATGTCCCCCTCCCCTATTCCTCACGAGTCGTTCCATGGTGAATGCTTCGCTCGATACGCGTCTGCAACAGCTCGATCTCTGGTGGCGTGCCGCCAATTACCTTTCCGTCGGGCAGATCTACCTGCTCGACAACCCGCTGCTGCGCGAGCCGCTCAGGATCAAGCACGTCAAGCCGCGCCTGCTCGGCCACTGGGGCACGACGCCGGGGTTGAACCTCGTCTATGCGCACCTCAATCGCCTGATCCTGGACCGCGACCTCGACGTGCTCAACATCACCGGGCCCGGTCACGGCGGCCCCGGCATCGTCGCCAACACCTGGCTCGAGGGCACCTACAGCGAGCTCTATCCCGACGTGTCGCTCGACGCCCGCGGCATGCAGCGCCTGTTCAAGCAGTTCTCCTTCCCAGGCGGCATTCCCAGCCACTGCGCGCCGGAAGTCCCGGGTTCGATCAACGAAGGCGGCGAGCTCGGCTATTCGCTCGCGCATGCGTTCGGTGCCGCGTTCGACAACCCGGACCTGCTCGTCGCCTGCGTGGTCGGTGACGGCGAAGCGGAAACGGGGCCGCTCGCCGGGAGCTGGCATTCGAACAAGTTCCTGAACCCGGTGAACGACGGCGCCGTGCTGCCGATCCTGCACCTGAACGGCTGGAAGATCGCGAATCCCGCTTACCTCGCGCGCATGCCGGAAAAGGAGCTGGAGCAACTCTTCAAAGGCTACGGTTACGACCCGCATTTCGTGTCGGGCGACGACAGCGAACCCATGGAAGAGGTGCACCGGCGGCTGGCCCGTACCTTCGACGCCGTCGTCGACCGCATCGGCGAAATCCAGCTCGAAGCGCGCTCGAACGGCTTCAAAGCCCGCCCGCGCTGGCCGATGATCGTGCTGCGCACGCCGAAAGGCTGGACGGGTCCGGACCACGTGGACGGCGTACCCGTCGAAGGCACCTGGCGCTCGCACCAGGTACCGCTTTCCGGGTTGCAGGACAACCCGGAGCACCTCGAGATGCTCGGGGCGTGGCTCGCGAGCTACGGTCCGGAAAAGCTGTTCGACGATGCGGGCTGCCCGGTGCAGGCCATCCGCGACTTCGCACCGCGGGGCAACCGCCGCATGAGCGCCAACCCGCACGCCAACGGCGGCATGCTGCTGAAGGGGCTGCGCATGCCCGATTTCCGCGAGTATGCGCTCGACGTGCCGCGGCCCGGCTGCGTTAAGGGCGAAGCAACGCGCGTGCTCGGCCGCTTCCTGCGCGACGTCGTCGAGCAGAACCGCCGCGCCCGCAACTTCCGCATCTTCGGCCCGGACGAGACCGAGTCGAATCGCCTGGGCGCCGTCTACGAAGCCACCGACAAGGTCACCGCCGGCGAGATCCGCGAGATCGACGAGCACCTGGCGCACGACGGCCGCGTCATGGAAGTGCTTTCGGAGCACCTGTGCCAGGGCTGGCTGGAAGGCTACCTGCTCACGGGCCGCCACGGCTTTTTCTCCTGCTACGAAGCCTTTATCCACATCGTCGACTCGATGTTCAACCAGCACGCGAAGTGGCTGAAGGCGAGCGGGGAGGTGCACTGGCGCCGCCCGGTGGCGTCACTCAATTACCTGCTGACCTCGCACGTCTGGCGCCAGGACCACAACGGCTTCAGCCACCAGGATCCCGGCTTCATCGACCACGTCGTCAACAAGAAGGCCGACATCATTCGCGTTTACCTGCCGCCGGATGCCAACACGCTGCTTAGCGTCGCCGACCACTGCCTGCGCTCGCGCGATTTCGTCAATGTCATCGTCGCAGGCAAGCAATCGCAGGCGCAGTACCTCGACATGGACGCGGCGGTGAAGCACTGCAAGGCCGGCATCGGCATCTGGGAGTGGGCGAGCAACGATCGGGGCGCGGAACCCGACGTCGTGATGGCCTGTGCCGGTGACGTGCCGACGCTGGAAACGCTCGCGGCCGTGTCCCTGCTGCGCGAGCACTTCCCGGACCTGCGCGTGCGGGTCGTGAATGTCGTCGACCTGATGACCCTGCAGTCGGAATCCGAGAACCCGCACGGCCTGCCCGATCGCGATTTCGACGCGATCTTCACGGAGAACAAGCCGATCATCTTCGCTTACCACGGCTATCCGTGGCTCATCCATCGCCTGACTTACCGCCGCACGAATCACGGCAACCTGCACGTGCGCGGCTACAAGGAGGAAGGCACGACGACGACGCCGTTCGACATGGCGGTGCTGAACGACATCGACCGCTACGACCTGGTGAGCGACGTCATCGACCGGGTCGAGAAGCTCGGCGCGCATGCCGCCTACGCGAAGCAGGCCGTCCGCGACAAGCTGGTCGAGCACGAGCAATACATCCACGAGCACGGTCAGGACATGCCGGAGGTCCGCGACTGGGAGTGGCCCTCCGGCGCCGACGCCCCGCCCGGCTCCGAAGCGAACCCGCGATGAAATGTGTTGCATGAGCGTGCGCCGCCTCGCCGTCGTCAACACCGGGTCGGCGACGCTCAAGCTCGCACAGTTCGAAGCCGGCCCCGACGGGTTGCGCGAACGCTCCAGTGAGAAGCATGAATGGGAATCCCGGGATGAGATGGACGCCAGCATCGAGCAAGCGCTGCGCGCGATCGGCGAAGCACCGGATATTCTGGGGCACCGCGTGGTGCACGGCGGTTCGCAATTCATCGATCCCGTCCTTATCGACGGCAAAGTGGAAGCGGCGCTCGAGGAGCTCGTGTCGCTCGCACCGCTGCACAACGGTCCGGCTCTCACCGGAATCCGCGTTGCACGCCGCGTGTTTCCCGATACGCCCGGCATCGCCGTGTTCGATACCGCTTTTCACGCGCGCCGCCCGCAGGAATCGATGCGGTATGCCCTGCCCCGCGAATGGCAGGAGGAATTCGGCTTTCTTCGCTACGGATTCCACGGCATCGCCCACGCGAGCCTGGCGCAGTCGTACGCCAAAACGATCTCCCAGCCGCTTGGGGGGATCTCCGCGGTGACGCTGCAGCTCGGCGCCGGCTGCTCGGCCTGCGCCGTCCGGAACGGACGCTCGATCGAGACGTCCATGGGCTACACGCCGCTCGAGGGCCTCGTGATGGCCACGCGCTCGGGCGACATCGATCCTGCGATCGTGCTGGAGCTCGCGCGCGCAGGCCATACGCCGGAGGAGATCGACGAGCAGCTCAACCGCCGTTCCGGCCTCTTAGGCCTCGCCGGCAGCAGCGACATGCGCGAGGTGCTCGCGGCCGAGGCCCGCGGCGATGAAGGCGCGCGGCTCGCATTGAGGTTGTTCGTCTACCGCCTGGTGCTGACGATCGGCGCTTACCTCACGCTGCTCGGCGGCGACGGCGCGATCGTCTTCGGCGGCGGCATCGGCGAGCACGCGGCGGAGATCCGCGCGCGCGTGGCGAAGGGGCTCACCGCGTGGAACGTCGAGCTCGACCCCGCGCTGAACCGCGACAACGGACCGGGGCGCATCTCCGCGGAGCAAACCCGCCCGGTTTACGTCTTCGAAACCCGCGAGGAGGAGATGATCGCGAGGGAGCTCCTGGATTTTGCGCTGTAGGAGATTCTATGGCGCCGGTCAAGCGGTAACCTCCACTTTTTTGAAGGATTGTTGCTTGTCCATCAGCGTGAATGCGATGCGAGCAAGTTTGCGGGCCAAGCAGACTTTGGCGGCGATTTTGGGCAGTCCATTCTCGAGCTGTTTGGCGAGGTACCGGTCAAACGGTGCGTAGCTCTGAGCGGGTTTGGTGGCGCAGTAAAGCAGCCGGCGCAGTTCGCCTTCACCGCGTTTGGTGAGCTTGCGTTTGCCCTTGTGCTTGCCGGAATCGCGGAGTCTGACGTCGAATCCGATGAAAGCGACAAAGGCATTGGCGCTGGCGAAGGCGCCGCGGTGGTAAGTGGTCACCAGGGCGGCAGCATTTAACGGCCCAATGCCGGGAATCGAAAGACAGTGTTCATAGTCAGCCCACCAGCCGAGCTCCTGGATGAGCACCTTGATCCGCCGATCGATGTATCGCAGGAGTTGCTTGAGGCTCGTGAAAAACGCTTTGGTGGAAACCGATACGTTCGCCAAACTCTGTTGCATCTCTTTTCTAACCCCGACCACCTTGGCGCGTCGTTTCACCAGGCTCCACAGCTCTTGCGACTTGCGGCATCGGGATGGATGCAGGCGCAGCAAGCTGCCTTCATGCGCGAGGTAACGGGCCAGCAGCCAGGCATCCTTGGGATCCGTCTTGTTGCGCACATTGATCGATTCCCGGTAATGCGACAGTTGGTAGCCATTGACGAGATACACCTCATATCCCAAGGCCTGTGCTTCATCGACCACGACCAGATGATAGTCCGAGGTCGATTCGATCGCGATCCGCACCGGGCCGTGTAATGTCTTGAGCCAGCGGCGGATTTCGGCGGGTTCATTCGACAGAGTGACGAGTTGTTGTGTTTCCCAGTTGCAGATGTCCACTTTGTCTTTGCTGACGTCCGCACCGAGCGTGATTTTAGAAACGAGCTTTGCCACAATAACCTCCGCGGTTGAAGAGCCGTGATGCCGGGGACTCACCGGACGCAAGCTTGTTAAAATCGGCTGTGTGGCAGCTAGATTCTTAATTGGCGTTCTTTGGTGAGGGGAGGGGAGAAAATCTCCTACAGTCTGTACCAACAGGTCAGAAGCCCGTAAACGGTCCCTCCCTCCCCGGCGCCTTCCATCTTCCTGATTTCCGGCTTCAGGTACCATACAAGCCCGTCCCACGGGCGACGCGGCGTCGGGATCCGCATCGCCGCGATGCGCGCTCCTGTAGGAGCCCGTCTCACGGACGATCGGCCTTCGGCACCGCCCCGGTCTACAATGCCTGGCCATGCCTGACGAAGCACAAACCC
>DASSBS010000138.1:0-10798 GCA_035698445.1 Woeseiaceae bacterium
TTGTCCGGTGCCCTGGACAATTTCGGCGACGCGGTCACGTATGTTCTGAGCCTGATGGTGGTTGGCGCAGGCGGCGCGGCAAAAGCGCGGGTTGCGCTGGTCAAGGGATTCCTGATCCTGGGCGCCGCGATTGCTGTAGCCGTTCAGATCGGCTGGAGGGTTGCCAACCCGGACACCCCTGTTTTTGAAGTGATGGGCATCGCGGCGCTCGTCAATCTGGGGGCAAACCTGTTTTGCCTGTGGCTGCTCACTCCGTATCGGGCGGGCGACGTGAACATGTCGTCCGCGTGGGAGTGCTCGCGCAACGACGTGTGGGAAGGATTCGCCGTGCTGGCGGCCGCCCTTGCTGTGTGGGCATTCGGCTCCGGCTGGCCCGATATTGTTATTGCGGGCGGGCTGCTGATTCTGTTTCTCCGCTCCTCCATCCGCGTGCTTCTTCGGGCCTGGCGCGAACTGAAGCTCGTTGCCGAGGACCGCGAGAAAGCTTTGCGTTGAAACCTCGTGCAGATTCCGGGACAGGCGGATGAGGGCGCGGATAGGCAGGCCCTCGGCAATCCTGAAGGTGAGCCTCAGTGCCGTCTCGAAATGTCCGGCGGAGCACGGCACGGCACCTTAGGGGCTCGTAGAACTCTCGGACGCTTTCTTCGAACCGCTCCCTGAAGACTGGACGGGCGAATACTGAAGTGAGCCCCGACCTCTTGCTGGATACCCACACCCTGATTTGGTGGGCATCGGAGAAGCGGAAATTGAGTCGCAAGGTCCAGCGCCTTCTCCAGGACGACACGACGAACGTCCTCGTGAGTGCGGCCAGCGCATGGGCTGTGCCACTAAGGTGCGGCTCGGGAGACTCCGCTGGGGAATCCCCGATTCCGTCGAATCCTACTGTATCAGTCAGGGATTCGAACTCCTGCCTGTGACTTTTGCCCATGGAGAATTGGCTGGCTTATGGCCGCAAGCGCGCGGCGACCCTTTCGATCGAATGCTTGCTGCCCAGGCCGACAGAGAAGGCATGCTGATTGCAACGAATGACTCCGCCATCAAGGAATTCGGTGTGAAGACAATCTGGTGATCGAAAATTCCCGGCAACGTCTCCACGCCGTCGCGCTGCCGTGAGGTTCGCGACAGCGTTCGTCATTCAGAACGCCGCGTCGAAGCCAACCAGGAAATAATGTTCCCGGCTGAGGTGGCCCGTGAAGAACTGCCCCGGCGATTCGGTCGACAGGAGGTCCAGGTTGACCTCGATGACGCCTTTGACGTTCCGCATGAAGTAGTACGAGCTGCTGAATGTCAGGCTGCTGATGTCGATGCCTTCGAACACCGTGTCGGTATTGTCGAGGTCGTTCGCGTCGGCGTAGTTGTACAGCAGCGAGTGCGTCCAGAGCTCGTTGCGCACCCAGTCGACCCCCGCAAAAGCCCCGTACCATTCGTAGCTCGTCGCCGGATCCAGGAAGCCGTCCCACTCGTTCCACAACGCCTGGGCGAACCAGTGGAAACCGCCCTCGAGCTCCCCCGAGAAGTCGAGCCCGACGATACGCTTGTCGGTGTCCCTGTCGCCGGTAAGCGCGCCGGCCGGACCGGCGGCATTCCGCTGCTCGCCGGCGAGCGCGAACAATCCTGCGGTAATTCCCCGCACGTCGGTGCCCGCCCTGGCGAACACGGTTTTCGAGGTATCGTTGTCGAACAGCCGGTCGGGCCGCCGGAAGCCCGGGCTGTTGATCCCGGCATTCGCGTCGATGCCGTTGCCGTTGACAAAGCCCAGGTCCACATCGACGGCGCCGAATGAGCGGCTGAACAACACGCCGCGTTCGTAGGTAATGCCGGCGATGCGATAAGGGATGAAATCCTGGAACGTCAGGCGCACCTCGCGCGGAAACATGACGTCCGAGACCTGGAATTGTCCGAGCATCATGCTGACGCCGGTATCGAACAGGTCGGCGTAGCTGAACCAGGCGTCCTCGACCACCACCTCACCGTTGCCGCCTTTCTCGGCAAAGATCGCGTAGAAGTAGAAGCTGATCTGCTCGCTCAAGGGCGCACTCGCGAGCAGCTTGACGAGATAGGGGGCCTGGATATCCACGGCGGAATCGGCCGCCACCTCGCCGGTCACCGGGTCGATGGCCTCGCCGTCGCGCGCCTGGACGAAACCCTGGGCACGGATGCCGAGCGGCAATTGCTTCGGCAGGTACAGGCGCTCGTCCCCAAGGTCGAGGCTTTGCTGCTTCCAGTTGGGCATGCGGAAGTTCCATTCGTCCGCGAACGACTCGCCCATCGGGCTCAGCCGGGGAAACGCCGAGTGGCAGGCGTTGCACGAGACATTGTAGGTGCGCGCGAACGCCGGCATGGCGCCGGCGGGCTCCACGTGGAGAGCCGAGACGAGGAGGGCAAGAAAGGTGCCGCAGAGCAAGCGATGACGGGGTGCCATGACGTAACCTCCAACGGAATCCAGGGCTCACCAGCGCGGAGGCGCCACGTGATGCCCATAAAGGCGGGGCATCAGTGAGCTTAGCAGCGGCCGCGGCGGTTGCAGGAAATCCGGGTTTGACCGGTCAGCGAATACACCAGTAGCGGACGCGCTGCCGCTCGAGGAACGCTTCGGCCCCGGCGCCCATCAGCATCGCGAAGGTAGACAGCATGCCGGCCTGCGTACAGGTATCGGCGGCCACCGTAACGGAGCGTGGCGCGCCGGCCACCGGCCAGCCGGTCCGCGGATCGAGCAGGTGGCCGTAGCGGACGCCGTCCTTCAGGAGGAACCGCCTTGCGTCACCGCTGGTTGCGAGACCGCCGTGCGCGAGCGCGATACGCTTGCAGGGTTTTGCAGAATCCGGGTCGATCGATTCGATCCCCACCCGCCACGGGTCGATGCCGGACGTTCCGGCGACGGCCGCGACATCGCCGCCGAAGTTCATGAGGCAGGGCGCCGGAGCTAGCGCCCCCGCGAGCCGCGCCGCGCGATCGACGGCGTACTCCTTGCCGATACCACCGAGGTCGATCTGCATGCCGGGCGCGAGCGTCAACAAAGGGCGCTCCCATGCGATCTTGTCCCACCCGACGCGCTGCAGAACGCGTTCGACGTCTTCCGCGGCCGGCACTCGGTCACTGCCGTCGAAAGTCCAGACCTCACGCAGCACGCCGGATGAAATATCGAAACGCCGGCCGCTCAACCGGTGCAGGTCGGAGGCGAAATCGAGCAAGCCGGCCGTTTCCTCGTCGACTTCCACCGGCATTCCGTTCGCCGTGTTGATCCGGTCGATGATGTTGCCCGCGCGATAGCGGCTGTATTTCGCCTCGATGCGCCAGGCTTCGTCGGCAGCGGCGCGCAGCTGTTCCCGGACGGTGGAGCGATTGGCCCTCGAGAGGACCTGGCACGGACTCGCCATCGCGCGGAACTCGCCGAGCCAGTAGCCGTCGCGGCGGGTCAGGGACGGTTCTGGTAGTTCGGGGCGCGCGGCCAACGGAGTCTCACAGGTCGAATCCGTAGCTGAAATTCAGGATCACGGCATCGAGGCCCGGGTACAGGGCTTCGCTGGTGTGATCGCCGAACAGCTCGTCCGGTGGTATTTCACCGTCCTGCCGGTAGTACTCCAGCCGCACGGCGAGCTCGTTGCCGGACGACGTGTACCAGCCGTACTTGATGCCGGCCGTGATCGCATCGAATGCGGCCAGGCGGTAATCGGCGGACGCGAATGCCGGCAGCTCTCCGGCGGGAAGACTCGCGCGGTAGAAATCGGCCTCGGTCTGCGTATAGAAGCGCAGGTGCGGCTCGAGCCAGCTCCTCTCGCCGAGCGGCCAGCGGAATTTGGCGTCCAGCGTGTGTGAGTCGATCCCCCAGTCGTCCGTCATGTAGCGCCAGGACATGTCGAGCACCTTCCCGTCCATGTAGTACTTGCCCTGCATGTACAGGCTGTGCTTGACGCGCTGGTCCGGCCGGCTCTCGAAGCGGTATTCATGCAACGGTCCCGTGCCGGTGACGGGGGTGCGGGAGATCCCGTTCCCGGTTGCCGGGTCTACGACGCTGAGGATCTTGTACGGATCGTTCAGGTAACCGCTGGAATCGCTCAGCGAATAATTGATCTGCACGAGGAATTTCTCGTTGATCACCTGGGTAACGCCGAAAAGGAGGTCGAGGACGTCCTTCTCTTCGGTGCCGGCACGCCGGCTCGAAAGGTCACCGAGGTCGCCCATGGCGGCGAGCGGCAGCGGTGCGCCGCCTTCCGGGTCGAGCTCGTCGCGCGCGATGGCGGCGCCCAGGCTCACGGTCGTATTGCGCTTGTTGAAGTCGCGGGCGATACCGAAATTCACGCCGGTGTGGGTGTAGTCGTACTCCGTCGAAAAGCTGATGCCGGCGCTGCCGGTATAGAGGCGGCCGATCGGCTGCTGCCAGCCGACGGTGAGGGCATAGCGCGTATCGAGGAACGTATCGTCGAGCGGCAGCTCGCCGGGCGCGACGGAGTAGACCGCTTCGCCGGAAGGCCGCGTGAAGGTCTGCACTTCGTTCTGCGGGATCGCGCCGCTCGGCGAGGCGCCGGTCAGTGAATCGTACACAAGGCCGAGGCTCAGGACCTTGTCGTCCATGAACAGGCGGCGTGCCAGGACGTTGAGGCTCAAGTCCCGGACACGATCATCGCTCTCGCCGTAGTACAGCAATGCCGTGTCGAATTCCCATTGCGGTTCCTCCTCGGCCGCGACCGGCATTGCGGCGGCGGTGCCGAGGAGGGAGCAGGTGGCGGCCGCCAGTCCCTGTGCGATGTTGCCCGGAATCTTCCGGGGTGCGTGCGCCCGCGCCTTCCGCTTCCCGTCAGTTGCAGCCACAGCCGCCTCCGCCGAACCCGCGCCCGCCGCTCGATGCTTCCTTGCTGAAGTAGATGTGGTCGTCGATCGCGGCTTCGAGCGGGTCCGTGACGAGCTGCATCTCCTCCTTGGCGAGCACGTCCCGTTCCCATGGCTCGACGCCCAGCGAGCTGCAGGCGGTGCTGGTCGACATTGCGCAAGCGGCGACGAGCACGAGCCGTCGTGTTCTTGTCATTTCTGGTCCTTTTTCCGGTTGCTTGTTATTCGCTGTCGTTTGCCGCCGCGCTTCGCTCCAGCAGGCTCCGCAGCAGCGCTTCGTACTCGTCCTGTTTCGCAACCTTGAAGCCGAGGTGGCGCGTTACGAGCTGTCCGTCGCGGCCGTACACGTAGGTGCTCGGCATGGCGAGCAGTTCGTATTGTCGGGCAATCTCGCCGTCCTCGTCGAGAACGATGCGGAAGCCGACGAGTACGTCTTTCAGGAACGCTTCGGCATCCGCCGCGGCATTGTCCTCGTTGACCCCGATCACGACGAGCCCCTCGTCGGCGTACTGGCGCTGCATCGCGTCGAGCCACGGAAGCGAACGCCGGCACGGTGCGCACCAGGAGGCCCAGAAATCGACGACCACGACCTTGCCTCGGTATTCGGATAAGTCGAGCAGGGATACCGAATTGTCGGCCGCTGCGACGGGCAGCAGCGAAACGAGCAGAAGCGATGTGGCCACAAAGCCCAACACGACGCGGCCCTGCGCCCGGATGAAAATCATGCGGCGTTTACGGTCCCTGTTATCGGATTCCGGGACGTTAGACGCGGCCCTGCGGAAAATCCTTCGCGGTGGAGCGGGGTGGAAGCGAGGTTCCGGAAGCAAACGGGCAGGCAACTAGTGGCCTGTTACAGGCCACTAGGGCGCGTTGGTCCGCAATCGCGCTCGAAACCTGCTGTGGCAGCCGACGCAGCCGCGCTGCACCGTAGCAAGGTGTCCGAGGAAAGCCTCCATGTCCTCAGCTTCCGCTGCATCCTGCATGCGAAGCGACGCTTCATGCACCGCCTCGTCCGCCGCTTCGAACGCTGCCATCTCCGGTCCCAGCTCCGTCTCGATGCGAGCGAGCTCTTCGGGCGAAATGTGCGCGTGTGCCGCGATCGCGCGGGCATGGGTTGCCATGTCTTCATAGCTTTCGATCCATAGAGCTTGCATCAGGCCAGCCATGTGGGCCTGCATCTGCATCATGATGGGGAGCAGGGGCAAGGATTCCGCATTCACGTCCGTGCCGTCGCGAGGGTGCCCCGGCGTATCGTGCCCGCCAGCGGCGGATTCTGACGGGGCATCACGGGCTGGATCGCTGCTGCCCGGCGGGGCTGGCTCGGCCGCTTTTTCGCAGCCTGCCGAGGAAAGCAGCCAGGCGGTGAGCAACAGACAGTTAAGAGTTCGAAACATCACCATGGCTCCGGCTAAATTGATCCGCATTCATAATGCACCGCGCGGAATCGAGGGTAAAGCGGCGCGAGCGAACGTTACGAGCGCCGTCAGGAAGGTTCCACCTCGTCGCGCACCATCAGTACGGGAACGGGTGAGGAGCGCAGGACCATTTCGGCATCGCTCCCCAAGGTCAGCCGGCGCAGGCCGCGTCGGCCATGCGTGCCCATCACAATCAGATCCGTGGACATTTTCTTCGCCTGGTCGATGATGGCGCCGGCAGCACCGCCGCCGGTCGCTTTCAGGAGTTCGCTCGTGAAGGGTACGTTGTGTTTCCGAACGGCAGCTTCCGCATCGGCAAGTACTTTTTCGCCGCTTTCGCGCAAGGCCGCTGCCAGCCCTTGCCAGACCGCCGGCGCCTCGCGCGCGGCAATGACGAACTCATCCACGACATGCACGAGAGCGAGTGTCGCCCCGGTAGCCTGCGCGAATTCGATTGCCTCCTCAAGTCCTCTGACGGACGCTACGCTACCGTCGACTGGAACAAGAATCTTCTTGTACATCGCCGTATCCTCTCAGTGCGGCATCCGTGATCATACCGCTAATAGGATACGTCGACGGGGCCCGTTTGCCGTCGAGGTCCGCCGCCACAATACCCCACAATCCGGCCATCCCCCTGCCACGCTGAGCTGGTGACATCTGTCTCCGGAACCAGGGGGAGAGGTCCATGCAGACAGAGAGCCCAGTTTCTTCCATCGCCGAGCGCCTGCGGGAATCCGTTTCCCTCAAGATGGCCGTGGTTGGATTCCTCATACTGATCCTGCTGATCCCGGTCGCCATGCTCCGCGGCCTGGTCGAGGAACGTTCACACCTGCGCGAGACGGCCGCCGCGGACATCATGCGCGGCTGGGGCGGGCCGCAGCTCGTCGCCGGCCCGGTACTCATGATCCCGGCGCGAGTCGTCACCAGTGACTCGCACAGCCGGCGAGTAACGGACACGCGACTCAACGTGCTGCCGGAGACGCTCGACATCGAAGTCGACCTGGAATCGCAGGTGCTTTACCGTGGCATACACGAGGTGCCGGTTTATCGCGCAAAGGCCCGCATCACCGGCGTCCTCCGCGTACCCGAAGAACAGGCGGCGGGCCCTTCGCTGGAAGCGCTGCATCCCGAGAAGGCATTCGTGGCGCTCGCCCTGACAGACGCTGGCGCAACGCGCTCGGCGCCGGTGCTGCGTATCGGCGGCCGGGAGATTCCGTTCGAGGCGGGTGGGGCGCTGCAGAACGGTTGGCCACCGCACATGTTGGCCCGGGTCGGCGGTATTGTCGCCGCGGCCGGGCCGGGCGCCCGCCTGCCGTTCGAGATCGACCTGGACTTCACGGGCGGAGAGGCACTGCACGTGCTGCCGCTCGGCGACAAGACGAACGTGACGATGCGTTCGGCATGGCCGTCGCCGAGCTTCACCGGACGCTACCTGCCGCACCATCGGGAGGTCGGCGACGACGGTTTCGTCGCCGAATGGACCTTGTCGGGACTCGGACGACCGCTCCCCCCGGTATGGCTGGACGGCACGCTGGATGCGTCGACCGGCACGGCTTCGGCCGTCGGTGTCGAGATGTACAACCCTGTCGACCTGTACCAGAAGACCTTGCGTGCAACGAAATACGCGATGCTGTTCATCGGCCTTTCTTTCGCAGCCTATTTCCTGTTCGAGACGATGGGGCGATTGCACCTCCATCCCATGCAGTACCTGCTGGTCGGTTTCGCCAATGCGCTGTTCTACCTGCTGCTGCTCTCGCTCGCCGAGCACACGGGTTTCGGCATTGCCTATATCCTGAGTGCCGGTGCGTCGGTCGTGCTGATCGCCGGCTACAGCCGCAGCGTGCTCGGCGCTACCAAGGGCGCCGGCGTGATGGCGGCCTTGCTGATGGGACTTTATCTCTTCCTGTACCTGGTCCTGCAGGCCGAGGATTATGCGATGCTCGCCGGCGCGCTCGGGCTGTGGATTATCCTCGCGTCGATCATGTTCGTGACGCGACACGTCGACTGGTACCGACCGCGCGCTAAGGAAGCATGAGGTTGCTCACGTCGATGCCGACGGCATCCGTTCCGGTGATGAAGGTCGAAAACACGGGGTGAGAGGCCTCCCGCAAGCCGGGTCATCCCCTTGACGGCCCCACAGAACTACGTTAGCTTGATAACGTATGTGGTCAGGGTTGTCTACGTGGCAAAGAACGCCGTCTATCTAAGGGGAATCGAGCCGGGGATCATCCGCGAGGCGAAAGCCGCCGCGGCGCGCGAGGGGATCACCCTGGCTGCGCTCGTAGAGCGCGCACTGGCGCGCGAGACGCAGTCGGCTCGGCCCGCGCCGTCGCGCGTGTCGGAAATCGCCGAAGACATGAGGTGGTACGAGGAAAACGCCGCCGCGCTGCTCGAGCGCTTCGAGGGCGAGCACCTCGCTATCGTGGACCGGAAAGTTGTCGACCATGATCGCGATCTGCAGGCCCTCGCTTCGCGGGTGGAGGAGACCTATGGAGCCCGATCGGTCTATATGCCGGAGTGCCGACGAACGCCCCGCGTAGCGGAGATCAGGTCGCCCCGCATCGCCCGGTGAAACCAATTCCCTACGATGGGCGGTTCGATCCGCCGGCGCCTGTGGTGCCGCTGCGTCTCCGGATACCGGATCCGAGTGGATGGGTGAGGTTCGTAGGACTCGTGGACACCGGCGCCGATATCACTGTGCTTCCGGGCGACGTCGCTGAACGCTACTTGCCTGTGGGAGGCTCGATTGAAATTCGCGGCGTGACGGGCGTCATTGAGGAAGCAGTCTTGTATCGGGCGGAGGTCTCGATCGGGAGCTCGCGGCACGTCATGCTGCTCGTCGGCCTCGGCTCCGAAGTGATCGTGGGACGTGACCTGCTTAATCAAATGGAGGTGAAGCTCGACGGGCCGAGCCAGATGGTGAGCGTTAGGCCCGCTTGAGGATCACCTGAATTTCGTTGGCCGACGACAAGAAAAGGCCGCGATCGGGCGCAAGTTAGTCATCCTCTGGAATGCGGAGATTGAAAAAGGAAGGCGCTACTTGGCGCGCCAGATAGAAATCGAGTAAGGTTTTGAAAAACTAGCAGTTCGGATGACCAACCGATGTCATCGTCACTCCATATCCAGGCTCGCCCGACACTTTCCAGCCCTACGCTGCTGCCCACGCGGTCGTTGTCAGGGGCTGCCCCTCGCCAGCGTATTGATGCACTCACAGGAAACTGAATGTTCGAACAAACCTTCCGTAACATCGACGATGTGCTCTGGAAAGAGGCCGGCTGTGCCACCGAGCTGGATTACACCGAGCAGACGTCGTGGATGCTGTTCCTGAAGTACCTGGACGACCTCGAGCACGAGCGCGCCCAAGAGGCGGAACTGGTGGACAAGCCGTACAGCTACGTCATCGACACGCCGTATCGCTGGTCCGCCCGGGCCGCGCCCAAGACGGCCGATGCCGCATTCGATCATGACGAGGCGTTGACCGGCGCCGACCTGATCGCCTTCGTCAACGGCACGCTGTTCCCGTATCTGCAGGGTTTCCGCGAGCGGGCCAGCGGCCCCGATACGCTGGAGTATCGCATCGGAGAGATCTTCAGCGAGATCCGCAATAAGTTCGCCAGCGGCTACAGCCCGCGAGATGCGTTGGAACTAATCGACGGCCTGAGCTTCCGCTCCCAAGCGGAAAAACACGAGCTCTCTCACCTGTATGAAGCCAAGATCAGGAACATGGGCAACGCCGGGCGCAACGGCGGCGAGTACTACACCCCGCGCCCGTTGATCCGCGCCATGATCCGGGTGATCAAGCCAAGGATCGGCGAGACGATTTACGATGCGGCCGCGGGCTCTGCCGGCTTTCTGTGCGAGGCATATGACTATCTGCGGTATGGCGTCGACGGCAAGGAAGATGGCAATGGTAGCCACCTGTCCACTGCCGACCTACACACCCTGCAGACGCGCACGTTCTTCGCGAAGGAGAAGAAGAGTCTGCCGTACGTGATCGGCATCATGAACATGATCCTGCACGGCATCGAGACGCCCAACATCGTCCACACCAACAGCCTGACCGAGAACCTGGCCGACATTCAGGAGAAAGACCGCTTCGACGTGATCCTCGCCAATCCGCCCTTCGGGGGCAAGGAACGCAAGGAGGTGCAGCAGAACTTCACCATCAAGACCGGCGAGACCGCCTTCCTGTTCCTGCAGCACTTCATCAAGTACCTGAAGGCTGGCGGACGAGCCGCCATCGTCATCAAGAATACCTTTCTTTCCAACAGCGACAACGCCTCCCGCGCCCTGCGCAAGGAACTGCTGGAAAGCTGCAACCTGCACACGATCCTCGACTGCCCCGGCGGTACTTTCCTCGGCGCCGGCGTCAAAACCGTGGTGCTGTTCTTCGAGAAGGGCGCGCCGACCCGCAAGATCTGGTACTACCAGTTCGACCCCGGTCGGAGCCTCGGAAAGACCAACCCGCTCAACGACAACGACTTGGCCGATTTCGTCGCCCGGCAGGCGAGTTTCGAGGAGTCGGAGAATTCCTGGACGGTGGATGTGGCCGATAT
>DASSBS010000139.1:0-14677 GCA_035698445.1 Woeseiaceae bacterium
TGTACGCCTCCTCAAATCGCATCTTCCGGATCTCCTGTTGCAGCTCTGTCGGTCTCATCTCGCTCCCCCCGCTCGGAGGGGCCATGAGAACCGGACAGATCGTGTGCTACAACACCGGACAGATTACGTGCTCCTAACACCTCGGTCCCGCCTGCTTGCGGCCCGCGGCGCGCACCCATAAAATGGCATCTGCCGCGGGGAGACAACTATGCGCGTGATCGGAACGGTGGTCGAGCAGGAATCGGGGCAGCCGCTGGCCGGGCTGCGGGTCCGCGCGTACGACAAGGACTGGGTCTTCGACGACGATCTCGGCGAGACTCGGACCGACGCGGAGGGCCGCTTCGAGATCTCGTACACGGACGTCCAGTTCCGGGATCTCGAAGAGACGCAGCCCGATCTGTACCTGCGCGTCTATGCGGCCGACGGCGAGCGACTCCTTTACTCCTCCGAGAAGGCGGTGCGGCGCAGCGCGCTGGTGGTCGAGGAGTTCGACATCCGGATCCCGCGCGAAAAGCTCGCGGGCTGAGCGCGGCGGACGCCAGAGACCCGTTTTACCAGGCTGCTCGTTAGGAGCCCGTCCCACGGGCGACACGGCGTCTGACTCCGATGTCGCCCGTGAGACGGGCTCCTACAAGGACTTGCGGTAGATGACCTTGTCATCGCCGGCTGCGTAGAAGTCCGGCACTACCTCGTGCACGCGGTACCCCATGCGCTCGTAGAACGCGCGGGTCGGGGTGTATTGCTCCCGGCCGGCGGTGTCGATGAACATCGTGGTCGCGCTTTCTTCGCGCGCGAGGCGCTCCGCTTCCTCGAGCAGCGCGCGCCCGGTGCCGGTGCCCTGCGTAGCGGGCATCACGGCAATCCAGTACAGATCGAAGTCGGCCGATCCCGGCGTGATCGGTCCGTAACACGCGTAGCCGTGCAGCGCCCCGCCCGGTCCATCGACGAGCACGAAGCGATACTCCGAGGCGGCGCCGTGAGCGAGCGCGTCATCGACGAGCTCGACCGCGATGTCTTCCTCTTCCCTGGAAAAGAACCCCGTCGCCGCAACCAGGCCGCGCACGGCATCGCGATCGCTTGCCTGGGGCAGGTATCGCCACTGCATCAGCGCGCCACCGCGGGCCGGACGTTCGCCTGGCCTTCCCGCAGCCCGGTGAAGAAGTGCCGTGCGTTGGCCCCGAGCGTCTGCGTGCGGTAACCGCCTTCCTGCACGACCAGCGTCGGCAGCGCGAGCGACGCGATCGCCCGGCCGTTGGCGCGGAAATCGCGGGTCACCAGCCTGAATGAGCCGGTCGGGTCCCCTTTCGCCGTGTCGAGCCCCAGTGCCACCACGAGGAACTCCGGCTTGTGCTTCACGACCCGGTCGAGCGCCTTCGCGAGCTCCTTCCCGAAGCGCTCGCCATCGATGCCTTCCGGCAGCGGCAGGTTCACGTTGTAGCCGCGACCCGGTCCTTCGCCTTTCTCGTCGTCGAAACCGGAGAAGTACGGGTAGGTGTCGCGCGGATGGCCGTGCAGGGAAATAGTCAGCACGTCCTCGCGGCGCCAGAAGATGTCCTGCGAGCCGTTGCCGTGGTGGTAGTCGATGTCGAGCAATGCCACGCGCCCGTGGCTGCTCAGGTAATGCGCGGCGATGGAAGAGGAATTGAAGTAGCAGAACCCGCCGAATGCCTCGCGCTCCGCGTGATGGCCCGGCGGGCGCACGAGCGCGTAAGCCGCGAGCACTCCGTCCAGCAGGCAGTCGGCCCCCGTGAGCGCGCAGTCGACCGCGCCGAGCGCCGCGTGCCAGGCGTTCTCGTTCAGCGGCGTGAAGGTGTCGATGCAGTAATAGCCGGCACGCAGCGGCAGCTCCCTGGGCGGGCGCGCGCGGTTGCGCACCGGGAAGACGTACGGATAGATCGACTTGCCCGCGGGCACGTTCGCACAGGCGTTCTGCAGGAAGCGCACGAAGCCGGGCTCGTGCACGGCTTCGATGTGCGTTCGGCCGTAATGCCTGGGCGCCGTTTTCTCGAAGAAATCGGTGCGCTCGAGCTCTTTCATGATCGAGGCGATGCGCACCGGCGCTTCGACGTAACCGCGGTCCTTGACGTGATGGATCGAGTGGCCCTCGTTGACGATCAGCGCGATGCCGCGCACGGCGGGCCTGGGCGCGGCCGTCACCACCTCGGCGGGTAGATAGCGCGGCTCCCTGAGCACGACGGGGTCGTCGCGGAACGAGCGCACGACGCGATCGACGTACTCCGGCGGGCACACCGGCCCGTACTTCCGGTCGAGAATGGCCCGGACGATGGCCTTTGCCTGCTTGCGCGAAAGCGGGCGATCGTCCTGGCCCAGGTTGTCGAACACGAGGTAAGGCGGGTCGGTGTCGCCGTCTTTCAGCGGCAGCGCGTATTCCGTGTTCGCGACGGGGCGCGCGCCGTAACGCTCGTAAAATTTCAGCCGTGCAGCGTTCTGCTTGCGCACGGCGGGATCGGGCGAGAGTGCCGGGTCGTCCGGCAGCGCCTCGAAGAACAGGCCGACGACGTCGAGCAGCAGCGCGTGCTCGCGCACCCGCTGGTAGAGGGCGCCGCCGATCCCGCCGCCGGTCTCCGCGCGGCCAGCGGAGATGTAATCGAGGTAGCAGAACTCGAGGTCCGGCGCATGCAGGAGCAGCGCAAAGCCGCGCACGGTCGCCGCGCCGTCCTCCGCGACCAGCAGGATCGAGCGAAACCGGTACTTCAGCGGATTGGCGAGCCGCGCCGGTAGCTGCGCGATGTCTTTTTCCGGGATCCCGGTGAACTGGACCCGGAGCATTGCCTGGACTTGCGCCACGAGCTGCCGGTTCGCGGGCGTGGTGGCGTCGAAGATCCGGTGGATGCGGAACACGCGACCGCTTAAACGGCGCGTTTGAGTGGGGGAACCGGGGTCGAACCGGTAGTCGGGACCGAACCGGGGGTTTGCGAGGCAAAACCCCGGTTCGATCCCGGCAGGGCCGCGTCGAGGATCGTTTCGATGAGGTGGTCATGCGAGAGACCCGCCTCGGCGGCCGCCGCCGCGAAGCCGGCGTCGTGAGAGAGGCAGGGATTGGCGTTCACTTCGAGCACCACCGGCCGTTCCTGCTCGTCCAGCCGGATGTCGACGCGAGCGTAGCCGCGGAGGCCGAAGAGACTCCAGCAGTCCAGCGCCGCGCGCCGGATCGCCTGCTCGAGCCCGGGAGCAAGGCGCGGGTAGACGCGCTGCGTGGCGTTGTACTCGGCAGCCGATGCGTCCCATTTCGCGGAGTAGCCGACGATCCTCGGCTTGGACTTCGCGTAGCCGACGAAGGTCATCTCGGCCAGCGGCAGGACCTCCGGGCGACCGTTGCGCTCGAGCAGAGATACGTTGAGCTCGCGGCCCTCCAGGTAACGCTCCGCAAACCAGTGCCCGCCGAGCTGCCGCGCGCGCTGCGCCATCGTCTCGCGCGCGGCGGCGCGGCCGGTGACCACCGATGAATCGTCGATGCCGAACGAGGCGTGCTCCCACAGCGACTTCACGATCCAGCGGTCGTGGCCGTCGCCGGGCCGTTCACCGGCCGTGAACCAGTCCGCCGTGGCGATGCCGTAGGCGGCCATCTGGCGTTTCGCGGCCGTCTTGTGGGACGTGAGGTGCAGGGCATCGCCGCCGCTGCCCGTGAACGGAATGCCGGCATGTGCCAGGAGCTTCGGCACGGTGCCGATCAGCTCGCCGCGGCCGCCGAGCGATTCGACGAGGTTGAACACGCACGCCGGCTGGTGGCGGCGCAGGCCTTGCAGCCCCGCTTCGAGATCGAGACCGATCGCCTGCACGGCCACGGGGACGCCCAGCCGGCGCAGCGCCTGCTCGACTTCCCGCACCTGCACGAGCGCGTCCAGCTCGTCGGCGCGCGCGCCGGGCGGGAGCTCCTCGTGCAGGATGACGACGGTCACGTCAGGCCGCGAGCGGCTGCGCCTGCACGCGGGCGGCGCGGCAACGGGTCTTCGCCGAATTCATGATGCCGCCGATCAGCGCCCGGTAATCCATGCCCGCCCTGGCGGCCATGATCGGCAGGTCGGAGTGCTCCGGGTGCAGGCCGGCTAGCGGGTTCACCTCGATGAAATTCGGGTGTCCCTGCTCGTCGAGCCGCACGTCGACGCGGCCGGCATCCCGGCAGCCGAGCACCCGGTACGCGCGCAGCGCCAGCGCCTCGACCTGCCGCGCGAGCCGCTCCTCGCCGAGCAGCCGGTATTCCACCAGCTCCTCGCATTCTTCCTTGTTGCGGTAGGAATAGACCTGGCTGTCCGCGCCGGGCAGCAGCACGATCTCCATCGTCGCGATCGCGGCCGCCTTGCGCCCCGTGCCGAGAATGCCGACGGTGAATTCGCGGCCCGGGAGGAAGCGCTCGACCAGCACCGGCTGGCGGTGCTTCGCCAGCAGCTCGCGGCACGCCGCCTGCAGCGCCGCGGCATCGTTGATGCGGGAGGCGCTGGTCACGCCCTTGCCCGTGCCCTCGGCGACGGGTTTCGCAAACAGCGGGAACGGCAGCTTCACGTTGCGAGCGCCGGCCGTATCCTGCACCACGGCAAAATCGGGCGTGGCGACGCCGGCCGCCCGCACCACGTCCTTGGTCATGCCCTTGTGCAGCGTCAGCGCGCAGACGAGCGGGTCCGAAAAGACGTACGGGACCTGGTAAGCGTCGAGCAGCGCCGGCACCTGTGCTTCGCGGCCCCAGCCGTGCATGCCTTCGCAGATGTTGAACACGAGATCCCAGCGGTCGCCCGCGACCAGGCGCGCGGCGAGGTCCTGCAGGTGCCCGATCCGGTCGACGGCGTAGCCGAGCTGCAGCAGCGCACCGGCGATCGCGTCGATCGTGTCGGCGCGGTCGAACTCGGCGGTGTCGAGCTCGCTGTAGCCGGCGGCGAGCCAGGCGTCGCGCAGGTCGTAGGTCAGCCCCACGCGCAGAGGCGAGCGCTTTGCGGCCGGACGCTTCAGCACCGGGCGCTGTGGCAGCGGGCGTTTCATGACCGTGCTCTTGACGGCCGTGCGCTTCATCACGGTGTGCTTTTTCATGACCGTCCCTTCGCCGGCGCGGCGGCGATGCCAAGCGACTGCTCCGGGTCGGGGTAGCGGTAAGTGCCGCCGTCGTAGCTCGACAGCAGCAGGTCGCTACCCTCGTAGCCCGCCACGTAGTCCGGCGCGATCGGGATCTTGCCGCCGCCGGCCGGTGCGTCGACCACGAAGGTCGGGACGGCATAGCCGGTGGTGTGGCCGCGCAGGCCGCGGATCAGCTCGACGCCCTTCGAGACCGGCGTACGGAAATGCGCGGAGCCCGAGATCGGGTCGCACTGGTAGAGGTAATACGGCTTCACCCGGATTTTGAGCAGGCCGTGCATCAGGCGCTTCATGGTCTCGAGGTCGTCGTTCACGCCCTTGAGCAGCACCGTCTGGCTGCCGAGCGGCACGCCGGCGTCGGCAAGGCGCCCGCAGGCATCGGCGACTTCCGGGGTCAGCTCGTCCGGGTGCGTGAAGTGCAGGCTCATCCACAGCGGGTGGTACTTCTTGAGGATGCGCGTGAGCTGCGGCGTCACGCGCATCGGCTGGACGACCGGCTGCTTGCTGCCGATGCGCAGGAACTCGACGTGCGGGATCTTGCGCAGGCGCTTCAGGAGGTACTCGAGGCGGTCGTCGTCCAGTGACAGCGGGTCGCCGCCCGAGATCAGCACGTCGCGGACGGCGGGCGTCTGCTCGATGTAGGCGAGCGCGGCCTCGATGTCGGTCTTCTTCACGCTGCGCTCGCCGACCGAGCCCACCATGCGGGCGCGGGTGCAGTAGCGGCAGTAGACGGAGCAGAAATTCGTGACCAGCAGCAGCACGCGGTCGGGATAGCGGTGCACGAGGCCGGGCACCGGGCTGTGGGTGTCCTCGCCCAGCGGGTCCTCGGCCTCGCCGCGGGAGGTCTCGTACTCGCCGAGCACGGGCACGACGGTGCGCCGGATGCCTTGCGCGGGGTCGTCGCGGCTGATGAGGCTCGCGTAGTAGGGCGTGATGCCGACCGGCAGCGCGCCGGTGTGGCGTCTGATCGCCGCGCTTTCGTCCTCCGAGAGGACGAGCATGCGCTCGAGGTCCGCGAGCGTCCGGACGCGGTTCCGGTTCTGCCAGCGCCAGTCGTTCCAGTCGTCGACCGAGGCCGCCGGGTAGAACTGCGCCAGGAACTCGCGGCTGCGCGCCGACACGCGGAACTTCGACCGGTCGCGTCGGGCGATGATCGGGTTCAGGGAGTTGGCGGCGGGGGCGGGACGGAGGGATTGGGCGGCGGCGGGAGAGGAGGAGGGTTTACAACTCCCGGCGTCGGGCGGTTCTTCGGCGTAATGCCTGGCGGTTTTCATCTCGTATCCTTAAACGCAGTTGGGCGACCTGCGAGACAAAAACCGACCCGGCCCTTCGAGTCGTGCGGGAATGTGCCCGCCTGTTTGCGCGGTAATATATTTCCGGACGATCAAATGTCAACCGGTTTTTTCGCAGTATTGGAATGTCGCAAAATCGCGTCGCGGGAAGGTTGCGGGAGGATCGGCAGGAGCGCCGTTGGAGCCCGCCATTGCGGGCGACCGGACGGAGGCGAAACGGACGCTCGTTGGCTCCGGATATCGAGAACGGTGCCACCCCGCCTTCGTTAAAGACCTTGCCGGTCGCCCGCAATGGCGGGCTCCAACGGGACTATTCGTCCGCGGTGGGGTTCCCGACGTACCGGTTCATGAGCTCGTAGATGCGGCGGTATTCGTCGAGCCAGGACTCCGGGTGCACGAAGCCGTGCGGGTCGAGGGGATAGATCGCGATTTCGAAGTCTTGCTTCTTCAGCTCGATCAGCCGCTGCACGATCATCACGGAATCCTGGAAGAACACGTTGTCGTCCAGCATGCCCGAGGCAATCAGGAGCGGGTCCTCGAGGTTCTCGACGAAGGTGATCGGCGAGCTCTGCTCGAACGCAACCGGGTCCACGAGCGGCGTGTTCAGGATGTTGGACGTGTACTCGTGGTTGTAATGCCGCCAGTCGGCCACCGGGCGCAGCGCCGCGCCCGCGGCGAACACGCCCGGCGCGCGGAACAGCGCCATGAACGTCATGAAGCCGCCGTAGATGCCGACGCGCTGCGGGTCGACGCCGTAATTCTCGACCAGCCAGGCGACGCCGTCCTCCAGATCCTCGAGCTCGGGGTGGCCCATCTGCCGGTAGATCGCCGTGCGCCAGTCGCGGCCGTAGCCCTCCGACGCGCGGTAGTCCATGTCGAGCACGATGTAGCCGTCGTTCGCGAGCACGGTGTGGAACATGAACTCGCGGAAGTAATACGGCCACCCCATGTGCGAGTTCTGCGTGTAGCCCGCGCCGTGCACGAAGAGGACCGCGGGGTAGGTCCGGCCGGCCTCGTAATCCTTCGGCAGGTAGAGCTTGCTGTAGATGGCTCGGTCCACGTGCGTCGACGGCACTTCGACGATTTGCGGAATCACCCAGTCGATGCTCTTGAACTCGTCGCTCACGGTATCGGTGATCTGCAGCGCTTCGGGACCGGGCAGCGCCCGCTGCACGTAGAGGTCTTCGTGGCGGTCGATGTAGGAGCGGCTGAGGAGCAGCTCGTCGCCTGCCGGCGACAGCTCGAACGCCACCACGCCGCCGAGCGAGGTCACCTGCTCCAGCTCGCCGCCTTCAGCAGGTACCCGGTAGGTTTCGTAATTGCCGGGATGGGTGCGGTTGGCGGTGACGTAGAACCACTCGCCGCGCGGGCCGAGCACCGGATCCTTGACGATGAACTCGCCGCTGGTGAGCTGCTCCGGACGGCGCGCGTCGATTGCCTTCGTGTAGAGCTGCGACCAGCCCGATTCCTCGGAGAGATACCAGAGCGTCCGGTCGTCGGGCATCCACCCGAACTCATTGAACTGCCAGTTGATCCAGGCCTCGTCGGTCAGACGCTGCTGCAGCTCGAGCTCGCCCTCCGCGGGCGCGAGCGTGACCAGCCAGCGGTCCTTGTTGTCGACGGAATGAAGCTGCAGCGCCGCGACGCTGCCGTCGCGGTTCCAGGCGATGCCTTCCACGTTGACCGGGCGCTGCTCCGGTGCTTCGAGCGCGGCCGCCACTTCCTCCCGGTCCGCGCCGCGCTCGACGTGCCACTCGAGCGCGCTTTCGCGCAGCGCGGCGAGCGGGTCGTCGTCTATCCCGGGCAACGACGACTGGTCGACCGGCGCGAACGTGCCGGTCGCGACGTCGAGCAACAGGATCGTATGCGCCGCGGGCTCGTTGCGCCCCACCCGGATGCGCGCCTCCTCGGATTCGATGTAGCCGCTTTCGGTGACGTACTGCGGGATTTCCTCCTTCCGCCCTTCCTTCGCGTCGGCGTCCTTCACGACGATCAGGAGGTATTCGCCGGAAGGCGACAGCGACTGCCGGACCAGCTCGTAATCGCTGCCGAGATACACCGGCAGCGGCGGCCCGGCGGGGTCCTGCCGCTCGCGCGCCCGGGCGTGAGCCTCCGCGGCCTCCTCCTGGCGCTTGTCCTCGCGCAGGGTATCCATCTCGCGAAGCTGGTGCTCGCGGAGCGCATCGAAATCCGTTTCGATGTCCGGGTCCTTCTCGAATTCGAGCGCGACCGGCTGGTAAGTGAGCCCGGTTTCCGAGTCGTGCACGAAGTACACGTCGTCGCGCAGGAAGGCCACCGACACGCCATCGGCCATGAACATCGGCGAGCCTTCTTCCGCCGCCGTGCGCGTGATCTGCCGGACGGCACCGGTTTCCAGATCCTTGACCCAGATGTCGTCGCGCAGGATCCAGGCGACCCGGCTGCGGTCCGCGTTGTAGACGCGGGTGGCGTTGGAGCTCCGCGACTCGTCGGCTGCCGCGACGCGCCCGGCCTCGCCGCCGCCGGCGGCGACGACGTACAGATCGCTGAAATCCTCACCGATGCGTTCCTGCCGGTAATAGACCTGCTCGCCGGAATCGGACCAGTACGCGCCGGTCGGCGGGTTCCCGATCCAGTCCGGGTCGGACATGATCAGCTCGAGGTCAGGGGCCGCAGCGAAAGCTGCGGTGCAGGCAAAGGCGGCGAGGACGACAACGATTCGTGGTGTAAGCATCCGTTTCTCCCGACGGGTAAGCGCGCGCAGTATAACAGGCGGAATTCTTAAGGATTGTTTCAGCAAATGCTGAGACACTGGGGTCTCGTGCATTTCGGGAGCCGCGATGTATCTGCTGCTAGTCGAGGACGACGTCAATCTCGGCCGCGCGCTGGTCAAGCTGCTTAAAGATCATTACCGCGTCAACTGGGTCCGCAGTCTCGAGGCGGCAAAAGCCCATTTCGCGGCCGCCGAGTACGACCTGATGCTGCTGGACCTCGGGCTGCCGGACGGCGACGGCGTCGACTGGCTGCGCTCGCTGCGCAGCGCCGGCAGCCGCATGCCGGTCCTGATCGTCACGGCACGCGACGCGCTCGATGACCGCGTGAAAGGGCTGGATACCGGCGCCGACGACTACCTCGTCAAACCGTTCGAGCCCGAGGAGCTGCTGGCCCGCATTCGCGTCCGGTTGCGCCGGCGCGCGGGCTCCGCGCAGCCGCGGCTGTCGATGGGGGCGCTCAGTTTCGACCCGGAGTTCCATCGCTTCCAGCTCGACGGCCGGCCGCTGGCGTTGCCGCCGAAAGAGCAGCAGATCCTCGCGGTGCTGATGCAGGCCGGCGGGCGTCCGGTGAGCCGTGCGCGCCTCACGCAACAGTTGTACGGGCTCACGCAGGGTGCCGAGTCCAACACGCTCGAGGTGCACGTGCACGGGCTGCGCAAGGTGCTCGGCCGGGAACGCATCGAGACCGTGCGCGGGATCGGCTACCGGCTCGTCGCGCGGTGACGTTTCGGCTTTCCCACCTGGCGCTGCTGCTCGCGGTGTCGATCGTCGCGGCGGCCCTGGGCGGTGTCGTGGTGACCTGGCAGGTCGCGAACGAGGAGTTTCGCGACGTGCTCGACGAGGACCTCGAGAACCAGGGGGAGCTGCTTGCGGAGCTGCTCCTGGCGGCCGGCGACGAGCTGGATACGGCAGAGCTCCGGGAGCTGCTCGAGGACGCCTTTGAGCCCGAGGGCGAGGAGTCCCTGTGGGTCACCGTCTACGATACGCGGGCGGGAACCTCCGTCAGCAACCGCCCGCATCACATTCCGTTGGGGGATCCCGGGCGTGAAGAGCTCCGGCGTACGTTCGACGGCCACGAGTGGTACGGCTACCAGAGCGACGAGGGTCATCTCGTCGTGCAATTGCTGCGCCGCGAGGATCTCTACCGCGAAGTGCAGGAGGAGGTCATCGAGGACATCGTGACGCCCGCGGTGGCGGGCAGCCTCGCCAGCCTGCTGCTCCTGGGCTTGCTGATCGCCTTCTCCCTGTGGCCGCTCACGCGGCTTGCCCGGCAGCTCGAGACCCGCAACAGCGATTCGCTGGCACCGGTCCGGCTTGCCACGCCGGCGCGGGAGATCCAGGTATTGCGCGACGCCGTGAACGGCCTGATGCGCGGTGTCGGCGACGTGCTGACCCGCGAGCGGCGCTTCGCGGCGGACGTCGCGCACGAGCTGCGGACACCTTTGACGACGCTGAAGCTCGAGCTGGCAAGCTCCGAGCCGGACCTGGCGGCCGCGAAAGCGGAGGTCGGCCGGCTGTCGCGCCTCGTCGAGCAGCTCCTGACGCTCGCGCGGCTGGAAGAGGGACAGTGGCGGCAGCATTTCGAGCCCGTGGCCCTGGCCGAGCTCTTCGGACGGGTGCTGGAACGCCACCGGGAGGCTTTCCGCCGCGCGCGCATCGGGCTCGAGAGCCGGCTCCTGCCGGTGAGCGTGGCGGGCGACCCCGTGCTGCTGGAGATATTGCTGAGAAACCTGCTCGACAACGTCGCCGATCATTGCCCGCCGGGCTGCCGTGCGGAGGTCGTGCTCGAAGTGCCGGGCGGCGACCCGCTCCTCACGGTCAGCGACACGGGGCCCGGAATCGAGGAGAGCCGGCGCCGCGGCCTGTCACAGGGCGCGTCCCGTCTCGACAGCCGGAGCGGCGGTCACGGCCTCGGTCTCGCCATCTGCCACCGGATCGCGGAAGTTCACGGTGCGTCGCTGCGGTTCGAGGCCCGCCCGGACGGGCAGTCCGGGCTGCGCGTGGAGGTGCTGTTCCCGGGTTAATACAGGCTTAAGCCGGTCCGGGTAACGTGCAAGCATCGCAACCACACGAGGACACAGCCATGAAATACACCTTCATCGCCCTGGCACTCTCTGCCGCCGCCCTGGCCCAGGCAGACGGCTTCAACGGACCGGGCGACCGGCCCCAGCCGGCGACCGCCGCCGAGGCCGCCAACCTGCCGGACGACGCGGAAGTCACCCTGTCCGGCTACATCGTGCGTTCCCTCGGCGACGAGCGGTACGAGTTCCAGGACGACACCGGCACCCTGATCGTCGAGATCGACGACGACGAGTGGCAGGGTGCCGAGATCACGCCGAACGATCCGGTCGAGCTCACGGGCGAGCTCGACCACGAAGGCCGGGAACTCGAGCTCGAAGTCGACCACATCCGCCTGACCCAGGCGCAATAAGCGCTGGGTGCCGAGCGCTGGGTGCAGCGCTGGGTGCCGGGTCGTACTTCCGTACTTTTTGCAAGGCAAAAAGTACGGAAGTACGACCCGGCACCTTCTTCTCGGCACCTTCTTCTCCTCCCCCTGCTAAAATCCGCAATACCAAAAGACCCGGAGAGGTCCCAGGTCCAACATGGAAGTGCTGCTCGCCGGGTAGCACTCACGCGCCCGGCAACCCTGCTCGAGGGCTCGTCATGATGCGTTCAATAGCTTTTCTCTACGGCATTCTGGTTTACGGCATCTTCTTCCTGACTTTTCTTTATCTCATCGGCTTCGTCGGCAATCTCCTCGTGCCGAAGAGCATCGACAGCGGGGCGGTCACCGCGACGGGGATGGCGCTGGCCGTCAATATCCTGCTCATCGCGCTGTTCGGCGTGCAGCATTCCGTGATGGCGCGTCCGGCATTCAAGGCATGGTGGACGCGCTTCGTGCCCGCGCCGATCGAGCGGAGCACCTACGTGCTGCTGGCGAGCGCGGTGCTGATTCTGCTGTTCTGGCAGTGGCGGCCGATGGGCCAGCCCATCTGGAACCTGCAGGCGGCATGGGCCCAATATACGATGTGGGCGATCTTCGCCGCCGGCTTCCTGCTCGTCCTGCTGTCGACGTTCGCGATCGACCATTTCGACCTGTTCGGCCTCCGCCAGGTCACGCTGAACCTGCGGCGGAAGCCCTATACGCACGATCCCTTCACGGTGAGGTTTTTCTACCGGTTCGTGCGGCACCCGCTGTACGCCGGCTTCATCATGGCCTTCTGGGCGACGCCCACGATGACCATGGGGCACCTGCTGTTCGCCGCCGGCATGACCGGCTACATGCTGGTCGCCGTGCGCTACGAAGAGCGGGACCTGGTGACATTTCATGGCGACGCGTATTCGAGGTATCGCGCCAGGGTGCCGATGCTCTTTCCGCGTTTCGGGCGCGCCCACGAGCACGTGAAAGCGACCAAAGCCGTGCCGCCGGGGCCGTAAAGCGCTTTACGCCGCCGTTAGGGCCAAAACGTGCCTATTTCGCCGGCTTCGGCGTGACGTCCAACGGCGTCTTCATCGCGATCTCCCGCTGGGGCAGCGGGATGGAAACGCCGTTCTCCTTGAGCTTGTCCCAGATAGCCAGCAGCACGGTGCCCTGGATGCCGACCAGCCCCTGCTGCGGGTCGCGGATCCAGAAACGCAGGACGTACTCGAGCGAGAACTCGCCGAAGCCGGTGAGCCAGCAGACCGGCTGCTTGCTTTCGATAACGCGCGGCACGCCCGCCGCGGCTTCCGTCGCGAGCCGGCGCACCTCGTGCGGATCGGTGTCATAGCCCGCGCGGAAGTTCACGTCGAGCCGCACCAGGTCGTCGGTATACGACCAGTTGATGACCTGTGTCGTGATGAAATCCTCGTTCGGGATCAGGTATTCGCGGCCATCCCGCGTCACCACGGACACGAAGCGTGCCCGCAGCTCCTTCACCCAGCCGAAGGTGTCGGCGAGCGAAATCGTGTCGCCCGGCTCGATCGAGCGGTCGAGGAGAATGACGATGCCGGAAATGAAATTCGAAATGACTTTCTGCAGGCCGAAGCCGAGTCCTACACCGAGCGCGCCGGCGAACACGGCGAACACCGTCAGGTCGATGTCCAGGCCCGACAGCGCGATCAGGGCGGCCGCCACGACCAACGTGATCCGCAGTACCTTGCCCAGCAGGATGCGCAGCGAAGGCGTCAGCTCCTCGATCCGCTGGATCCGGTGATCGAGGAAATTGCCGATGCTGAAGGCCAGCCACAGCAGTACGCCGAAAACCGCGATCAGCTCGAGCAGCCAGAGCAACGACAGCCTGCGGTCGCCGAACGTGAATGCCAGGCTTTCGAGCACAGCGGCGATATCGTCGGTGATGCCGAGGATCGCCGCGGCGACGTAGATCCAGCCGGCGATGGCGAAGATCCGCCCCAGCAACCGGCTGCGCAGGACATTCGAAACCACCGAGATCACGAGCCAGGCGAGCGCCAGGAGCAGCGCGGTCGACAGCAAGCCGTCGCTCTCCGGCCAGTCGACGCTGCGCACGAGCACGAGGGCGACGGTCAGCAGGATTACGAAGGCGATCCACGTCAGCCGCCGGAGCAGGACGACGATGAGCCGCAGCAGCCCCGGGTAACCCTTTATCTCGCGGGCTTTCGTCTCGAGCTTCGGCTCGGCCCACCAGGAGAAGGCGTAGGACGCGACGAACAGCAGCAGGATCAGGATCGCCTGTGCGATGAACGCGGGGCGGTTCACGAAAGCCAGCACGGTCTGGCTGAATTCGCCCAGTCTGGTCAGTAGCTCGTTCAAGCGCCCCCCGGTCGTTTGCACGGAGTTTACCGAATCGCACGACCAATGCAGGAGCCCGTCTCACGGGCGACCGGCGCCGACGATCGGGTCGCCCGTGAGATGGGCTCCTACAGGGTCAGCGCACGCCCACGCCCAGTGCCAGCAGCCATGACAGCAGCGCCCAGATGACGATCTGCAGCGGCAGGCCCAGGCGCGCGAAATCGGTGAAGCGGTAGCCCCCCGCGTTCATCACCATCAGGTTGGTCTGGTAGCCGACCGGGGTCAGGTAACTCATGTTGGCGCCGAACATCACGGCGAGCACGAGCGGCTCGGCCGCCATGCCGAGACCTCCCGCAATGGAGAACGCCATCGGCGTCATCAGGATCGCGACCGCATTGTTGGTGACGATTTCGGTCAGCAGCGCGGCCGTCAACATGAGAAGCGCGATGACCAGGCCGGGTGACAGGCCGCCCGCCGCGGAGACGAACCGCCCGGCGACCCAGGCCGTCGCGCCGGTCGCCATCAGCGCTTCGCCGAGCGCCAGCGCGGCGACGATCATCACCACGAGGTTGGTGTCGATCGCGGCGCGGACCTGGCGCCATTCGATGCAGCGAGTCGCGATGCAGAGCACCACGCCGACGAGCGCGCTCACCAGGATCGGCAGCAAACCGAGAGCCGCCGCGAGCACGACCCCGACGACGATCGCGGTGGCGACGCCCGCTTTCGCGGTATGCGGCAGGTCGACGGCACTGTCCAGCACCAGTACCTGCCCGCTCTGCTTCACGTCGTTGATCGCCGCC
>DASSBS010000140.1:0-10050 GCA_035698445.1 Woeseiaceae bacterium
GGCGGGGGGTGTCTTTATCGGAACTTCCGCGGACCGGAGGGCCCGAAGGGTCCGGAGGGAGCCATTTCGATAAAGACACCCCCCGCCGGCCCTGCCGCCCGCGCCAACGCAGCCACCCGAGGCACTCTTCAAGCGCCGGTCAGTCTTCGCAGGTGAAGTGAATCGCGAGCGGAGCGTCGGATTTGGCTACGCGGCCGAGGCCGATAATGCCTGCGCCAGTGAGCTCGGTGGTGTCGCGGCGCACGAAAGTTTCCTCGCCGCGCGCGTTCTGCAGGAAGGTGCCGTTGGTGCTCTGGTCGACCAGCAAGAACTTGCCGCGCCGCATTTCGACGCGCGCGTGAATGCGCGAGATCAGGTTGCCCTTGACGACGAGGTCGTTGTCGTCGGCGCGGCCGATGTTGACGCTCTTGTGCTTGTCGTTGACCACGACAGTCTGGTCGCGGAACGAGAGGACGAGACGGCTGGCGCCGCGGGCGCGGTTCTCCCACTCGATGGTGGGTAGCATGCTGGTCGCTTCTTCCGGCTGCCACATGACTTCGAAGAGCGCGACTTCGTCGATGCGGCCGCGCACGGTGGCGACGTCGATCTGGCGGGTCTGCTTGCGCCACTCGTCGCCCATGTGATCGACGGTGGGCCCGGAGATGACGATCTGGCGCGCCTTGGCCTGCGACGTCATGCGGTTGGCGGTGTGCACGGCGGCGCCGAAGATGTCGTTGCGTTCCTGCACGACCGGGCCGAAGTGGCAGCCGATGCGGATCGACACCGGGATGCGCCCTTCGCCGGAATTTTCCTCGCTGATGCGCGCCTGCATCTGGCTCGCGGCGCTCACGGCATCGTCGACGGTCGGAAACGTCGACATGACCTCGTCGCCGATGGTTTTGATCACCGTGCCGTTGAACTGGTGAGTCGCATCCTTCATGACGTCGAGGCAGAGCGCCACGGTTTCGCTGGCCTTCGCATCCCCGTATTCGTCATATAGCTGGGTGCTGCCCACGACGTCGGCGAACAGGATTGCGACTTCGAGGTCTTTTGCCATGAAGGAGCTTATGGAGTTCCTGCTTTCCTTTTGCCGGACTATACGCGAATCGCCGGGACCGGTCAGCGGGCGGCGGTCTCCGCCTTTTGCCCCGCGAGCTCCGCGGTCCACTCGTCGAGTGCCTGCGGCAGCTTCGCGGCCGGCAGCGGCGCGCCGATGTAGAAGCCCTGCGCGAGGTCGCATTCGAGCTCGTCGAGCAGGTTGAGCTGCTCGAGCGTCTCGACGCCGACCGCGCAGCAGGCCATTTCCAACCGGTGCGCGACGTCGACCAATCCGCCCATGAGAATGGACGCGCCGGCGGCGTTGGTGAGATCCGCGGTCAGGGCGCGATCGATCTTGAGCTCGCCGAACGGGAGCGTGTACCAGCCGTTCAGGGTCGAGCCGGGTCCGCCGAAATCGTCCAGCGCCAGCTTGATCGATTTGAGGCGCAGCCGCGTGAGAATGTCCGCTCCCTTGCTCGAAACTCCGAGATCCGCCGCCTCGCGGATCTCCAGCGTCAGGAGCTCGGGATCCGTCTCGTGCTCGTGCAACAGCGACTCGAGACGATCCGGGAAGCCGGCGTCGGCGATCAGCCCGGCCGCCACGTTGACGCGCAGCCCGATGTGAAAGCCCTCGGCCTGCCACACGCGGAGCTGCTGGATGCCGTGTTCGAACACGAAATCCGTGAGCTGCTTCATCAGCTCGCCGCGGTCGGAGTCGATGAGACTCAGGAATTGCGAGGGCACCAGCAGCCCGAGTGACGGGTGCTGCCACCGCAGGAGCGCCTCGACGGACTCCGCGTGCCACGTGCCGGAGCGCAACCGCCGCACGACCGGCTGATACCGCAACGCGAGCTCGCCCTGCTCGATTGCGCGCGCCAGATCCTCGCGGGTGAGCCGCCGCGTCGCCTCGTGCGCCGAGGACAGCTTGGAGAGCATCGCCTCGGGGGTGAACGGCTTCTGCACGGTGCCGACCAGCTTCAGGCCGGCGTTGCGCCCGAAGTGCTCGGCGCCCGCGATGGTGCGGTTGTCCATGCCGGATACCAGCAGGATGCCGGCGCCCGTGCCGCCGGCAGCCAGGTCCCGCAGGATTTCGACGCCGTCGGTGTCCGGCATCTGCAGGTCGAGCACGATCAGGTCCGGCGCGGCCCGGCCGAGCTCCTCGTTGAACGCGGCCGCATCGTGCGTGACGGCGATATCGAAGCCGGCGCGCCGCCCGAGCTCCCCGATCAGCTCGCCGAGCTCGACGTCGTCGTCCAGCACCAGCAGCCGCCCGGCCGCGCTGTGTGATTTCGTCATTTCAGACCTCCAGGACGCTGCGCACTTTTTTGGCGAGCGCCAGCACGTTGACGGGTCGGTAGAGATAGCTGTCGGCGTCCGCCGCCGCCTCCGCAGGGTTGGCGCCGGGTTGCAGTAGCGCCACGTGGCGCAGCCGGCCGTTCACCTCGCGCAGCGCCTGCAGCCAGCGGCGTTCGACGTTCGCCGCATCCGCCGAGCGCTCGGCGATCAGGAGCGCGGGCGCGGGCGGCTGCGCCAGCAGCGCCTCCACCTGCTCGGGATTCCCGGCGACGCGCACCGTGTAGCCGAGCGCTTCGAGAATCTGCTGCAGTGATGCACGCACGTCGGCATCGCGCGACACCAGCACGATGCTTTCGTCGCCGCCGGGCAGGGTCGACAGCGGCAGGGTCATGTTGGCGGTGGTTTCGGCGAGCCTCCCCGAGCGCGGCAGCCAGACCTGCACCCGGGTGCCGCGGCCTTCGGCGCTGTGGATGGCCAGGGCGCCGTCCGATTTTTCGGCGAACCGTTTCACCATGCTGAGCCCGAGCCCGCTGCCGCGATCCGGGGGCTTGGTGCTGAAGAGCGGCTCCGTCACACGCGCGAGGTGCTCTTGCGGAATGCCGCAGCCGTTATCGGCGACTTCGATGCGGACATAACTGCCGCGCGCGAGGCTCCCGGGGGCCGGTTGCCGGCCGTCCACTTCGGCGGCCTGCACGCTGATGCGCACCTTGCCGCGACGGCTCAACGCATCGCACGCGTTGATCGCCAGGTTGATCAGCACGCTCTCGAGCTGCGCGGCGCTCGCGTCGACGGAACCCGCGGCGTGATCGACGTCGAGGGTGAGCTCGTGATCGCCGCCGATCGCGCGCGCAAGCAACGGCTGCAGCGCCGCCACGTGATCGGCGGGATTGATCGCGCGCGTCTCGTCATCCGCATCGCGGCCGTAGGTGAGCAGCTCGCGCAACAGCGTGCTGCCGCGTTCGGCGGCATTACGCGCGCGCCGGGCCTGCTCGTAGAGCTCCGGCTGGTCGCGCACGCTCTCGGTCAGCAGGAAGAGATTGCCGGAGAGGACCGTCAGGACGTTGTTGACGTCGTGCACGGTGCCGGCCGTGAGCGCGAGCGCCGCCTCGAGGCGCGCGATGCGCTGGACCAGCGAGTGCCGCAGATCCTCGCTCATCCACGTGTCGCCGGGACCCGCGTCCGGTGCCGCCGTCGAACGGGGTCCCGACCGCCGTTGTGGAAGGTCTTTTACGTTCTCCATTGCCCTCGTCGTCTCTGGCCAGAGGCAGGAGGAAGTCTAGGGCAATGTGGGAATCGGCGACCGTGTGCACGTCACAGGCGCGGCAGGGGCGCCCTGGCGGCCGATGGCCCGCGATGCGGGCTACAGCTCCCGATTCACTGCAGGCGTTATTTCTCCGCGACGACGTAGGCGATCCAGGCGAGATCGGCGACGCCCTCCTCGTCCGGCGTGAATTCGCCGTTGCCCTCGCCGTCCTCGTCCTCGCCTTCCCAGTAGACCGTGGCCTTCGCGAAGCCCGCCTCGAGCAGGAGCTCGCGGATTTCCGGGGCCGTCCACAGGCGCCATTCGTAGCTGAACGCTTTCTTGATCCTCGAGCCGTCCGGGAACTTGAAATGGATGTGGCAGCGCACGAAATGGGTGACCGGGTGGAAGGTCGCCTGGTGCCAGATGTAGGTGAATTTCTTGTACTTGGTCTTTTCCTTCGTCTCTTCCTGGGCCTCGGGTCCGCCGTACATGTCGAGGAACAGCACGCCGTCGTCCTTCAATGCCTCGAATGAGCGCCTGAAATACCCGCGCAGCTTCTCGCGCGTGTCGAAGATGAAGTAGCTGAAGTTGAGCGCGGCGATGAGGTCGACCGGCGGCGTTTCGACGGTCAGCACGTCGGACTCCAGTAATTGAACCCGCGCCTGGTCCTCCGCGGGCAGGCGGCCTACCCGGTTCTTGCGGCCCCACTCCAGGACGGACGGGTCGATGTCCACGCCGATGGCCTGGTATTCACGCCCCTGGCGCACCCATTGGCAGCACGCGCTCGCCGTGCCGCAGAAGTCCTCGCGAAAGAGGTGCGGCGTGCGGCCGCGCAGTTCCTTGAACGTCGTCTGCAGGAAATCGACTTCCATTTCGACGTCCTGTACCGCCTCTTCGTACAGCTCGTGGAGATCGGCCTTGGCGGCCATGGTCTGTCGGCGGTCGGCGCTGGGCACGGGTTTGACGGTCATAGCGGTTGAGCGCTCCTTGACTGGCGTGGAAGTAATGAGGGGGGCGGGGATTGTAAACGACAACGCGCGGCGATCGCCACGCGTACGATGGTGCCGGGTCGTACGTTCTTGCTTATTGCCTGCGGACGGGGCGCTTACGGCAACGCGGAGACGCAATAAGTACGAAAGTACGACCCGGCACCATCGTACCGCTTTCGTACTTATTGCCTGCGGACTGGGCGCTTACGGCGACGCGGAGACGCAATAAGTACGAAAGTACGACCCGGCACCACTCAGAACTGGAGCTGCACGCCCGCCGACATGTTCCAGCCGTAGAACTCGTTCTCCGCGAGCAGGACCTCGTTGTCGCCGCTGAAAAAGCGCAGCGGCTCGTCCGTAATGTTCTCCCAGTCGAAGAACGCGGACACGTGATCCGTGAAGGCGTAGCTGGTCTTGAAATCGAGCTGGCCCCGCGCGTCGATGTAGACGTCCTGTGACGGATCGGCGGCGAGCGCATCCAGGTAGCGGCTGTAATAGGTAAACGCCAGCCGTGCCTCGAAACCGCTGCGCTCGTAGAAGAACGCGGCATTGCCGATGCCGTCGGACTGCAGGAAAAATGGCACCTTCTCCTCGCGATCGAAGACAGTCGCTTCACTGTCCGACCAGGTGTAGTTGAGCGCCACGCCAAAGCCGTTGAACGGCTCCGGCAGCGCGCGGAACTGCTGCTGGTAATTCAGTTCCAGCCCGAGGATCTCGCCGGATTCCGCGTTGTCCGTAGTTTCGATCACCAGCTCGTTGAAGAATCTTCCCTCGAAGGTCTCGTCCTCCAGCTCGATGAACCGGGTAAAGATCGGGTGCTCGATGTCCTTGTAGAAAACGCCGGCAGACACGAGACCCGCGGACTCGAGATACCATTCCACCGCCAGGTCGAGGTTCATCGACTCGAGCGCCTGGAGGTCAGCATTGCCTGCTTCGATCTCCCCCTCGAATACACCCGGATCGTCCTCTTCGACCTCGAAAATACGGAACGGCACGGCCACGTCGAAGGACGGGCGCCCGATGGTGTTGGTCCAGGCGGCGCGCACGATCAGGTCGTCCTTTACCTGCAGGCGCATCTGCAGGCCGGGCAGCCAGTTCGTGTAGTCATCCCCGCCCGTCACGCGCGTCGGCGGGAGCGCGTCGCCGTCCTCGAACAGGATATTGAAGGCCGAGTACTCGGCCTCCGTGCGTTCGACCCGCACGCCGCCGGTAAAGGTCGCGCGGCCGATGTCGACGACGCCCATCAGGTAAGCGGCGCTCACGTCCTCGGAAACGTCGAAGTCGGAGCCGAAAGATTCGGCAACGGTATCGGCGGCGCTGGCTTCGAATCCCGCGCTGTTGTCCGTGAAAAAGCTCTCGATAGCGTCGTAGTCGATGCGGAACCCGAAGTCGTAGTACGGCCGCACGCTCGAATAGAAATCCTCCTTGCCCGGCAGGGTGAAGCCGGTCAGCGTCAGGTCGTCGGCAAAGCCGTCGAACACGGTCAGGTCCTGGTCGGAGTCCTTGTCGCGCGTCATGCGCTTGGCGCCGAACTTGAGGTACCCGGAATGGCCGCCCCAATCCATCTGGCGCTGCAGGTTGATCTCGATCGCAGTGTTTTCCCCGTCGATGAGCTGGCCGCCGCGGTTGTACTCGTTGAACTCGTACATCGACGGGTCGTGGAATTCCGGCCCGGCGTTGACGTCGAAGAACAGGTCGGACGTGTCGTAGGTCATCGGGATGGCTTCCGCGAGCTCGAACGACCATTCGCGATCAGTCGGCGTTTCCTGCCGCGCCTTCCCGTAAGTGAACGACGCATCGAGAATCCAGTTGTCGAGCAGGTATTCTCCGCCGAGCGTCGAGGTCTGGATGATCTGCGTCTCCACCCGTTCCGACATCAACCGTTCGCCTTCGCCCTCCGTGAACAGGCCTGACGTCGCGGTCTGGTTCAGGAGATCGCCGTTGCGGTAATCCCAGACGCTCTCCCCCTGGACCTCGGTATCCTCGAACTCGTTGTACAGGTTGTTGAGATACAGCTTCAGGCGCGCGTTCGGCCGGTACTCGAGGTTGGCGACTATCCCCTTGCGCACGCGTTCGATGCGGTAGTCCCGGAGGACCAGCGAATCCGGAATGAAAAAGGCGCCCTCCTCTTCCCAGGGATCGCCCCCCTGCAGGTTCTCTGAGGCGTAGTTGCGGTCGGAGTAGCTGCCGGACAGCACCACGCCCCATTGCTCCTCGGGCCCGAAAACCTGTCCCCAGGCCAGCGCGACCCGGGTCGGATACTTGCCGTTCATGTCGTAATAGCCGACGTCCGCGGTCGTCGAGAAGAACGAGCCGTCCGGGTCGTTGAACGCGCTCGGCGTTTCGATGTTGATGGAGCCGCCGACCGCGTTGCCGTCCATGTCCGGAGTGACGGACTTCACGACCTCGATTTTCGACATCACTTCCGAGGGGATCGTGTCCAGCGACACGCGCCGCGTGTCTTCCGGCGAGCCGATGACGTTGCCGTTCAGCGTGACGTTGGTGTAACTCGGATCGACGCCGCGCACCGTGACGTAGCGACCTTCACCCTGGTCCACCGTCGACGTCACGCCGGTGACCCGGCGCAGCGCCTCGGCGGCATTCTGGTCCGGGAGCTTGCCGGCGTCGTCCGCCGTGACCGACTCCTTGATGATGTCGGACATGCGCTTGTCCATCAGCGAGCTGGCCTGGGAGGCGCGGTAGCCGGTGACCACGATCTGCTCGCCGACGGCCGCAAGTGCCACGGTCTCGGTGATCGCGCCGGATTCCGGCACGGTGATGGTGCGCTCTTCCGGCCGGTAGCCGATGTAGCGGACTTGCAGGGTGTACTGCCCCGGCGGCACGCCGAACATCGAAAACTCGCCGCCGGGGGTCGTCGTCGCGGTCCGGTCCAGCTCCACCAGCCGGACGTTGGCCGAGGGCAGGGGTCGCTCGGTCACGGCGTCCGTGACCTGTCCCTGAACCAGCGCATCCGCCTGCGCCAGGCCGCCGAACGAGAGCAAGGCCAGGAGCAGGACGGCACGGCAGGCAAACGACGGTGTGACAGGCATAATTATCTCCCCCTGGTACTCCACCCGAACAGGCGGGCGGATGAATCGTTCATCTGGAGTATAGAACAAAAATTTTGTACCATGCAAATATGAAACAGACGTTTCATGCCTGCCCGGCTGTGCGTTTCCGGCTTCTCGGCGGCATGTCTTTACCTTTTTAAAACAAACGACTGGGCTGCTTTCGTGGTAAAACACCTGAAGGACATCGAACAGCTCCGCGCCGAGATCGTCGCCCGCCACGACGCGCTCAGCCCGCGCCTGCAGCAGGTCGCGGCCTACGTGCTCGATCACCCGAACGACATGGGCCTGCAGACGCTCGCGGTGCTCGCCGAGCGCTCGGGCGTGCAGGCCTCGACGATCGTGCGCTTCGCGAAGGCCTTCGGTTACGACGGCGCGAGCGAGATGCAGCGCCTGTTCCGGGACGAGCTCATCAACTCCGCGCCGAGCCCCAGCTACGCCGAGCGCATCCGGCAGTTCAAGGATCGCACCGGCGACGGCCATGACCTGACGCCGCACGAGCTGATGCAGGAATTCGTGTCGAGCAACATCATCGCGCTGGAGCATATGCAGGAGACGATCGACGCCGCCCTGCTCGAACGCTCGGTGGACCTGCTGGAACGTTCCGACGCCGTGTACCTGGTGGGGCTGCGACGGTCGTTTCCCGTGGCCGCCTACATGGCCTATGCGCTCAGGCACGTCGAAAAGCCGGTGCACCTGGTCGACGGCCTGGCGGGGATGCTGGTCGAGCAGAGCTCGATGATCGGGACCCGCGATCTCGTGTTCGCGATCAGCTTCAGGCCCTATGCCGGCGAAACGGAAACGGTCGTTGCCAGGGCGAAATCGGCCGGCGCCACGGTCATTGCGATCAGCGACAGCCAGGTGAGCCCGATCGCGCGTGACGCCGACATCTCGTTCGACATCAAGGACCCGGAAGTGCGCCAGTTCCGCTCGCTGACGGGCTCGCTCTGCCTCGCGCAGACGCTGGTGATCAGCTATGCGCAGCGGCTCGAAAAGAACAAGGCGAAACGCAAATGACTGTCGAGGCCTGCCTCTTCGGCGCGGGACGAATCGGGCGCATTCATGCGCAGAACCTCCATGCGCATCCGGGCGCGCGCCTGAAGTACGTCGTGGACGTCGACAAGCGCGCCGCGGACGCGCTCGCGCAGGCCACCGGCGCCCGCGCGGTGGACGCCGACACGGCGCTTGGCGACGCCGCGCTCCGCGCGGTCGTGATCGCGAGCTCGACCGACACGCACCTGCCGCTGATCGAAGCCGCCGCCGCCGCGGGGCTCGCGATTTTCTGCGAAAAACCGCTGGACCTCGACACCGACCGGGCGCGCCGCGCCGCGCAGGCCGCGGAAGCAGCCGGGATCGTCCTGCACGTCGGCTTCAACCGCCGTTACGACCCGTCGTTCCGGCGCTTGAAGAACGAGCTCGCGAGCGGCGCCATCGGCCGCCTCGAAGTGCTGGGCATCACGAGCCGCGACCCGGCCCCGCCGCCGATCGAATACGTCCGCCGCTCGGGCGGCCTGCTGCGCGACATGACGATCCACGATCTCGACATGGCGTGCTGGCTGCTCGACGAGGAGCCGGTGAGCGTGTTCGCAACCGGCGGCTGCCTGGTCGACGACTCGATCTTTGATGCGGGCGACATCGACACGCTGGTCGTCGTGCTGCGCACGGCGAGCGGCGCGCTGTGCCAGATCACCAACAGCCGGCGCTGCGCGTACGGCTACGACCAGCGTATCGAAGCCTTCGGATCCGCAGGGCTGCTGCGCGCGGGCAACCAGACGGCGACGCAGGTGGAGCGCGCCACGGCCGAAGGATTTTTAAGCGAGCCGGCCCTGCCCTTTTTCCTCGAGCGCTATCGCGATGCCTACCGGCTGGAAATGGACGAATTCATCCGGGCCGCAGCCGGCGGAGCGGCCGAGCTGGCGAGCGGCCGCGACGGGGTGCGCGCGCTCGAGCTCGCCGAAGCCGCCGAACGATCCCGCGACTGCGGCGCCGCCGTCACGCTCGCCGGCACAGGCGCGGCCGCCCGGGAGGCAAGCGCATGAGCGGCTCCGGTTTCGGGCTCATCGGCACCGGCTTCATGGGCCGCGCACACGCGATCGCGTTGCACGAGGTCGCGGCCGTGTTCGACGACATCGGCCGGCCGCGTGCCGTTTGCGTGAGTGACAGCGACGACGAGCGGGCCGGCCGGGCCGCCGCCCAGCTCCGCTTCGAGCGCGGGACCGGCAACTGGCGCTCGCTGCTCGACGACCCCGGCATCGACGTGATCGACATCTGCACGCCGAACCACCTGCACTTCGAGATGGCGCTGGCGGCGCTCGAGGCCGGCAAACACGTGTATTGCGAAAAACCGCTGGCGCTCACCGTCGCGGAGGCCGCAAAGCTCGCCGCCGCGGCGCAGCGCGCCGGCGTCGTGCACGGCGTGGGCCTGAACTACACGGCC
>DASSBS010000141.1:0-17877 GCA_035698445.1 Woeseiaceae bacterium
GGGAAAGTGATCGACTCCGTACCGGTCGCCCGCAATGGCGGGCTCCAACGCTGCAGATTATGTCCAACCCACCGGGCGCGGAGTGACCCCGCGGTTATACTGGCCCGGCGCCGTGCGAATCACACAAACAATGACGCGGCGCCGAGAACAAGAACATGAGCATCACCATCACGCGCGATCACGCCGTGCACGACAAGACGGGTGAGCACTTCGGCATCGAATGCCCCTACTGCGGCGTCTATTCACACATGACGCCCGAGTCCGTGCCCGACGTCGATACCGTGCTGCGCCACCGCCCGAAGCACGTGGGGCTCGTCTACCAGTGCGACGCCTGCCACGCGCCGGTCTTCCTGCGGTTTGCGGTGAAGGAGTTCGGCCGGGACGACATCGAGCTGTACCGCAATTTCCTGGAACTCGAGCGGCCCAAGGAAAAATTCCCGTTCTCCTACCTCCCCGGCCACACGGAGATGCTGTTCCGCGAAGCGCTGGCCTGCTATTCGAGCAACAGCTTCAATGCCTTCGCCTCGATGTGCCGCCGGGCCGCCGAAAGCGCCTTTGCGGCAATGGGCGACGGCGGCAAGCTGCGGGCCTTCGACGAAGTCATGGCCGCGCAGGACATCGCCGAGATCGACGACGACAGCTTCGCTCCCATCAAGCAGGTCCTGTTCGAGTCGGAGCAGGAAGAAGACCTGCCGCTCCTGAACCGCGCCCAGGCCGGCGTCCTGCTGGAGGTCATGAAGGACCTGTTCTACCAGTGCTTCGTGCGGCGCGGGAAGCTGACCCGGGCCATCAAGGTGCGGCGCTTTTTCGTACAGGAAGCGAACGGCGGGTTGAGCGCGTAGGCGGGAGGCGAAAGGCTCATCCTTTCCGCGATTGACCTTGCAAATTAGAAGTCACACTTCTATATTGCAAGGTCATGCTTGCGCGAAATGCTGAAACTCGCCTGAAAAGTCTCGCCGCGCAGTTCCCGGCCGTGATCCTGCTGGGCCCGCGCCAGTGCGGCAAGACCACCCTCGTCAGGCATTTCCTCGATGCGCGCTACTTCGATCTGGAGAAGCCCTCGGATCTGCAGGTGTTTGCAGGCGACGCGGAGTACGTCCTGCGCCAGCTCAAAGGACCCTTTATCCTCGACGAAGTGCACACGCTGCCCGCCCTTTTTCCTGTGCTGCGCGCGCTGATCGACGAGTCTCGCCGCGCCTGCGGCCGGTTCTTTCTCCTTGGCTCGGTCAATCCCGAACTGGTGCGGAGCATTTCCGAAAGCCTGGCAGGCCGTGTCGGCATTATTGAACTGACACCTTTCCTGTTTTCCGAGGTGGCCGGGAAGCGCGGTGTCCGGCTCGACACCTTATGGCTGCGAGGCGGATTTCCGGATGCCTTCCTGGCCCGCGGCTCCGACCGCTGGCGCGACTGGCAGGAAAGCTACGCGCGCACCTTCATCGAGCGAGACATCGCGCGGCATCAGCTTGCGTTGTCCGCCGCGGACCTGCGACGGTTCATGACCATGCTCGCGCACACGCACGCGGGGCTGCTGAACTACTCCAGCCTCGGACGCTCGCTTGGCTACTCCTACCACACCATTCAGAACCTGATCGATCTGCTCGAAGGCTACTTTCTCGTACGCCGGCTCCAACCGTGGCACGCAAATCTTGCAAAGCGGCTCGTCAAGTCACCAAAGCTCTACATCCGTGACAGCGGCATGCTGCATTACTTGCTGGGAATCAGCACGCCCGAAGATCTTTTGAGCTCGCCGGCCCGGGGCAACAGTTTTGAGGGATTCATGATTCAGCAGATCATCGCGCTGGAGCACCTGCATCGTCCCGGCAGTGGTTTTTACTTCTTCCGCACGCAGGTCGGGGCTGAGATCGATCTGCTTATCGATCGCGGGCAGAACCGCATCGGTTTCGAATTCAAGGCAGGCGGCGCGATTGGATCCGGGGACTGGAAACACCTGCAATCCGGTATCGACGACGGCGTCATCGATCGCGGCATTGTCGCTTATAACGGCATGCGCCGGTTTCCTGTGAATGACCGTATTTCCGTCGTGCCGGCCGGGGAAATTCTTGCCAGCGCAACTGGTTGGTAACGACGGGCGTAAGGCCGCCAAGCCCTGTACGACAGGTCAGAACTGGTACGCAGTTTTACTGATGTGCCGGGAAAACCATGAGTATCTGTGACGTGGTTCGTCGAAGCACAATCGTCCCTGCAAAACACTCGCGGAATGAACAGGCCCTGACCTGAACATCTGCGAGGTGACGAACATGATCATATGGCGTGGGTGGGGAATTCTGGTGCTGATAATTCCGGTGGCGATCTGGGCGGTGTTGCCGGAGCTGTTCAAGCCCGTGCTCTCGGAAAGCACGTACTCCGAGTACTACCGCTACATCAGCGCCGTCAGCATACTGCTCGGGGCAATAAGCCTGTGGTTTCTCGGCAGCAAGCTGAACGGCGGTGGCCGCACGGTCATCGACGAGGAGACCGGCGAAAGACTCGTGCTGAAGGCGAACCATTCCTTGTTTTTCGTCAATATGGAGTACTGGGCGATTCCGCTGGGGCTGCTGTTCCTGGCTGCGCTTTTTGCCTGATTCCTGAGGCACGAGTCGTCGTTCCCGACCCGCGATGATGCGAATCGAACCGACCATCTCGGCGCCGGGCCGCGCCATCGACTGGACGCCTGCGAGGCGCCCGGTCGATCGCCGGCCGGCGCGCCCGCCGCTCCTGACGCTTGTCGCCTTCCTCCTGGCCGCGTCCGGGATCGGCCTCGCCGCGGTGACGCTGTCCTCCTGGAGCGAGATGCAGGTTGCCGCTGTCGATTTCGCGCTTGGTGAGTACTGGCCTCATGCGGTAGCGGTGCTCGCTGCCGCGTCCTGCTGGCGGGTTTGCTCCTGTTGTCGGGCGCTCCCGCCGGCTGGTACCTGGCTCTCCTGGTTCTTTCGAATTCCTTCCTGGCGGCGATCCAGGGCGGACTCGTCGCGATCGACTTCGGCATACCGCTCGCCCTGACCGACGGCGACACAATCAGCTCGTATGTCAAGTACGGCGTCAGGGCGTTCCTGAGCCTGCTCTTGATTGGCTACTTCCTGACCTCCGGCGTCCGGAGGTGTTACGGCGTGCCGGGGTGGAAGGGTGTCTTGTGCATGTCCGTGTTTGCGATCGCCGGCACTGCGTTTGCTGTCACGAGATACCTTACGTGGTAATGTCGTGTTGATCTGACTGGTAACATGTTACCGAGTCTTCCGAGGAGTCCTGCACTTGACTGAACCATCCCGTTTATCGCCAAGCGAGAAGCAGCGACGCTACCGTGCTCGACTACGGGGGCAGGGACTTCGGCCCGTGCAAATCCGGGTCCCGGATACGGAAGCCCCCGGCTTTGCAGCGGAATGCCGGCGTCAGTCACGCCTGCTCAATGCATCCCGTGAAGAGCAAGACATCCAGGAGTTCATCGAGCACGTTGCCGATTGGGGCGATGAATGAACGCGGCGACCTCGTCACGGTCGCGGCCAAAGGTACCTATACAGGAAAACCTCGGGCGGCCGTGATCGTGCAATCCGACCTGTTCGGAGAGCTGGCTAGTGTTACGTTGTGCCTCATTACGCGCGAACTGAATGACGCCCACCTTCTCCGTATAAATGTCGAGCCAACTACGGAAAACGGCTTACGGATGAAATCCCGGATCATGGTCGACAAATTAGTAACCGTTCGACGTGAACAAATTGGAAAAACATTCGGTTCCCTTGAACACGAAACAATAGTGAGCGTCGACCGTTCGCTGGCAGTGTTTCTCGGCATCGCGTAGGCGCGGTTATCCAAGGGGGGCACGGCCGTTTCCGTAGTTGTCGACGTAGCGCAGTGCTGATCAAACCAGAATGTTCTATCAGTGCTTCGTGCGCCGCTGGTGTGTGCGGACCAGGATACCGTTGGCGTTTGCGCTGGCGGGAATTACCACCTTTCTTACCCCCCAGGGGGACGCGGGCGTTATGCAACGCCGGTACGCGCGTAGCTCACGTTCGTCAACAGCGAAAATTGCGTAACGGCGCGTGAAATGCGTATTTAATGCTGATGTTCTCGCGCCGTATTCTTGCATCGTCGCCGGAAGGATGCCCGGTGGCGATTCATCAAACGTCACTACTCAAGGAGCGAGAAAATGCGCGAACTCAACGCAAGTGAATTGATGCAGGTCTCAGGTGGCGGGGACGTGCCCGGCGCGTGCTCGACCGATACCCTCTTGGCGAGCATGTCCAGCGGCGCGATCTCCGGAGCTTTCGCCGGAGCCACCGGAGGGCTCCTCGGCGCCGCCGCAGGTGCCATATTCGGAGCCGCGATCGGTGGTGCAGGCGCGGCAATTGCCTGCGCTTTCGCGACAAAAGGCGAGTAAACCCAAAGTGCCCGCAAGGAGAACCCTTGCGGGCATGGATTTCCAAGAGGCCGCAAGTGATGCAATTCAAATCAGCGAGTCTGTGGAGAAGGCTTGGACTCATAAACTTTGTGTGGTGCCTGGGCATACTCGGGTTTGGGCAGGCCTTTTTCATCGTACGGCTTTTCCTGCGTCTGCACTTTGGCCAGCCGGTCGCGAGCATGAACCTCTATCTCGATCTGGGCATCGCTCTGATCGCGGGAGCTCTGTGGGCACTTGCCATGTGGTATGCACTCGTCAACCGGCACGGCAACGGCAATGGCACGGCGCGGGACATGCCCTGATCGACAGCGGCGCAATGGCCGACTTATCCGATGGCGATGCGGGCGTTACGGAACAGGCGCAGCCACGGCCCGTCATCTCCCCACTCCGGGGGGTGCCATGAATGCTGCGTCGTGCGCACGGTGCGCTCGGGATGCGGCATCGTCACGGTAACGCGCCCATCGGCGCTCGACAAACCGCAGATGCCTTCCGGCGAGCCGTTCGGGTTGGCCGGATAGGCTTCCGTCGCGCGGCCGTAGTTGTCGACGTAGCGCAGGGCGACAAGCGGGGCGGCGGATTCCCGTTCCGCATCGCTCGCGAACACCGCGCGGCCTTCGCCGTGTGACGTGACGATCGGCAGGCGCGAGCCTTCCATGCCGGCGAGCCACAATGACGGACTGCGGCCGACCTCGACCAGGCTCAGCCGCGCCTCGAACTGCTCCGACTCGTTCCGCGCGAGCGACGGCCAGTGCCCGGTGCCGGGAATGATTTCCGTGAGCCGCGCCAGCATCTGGCAGCCGTTGCAGCTCCCGAGCGTGAGCGTGCCGTCGCGCCTGAAAAATGCCTCGAACTGGTCGCGGGTGCGGGTGTGGTAGAGGATGGACTTCGCCCAGCCGCCGCCCGCGCCCAGCACGTCGCCGAAGGAGAAGCCGCCGCAGGCGACCAGGCACTGGTAGTCGGTAAGCCGGTCGCGGCCCTCCAGGATGTCGCTCATGTGCACGTCGACCGGCTCGAACCCGGCGCGCAGGAAGGCGGCCGCCATTTCCATCTGGCTGTTCACGCCCTGCTCGCGCAGGATCGCGACCCGCGGGCGCGCGCCGCCGACGAACGGCGCGGCGGCGTTCTCGTCCGGATCGAACGTGAGCCGCGCGTTGAGCCCCGGATCCTCGCGATCGAGGATGCGGTCGAATTCCTGCTGCGCCGTCGCGGGATTGTCGCGCAGCGCCTGCAGCCGATAACTCGTCTCCGACCAGGTGCGCTGGAGCGCGACGCGGTCGAAGCGCGCGAGAACGGCGCCGTCGTTCAACACGGTGAGCTCGTCGTCCCGTTCGACGCGGCCTATGTCGGCGCCGCTCAATCCGTGCCGCTCCAGAGTCGCCTGCACATCGTCGCATCGGCTGTCCGCAACCTGCAGCACGGCTCCGAGCTCCTCGTTGAAAAGCTGCGCGAGCACCTCGGATTCCGAACCGGAAACATCAAGTGAGACTCCCAGCCTTCCCGCGAACATCATCTCCGCGACCGCCGCCAGCAGCCCGCCATCGGAGCGATCGTGGTAGGCGAGGATCGACTGCTGCTCCCGCAACTCCTGTATCGCATCAAAGAATTCCCACAGGCGTGCCGGCGTTTGCAGGTCCGGCACCGCGCCGCCATGGCGCGCGAACGCCTGCGCCAGGCAGGAACCCCCGAGACGATTCGCACCGTCCGCGAGATCGACGAGCAACAGGCGGCTCGGCTCGTCCACCCGCTGCAGCTCCGGTGTCAGGTGCCGCCTGACGTCGGAGACGGGCGCGAAAGCGGAGACGATCAGCGATACCGGTGAAACGACGCGGTGGCTGCCTGCCTCGTCGGACCAGCTCGCCTGCATCGACAGCGAATCCTTGCCCACGGGAATCGCGATGCCGAGCTCGCGGCACAGCGCCGCGACGGCTTCGACCGTGTCGAACAGCCGCGCATCCTCGCCGGCGTGGCCGGCCGCCGCCATCCAGTTGGCGGACAGGCGCACTTGCCGCAGGTCGTCGATGGCGGCAGCCGCGATGTTGGCGATCGCCTCGCCGACCGCCATGCGGCCGGAGGCGCAAGCGTCGAGCACCGCGAGCGGCGTCCGCTCGCCCATCGCCATCGCCTCGCCGGTCACGCTCTCGAAGCCGCTCGCGGTGATCGCGACGTCGCTGACCGGCACCTGCCAGGGCCCCACCATCTGGTCGCGCACCGACAGCCCCCCTACCGTGCGGTCGCCGATGTGGATCAGGAAGGACTTGTCCGCCACGGCCGGGAAGCGCAGCACGCGGTGGACGGCCTCCTCGAGCTCTATACGTGAGAGATCGAGCTCGAGCTCCGGCGGCTCCGCGCGCGCGACGTCGCGGATCATTTGCGGCGCCTTGCCGAGCAGCATCTGCATCGGCATGTCGACGGGCAGGTTGTCGAACCGCCGGTCGCTGACGACGAGCCGCCGGTCGTCCGTCAGCGTGCCGAGGATCGCGAGCGGGCAACGCTCGCGCTCGCACAAGGCGGTGAACTCCGCGACCCGGTCTTCCGCGACGATCAGCACGTACCGTTCCTGCGCCTCGTTGCACCAGAGCGCGAGCGGCGACATGCCCGGCTCGGCAGACGGCACCTCGCGCAGCTCGACGCGCGCGCCCAGCGCGCTGTGGTCGACCGCTTCCGGCACCGCGTTCGACAAACCACCGGCACCGACGTCGTGGATGAGCAGGATCGGGTTGGCCGGGCCCAGCGCCGTGCAGCGGTCGATGACTTCCTGGGCGCGCCGCTGCATTTCCGGATTGCCGCGCTGCACCGAGGCGAAGTCCAGTTCTTCCGTGCTGGCGCCGCTCGCGAGGCTCGAAGCCGCGCCGCCGCCGAGACCGATGAGCATTGCCGGGCCGCCGATCACCGCGATCTTGGCTCCCGCAGGCACGTCGATCTTCCGCGCATGCTCCGCGCGCACGTTGCCGACGCCGCCGGCGATCATGATCGGCTTGTGGTAGCCGCGGATTTCGCCTGCCGGCAATCCGGGCACTCGTGATTCGAACGTGCGGAAGTAGCCGCAAAGGTTAGGCCGGCCGAACTCGTTGTTGAATGCCGCCGCGCCGATCGGGCCTTCCAGCATGATCTCGAGCGGCGTCGCCATGCGCGCAGGCTTTGCCACCGGCGCCTCCCAGCTTTGCGCGAAACCGGGAATATTGAGGTTGGACACGGTGAAGCCCGTGAGACCCGCTTTGGGCCGGGCGCCGAGACCGGTCGCGCCTTCGTCGCGGATCTCGCCGCCCGAGCCGGTGGCCGCGCCGGGGAACGGCGAGATCGCCGTCGGGTGATTGTGCGTTTCCACTTTCATGAGAATGTGGATCGGCTCGTGCGCGTAGCGGTACTGCCGGTTCCCTGCCGACGTCAGCAGCCGGGCGCCGTCCCAACCCTCGATCACCGAGGCGTTATCCGAGTAGGCCGAAAGAATGCCGGAAGGATTGGCGTCGGTCGTGCTGCGGATCATGCCGAATAGCGTCGTTGGCCGCGGCACGCCGTCGATGATCCAGTTGCCGCGGAAGATCTTGTGCCGGCAGTGCTCGGAGTTGGCCTGCGCGAACATCATGAGCTCGACGTCGGTAGGGTCGCGATCGAGCCGCGCGTAATTCTCGACGAGATAATCGATCTCGTCTTCCGACAGCGCGAGACCGAGCGCCGCGTTCGCCCTCACCAGTGCCGCCTTGCCCTCCGTTCGCAAAGGGACGGTCTGCAGCGGCAGCGGCTCGTGCGTTTCGAAGAGGCTCGCGGCCTGCGCGCCGGACGTCATCAGCGCTTCGGTCATCGGGTCGACGAGGCGCGCCCCCGCCGCTTCGATCTCCTGCGGAGACAGCATCGAGGGGGCCCGGAAGGCGTAGCAGAGGCCGCGCTCGATGCGTTCGATGCGCTCCAGGCCGCAGGCGTGGGCGATGTCCGTGGCCTTGCTGGACCACGGTGAAATGGTGCCGGGACGCGGCAGCACCAGGAACATTTGCATCCCCGGCGGCGGCGCATCGCCGGCTTCGCCGGAGAGGAGCAGCGCCTCGAGCCGCCGTTCATCCTCCGGTGCGAGGGGCGCCCGGAGCGCCGCGAAATAGCGGTAGCGCGCGTCCAGGGCCGAAATCCGGGGATCGGCGCTTTGCAGCCGCGCCAGGCGTTTCGCCAGCCGGAACGCCGACAGCGCCGGTTGGCCCGGCAGCTCGAGGAGCGCGGCCGCGGCCGCCGCGCCTTTGCGGTCGCCGGGTCGGCGCGGAACGTCGCTCGCGGGTCCGGACATCGTTATCCCGGCGTCTTGCCTCCGCCACCCGGCGTGTAGACCGGCACCGGGAATTGCGCCACGTTGCCGCCTTCCAGCCGGGAGATCTTGCTGGTGCCTTCCTTGTCCACCTCGTCGATCCGGATGATCGAGTGCATCGGCAGGTAGGTCCTTTTGACGCCGGCGAATTCCGACTTGATCTTTTCCTCGGACGGGTCCACGACCACCGAGCTGCGCTTGCCGAACACGAGCTGCTCCACCTCGACGAAGCCGAACAGCGTGCCGTGCCCGACCTGGCGGGCATAGATCTCATAGACCTGTCCCTGGCTCATGAAGACGATCTTGTACAGCCGCTTGGTGCTCATCCGGTGATTTCCGTGGTCCTCAGGCCAAGGGCGCAGTCTACCCAAAAAGGCGCTGCGACGGGTCCGCGTCATTCCGCCGCATATGGGATCTTCGTATCAATCGATGCCGCTGCCGCGCAGCGCGGTTAAATCGGCCGAGTGTGACCTGTTTGGCATCGCACCCGTTTGATTCGCTGCAATATTTACAAAAAATAAAGGCGAGCCGAAACGGGCGTTGCCGCATTATTTGGAGAGACGATGGCGCTGCAGCTTGAGATTACGAGCGATCACAAAAATTTGCTGGGCGATGACTACGTCCGCGAGTTCAATGCTACCGGCGGCACGATCGGCCGCGCGCTCGAGAACGACTGGATCCTGCCCGATCCCGAGCGCTTCATTTCCGGACGCCACGCGACGATCGACTTCCGGAGCGGCGCCTGGTATCTCGCCGACATCAGCACCAACGGTGTCTACGTCAACAACGAGACCGAGCCGCTGGGCCGCGGCAACCCGCGCCGGCTGTTCAACGGCGACCGGCTGCGGATGGGCGATTTCGAGCTGGTCGTGCGCGTCGACGAAGGCGAGGAGATCGACATGCCGCCGCCGGCGCCGATGTCGGTCGTGCCGGATCACCCGGAGCTGCTGCTGCCGGAAGAATCGATGCGCTCCAGCATCCAGTTACTGGACGAGGAAGAGCTCACCGGGGACGCCGCGTTCCAGTCCACGCTGTTCGGCAGCGCGAAGACGACGCGTCGGATGAGCTCGCCGAAACCGGCCGCACAGCCGGCCGTTCCCAGGCAGGCGCAGCCGCGCAAGCGGGCAACGAAACCGGCGCGCGAACCGGAAACGCCCGCGGAGCTGTTCGAGGATTTTCTCGGCGGGCTCGGGATTTCGCGCAAGGACCTGCCGCCGTCGATCGAGATGTCCCAGGTCATGTACAACTCCGGGCAGGTGTTGCGCGAGTTCGTCGCCGGCTTGATCGAGCTGCTGATCGGCCGCGCGAACCTGAAGAGCATGTTCCAGCTCGACCAGACCACCGTGCTGCCGCGCCACAACAACCCGCTCAAGCTTTCCGGGAATACCGACGAGCTGCTGAAGCAGTTACTGGTCGGCAAGGAAGGCGAATACCTGGGGCCGCTCGACAGCGTCCGTGAAGTGTCGCGCGACCTCAGGTTCCACCAGGACGCCGTTGCGGAGGCGATGAGCGCGGCTTTCCAGGAATTCGCCGCCCGTTTCGAACCGGCGGAGCTGCAGGAAGGCTTCGATGCGAACCTTCGCCGCAAGCCGCTGATCGATGCATTCACCCGGATGAAGTACTGGCAGCAGTACTGCGAGCTCTACCCCGTGCTGACGCAGCCGGGTTCCGGCCCGTTCCCGCACATCTTCGCCGAGGAGTTCGTGCGGGCCTACGAAAAGAGCCTCGCCGACGCCAAGCGCGTCGACAGCGAAGCGGCGTAGTAGTCAGGTGCCGGGTCGTACTTTCGTACTTGTTGCGCTGCAACAAGTACGAAAGTACGACCCGGCACCTGGCGGTTACTTCCGGGACACCACACTAGCGGTTCTTGCGATTCTCGACGAGATCGCTCACCACGGACGGATCCGCGAGCGTCGACGTATCACCGAGATTGCCGTAATCGTTCTCCGCCACCTTGCGCAGGATGCGCCGCATGATCTTGCCGGAGCGCGTCTTCGGCAGGCCGGGCGCCCACTGGATGAAGTCCGGCGTGGCGATCGGGCCGATTTCCTTGCGCACCCAGGCCCGCAGTTCCGCCAGTAACTCGTCGCTCTGCGGCACACCTTCCATCAGCGTCACGTACGCGTAGATACCCTGCCCTTTCACCTCGTGCGGGCAGCCGACGACGGCGGCTTCCGCCACCAGCGCGTGCGCGACCAGCGCGCTTTCGACCTCGGCCGTGCCCATGCGGTGGCCGGCGACGTTCAGGACGTCGTCGACCCGGCCGGTGATCCAGTAATAGCCGTCCTCGTCGCGGCGCGCGCCGTCGCCCGTCAGGTACATGCCCGGGTACGTTGAAAAGTAGGTCTCGACGAAGCGCTCGTGATCGCCGTAGACCGTGCGCATCTGGCCGGGCCAGCTCCCGGTCAGCACCAGCTTGCCGCTCGCGGCGCCTTCCAGGACGTTACCCTCGTCGTCGACGATCGCGGGCTCGATGCCGAACAGCGGCTTCGTCGCCGAGCCCGGCTTCAGCTCCGTGGCGCCCGGCAGCGGGCTGATCAGGATGCCGCCCGTTTCAGTCTGCCACCAGGTGTCAACCACCGGGCAGCGTTCCTCGCCGACGACGCGGTAGTACCATTCCCAGGCTTCCGGGTTGATCGGTTCGCCGACCGTGCCGAGCAGCATGAGGCTCTCGCGCGACGTGCGCTTGACCGGCTCGTCGCCGAAGCGCATCAGCGCGCGTATGGCCGTCGGCGCGGTGTAGCAGATGTTCACCTGGTGCTTGTCGCAAACCTCCCAGAACCGCGACGGCGTTGGGTAGTTCGGCACGCCTTCGAACATGAGCGTGATCGCGCCATTGGCAAGCGGCCCATACACGATGTAACTGTGCCCCGTCACCCAGCCGACGTCCGCCGTGCACCAGTACACGTCGCCCGGGTGGTAATCGAACACGTACTGGTGGGTCATCGCGACGAACACGAGATAACCGCCCGTCGTGTGCAGCACTCCCTTCGGCTTGCCGGTCGAGCCGGACGTGTAGAGGATGAACAGCGGGTCTTCGGCGCTCATTTCCTCGCAGGGGCAGTCGGCGTCGACCTCTGCCTCCAGCTCGTGCAGCCACACGTCGCGGCCCTCGACCCAGTCGAGGTCGGCGCCGGTGTGGCGCACGACCAGCACCTTCTCGAGCGTGGTGACGCCCGGGTTCTCCGCGGCGCGATCGACGTTCGACTTGAGCGGTATCGGCTTGGCGCCGCGGACACCCCAATCGGCGGTGACGACGATGTTCGAATCGCAGTCCTGGATGCGACCGGCCAGCGCATCGGGCGAGAAGCCGCCGAACACCACGGAATGGATGGCGCCGATGCGCGCGCAGGCGAGCATCGCCACCGCCGCTTCGGGAATCATCGGCATGTAGATCGTGATGCGATCGCCTTTCTTCGCGCCGATCTTTTTCAGCACGTTGGCGAAGCGGCAAACGCGTTCGTGCAGCTCGCGGTAGGTGATCTTCAGGTCCTGCGCCGGGTCGTCGCCTTCCCAGATGATCGCGGTGTCGTTTGCCTTCGTTTCCAAGTGCCGATCGACGCAGTTGTAGCAGGCGTTCAGGGTGCCGTCGTGGTACCAGCGGATGTGCAGGTCGTCTTTCGCGAACGACACGTCCTTCACGTTCGTGAACGGCTTCGTCCAGTCGAGCCGCGCGGCCTGTTCCGACCAGAAGCCCTCGTTGTCCTCGATGGACCGCCGATACATCTCCTCGTACTGCTTATCGTCGATTAGCGCGCGTTGCGCGAACGCCTCTTTTACTTCGTAAGTCTTGCTCATGGTCAGCCCTTCTTCTGCTGTTCCTGGCTCACGCGCTCGGCGAGCTCGATCACTCGCCGGGCCTTCAGCCAGTGCGGCCTGTCGATCATCTCGCCGTCCATGCCGAGCGCCCCGGCCTCCGGATTGTCCTCGAACAGCGCGACGATCCGCCGCGCCCGCTCGATCTCCCCGGCGCTCGGCACGAAGGCCCGGTTGATGACCGGCACCTGTGACGGATGAATGGCCAGCATACCGCAAAAGCCGTCGCGCCTTGCCCGCGCGCAATAATCCTCGAGACCGGCGATATTCCGGAAATCCGTGAACACGGTGTCGATCGCCGGTACTTCGGCCGCGGCCGCGGCGATCAGGCACAACGAGCGCGCGAGCTCGAACGCCGGCAGCCAGCGGCCTTGCTCGTCGCGCGTCGCCAGTGCTCCGAGCGCGGTGCTCAGGTCTTCGGCGCCCCAGGTCAGGCCGGCCAGCCGCGGCGTCGCGCGCGCATAACCGCCGAGCGCCAGCAGCGCCGCCGGGCGTTCCGTGGCGATCGGCAGGATGCGCGTCTGCCCCACCGGAAGATTGTTCTCCTGCTCGAGCTCGCCGAGCATTTCCGCCAGCCGTAGCGCGTCATCCGCGCCCTCCGGCTTCGGCAGCACGATACCCGCCGGCGCGGTGGGCATCAGCTCGGAGAGGTCAACGAGCGCATCTTCGGTGTCCAGCGGATTGATGCGCACCCACAGCGCCGGCGCGTGGCGCCCCTCCAGGAACTCTTTTGCGATGCCGCGCGCCCGCGGCCGCTCCGCGGGCACGACCGAGTCCTCCAGGTCGACGATCAGCGCGTCGGCGCCACTGCCCGCGGCTTTTTCCAGCTTCTTCTCGCTGTCGGCCGGCACGAACAGGAAACTGCGCGTCAGGTGCAGGGGACTACCCTCACTTCGGCTGCCGGAGCATCAGCGCCGAGCGCTTGCAGATGCCCACCAGCTCATCGTGCTGGTTGTAGGCGCGATGACTGAAGACGACGATGCCGTTGTCCGGACGCGACCGGCTGTCCCGCAGCTCCAGCACCTCGGTTTCGATGTGGATCGTGTCGCCGTGAAACAGCGGCTTCGGAAATCGCACTTCGTCCCAACCCAGGTTCGCGACCGTTGTCCCGAGCGTCGTATCCCCGACCGAGATACCGACCATGAAGCCGAGCGTCAGGCAGCTATTGACCAGCCGCCGCCCGAACTCCGTCTGCTTGCCGTATTCGGCATCCAGGTGCAGCGGTGCCGGGTTGTGCGTGAGCGCGGTGAAAAAGACGTTGTCGGCTTCGGTGATCGTGCGGCGGATCGGGTGCTGAAAGACCTGCCCGACCGTGAATTGTTCGAAATATAGCCCCGGCATCCGCCTGCCCGCCGTTCCGACCCGTCTTCTGATGGCCCATCATAGCATTCCGGTCTTTTTCCGTGCCCGCGCTGGCAGTGTGCGTGAGCCGGCGTATATGCTACCGACCTGCGGCAGCCGCACAGGCATCGAACAGTAATGAAGGGACGGGCAATTTCCGTCGGCAAGCAGGAGGTTCCGCCGGGAAGCCGCAAGACGGTCGAGCTGGCCGTCGCCAACCTGTACACCCACACCCACCTGAACATGCCGGTGCACGTGGTGAACGGCCGGCGCGACGGGCCGACGCTGTTCCTCACCGCGGCCATTCACGGCGACGAGCTGAACGGCGTCGAGATCATCAAGCGCTTCCTCAAGCGCTCGCTCCTGAAAGGGCTGCGGGGCCGCCTGCTCGCGGTGCCGATCGTCAACGTGTTCGGCTTCATCGAGCAGTCGCGTTACCTGCCGGACCGGCGCGACCTGAACCGCTCCTTTCCCGGCCGCGGCGGCGGCTCACTGGCCGGCCGGGTCGCCCACCTCGTGGCGACGGAGATCGTGGCCAAAGCGGATTACGGCATCGATCTCCACACCGGTTCCGTGCATCGCACCAACCTGCCGCAGGTGCGGGCGGACCTGTCGGTGCCGGACACCCGGCGCATGGCGGACGCGTTCGGCGCACCGGTTGTAATCGACGCCAATGTGCGCGAAGGTTCGATCAGGCAGCACGCCGGCGAGTGCGGTGTGCCGACCCTGCTGTACGAAAGCGGCGAAGCGCTGCAGTTCGACGAGCTGTCGATCCGGGTCGGCGTCCGCGGTATCGTGCGGGTGATGCGGGAGCTCGGGATGCTGCCGCCCGACTCCGGCCCGCGCAAGGCTCCGACGCCGATCTACACCAACGCGACCACCTGGGTGCGGGCCCCCATGAGCGGCCTCATACAATCGCGCTGCCGGCTGGGCCAGCACGTACGCTCCGGCGAGGTGCTGGCGAAAATCAGCGATCCTTTCGGGGAGGTGGAGGTCGACGTCGCCGCTTCGTCGGGCGGCATCGTCATCGGCCGCAGCACCTCGCCGCTGGCGCACGAGGGCGACGCGCTCTTTCACCTGGCGCGCTTCGACGATACGCGCGAAGCCCGGGCGACGGTGGAGGAGTTCCAGCAGTCGAACGGCGTCGAGACGACCTGGGGCTAAACCGGCCCTTCGTTTCAACGTTTACGTATGTCGGAAACCGGAACCGCAATGATCACCGTCGGCTGGCGCGAGTGGGCAAGCCTGCCCGAGCTCGGCATCAACCGCATCAAGGCGAAGATCGACACCGGCGCGCGCACGTCCGCGCTGCACGCCTTTCACGTCGAGACGATCGACCGCGACGGCGAGCAGTGGGTACGCTTCAAGATCCATCCGAAGCAGCGGCGGACCGACGTCGAGTGCATCTGCGAGGCGCGCGTGAAAGACCGGCGGGTGGTTTCCGATTCCGGCGGCCACCGGGAGATGCGCTACGTGATCGAGACGCCGGTCCTGCTGGCCGGACGCCGCTGGCCGATCGAGATTACGCTGACGGCGCGCGACGACATGCGCTTCCGCATGCTGCTGGGGCGCACCGCCCTGCGCGGGCGTATGCTGATCGACCCGTCGCGTTCGTACCTGACGCGGCGGCCGCGCCATCCGAAAACAGGAACAACCACATGAAGATCGGCATTCTCTCGCGCAACCGGCGGCTCTATTCGACGCGGCGCCTGGTCGAAGCGGCGGGCGAGCGCGGGCACGACGTGCGCGTGATCAACCACCTGCGCTGCTACATGAACATCGCGAGCTTCAAGCCGAGCATCCACTACGACGGCGAGATGCTGCCGCAGATGGACGCGATCATTCCGCGCATCGGCGCCTCGGTGACGTTCTACGGCGCGGCCGTGGTCCGCCAGTTCGAAATGCTGGGCACGTTTTCGCTGAACGAATCGGTGGCGATCTCCCGCTCGCGCGACAAGCTGCGCTCGCTGCAACTGCTGGCGCGGCGCGGCATCGGCCTGCCGGTGACGGGGTTCGCGAATTCGCCCGACGATACGGCGGACCTGCTGAACCTCGTCGGCGGCGCGCCGGTGATCCTGAAGCTGCTCGAGGGCACCCAGGGCAAGGGCGTGGTGCTGGCCGAGACGCGCAAGGCGGCGGAGAGCGTCGTGGAAGCTTTTCGAGGGCTGAACGCCAACTTCCTGGTGCAGGAGTTCATCAAGGAAGCGGGCGGCGCGGACATCCGCTGCTTCGTGATCGGCGAGAAGGTGGTCGCGTCCATGATGCGGCAGGCGCAGGAGGGGGAGTTCCGCTCCAACCTGCACCGGGGCGGGACGGCGAAGCTGGTCAAGATCACGCCGGAGGAGCGCTCGACCGCCGTGCGCTCGGCAAAGATCATGGGGCTGAACGTGGCGGGCGTGGACATCCTCCGCTCGAATCACGGGCCGGTGGTGCTGGAAGTCAACTCCTCACCGGGTCTCGAAGGCATCGAGGAGGCCACCGGCAAGGACATCGCCGGCATGATCGTTGCGTATATCGAGAAGCACGCGAAGGCCGGCAAGACCCGCACCAAGGGCGCCGGCTGACTCCCGTATCGCAAAATCGGGCGCTGCAGGAGCCCGCATCGCGGGCGATCAATCGCCGGAGACGGGTCCCGGACCCGCGGCCGCTTCCTGCCGACGCTCCCCGATCCACCCGCCGAGCACGCCCGCGAGAAACGGCACCAGGCCGCCGGCGATCAGGCTGCCGATGGAGAAATTGCCGGAGATGAGGAGCGCAATCAGGACGGCCACCGCCGCGGAAATCCCCGGCTCGAGAATCGTCCGCCCGGTCGACTTCAGGCCGACAATGAACCCGCCGATCGCGAACGCGAGAAACCTGACGATGGCGACCAGCGCTATCTGGCCGCCGCTCAGCTCGATCTGGGCCGGATCGGTGACGCCTTCGAGTTGCGGCGCAAGAAACAGTCGGAGAATGATGCTGGCGACGATGGTGAGGGCGAGCATGATCAGCACGCCGAAGCCGATCCATTTCCAGTCGAGATTGCGGGTCATAGGGATACTCCGGGGGTGGCGGGCGCCGTTACAAGGGTAGCAGCTACGACCGATTGGTCGCCTGCGGATGGAGAGCAGGCCCGGGATCAAGCTCCGTTTTTACGGCGTAAACTACTGAACCTGATGGACATTTACAGCTTATCTGTATATACTTACAGGTTCGCAATTTCAACAGGGGAGAGCCACGATGAACACCCATTCCAGAGCCCGTGCCTTCACCAATCGCCACGCCTCCATCGACGAGCTCGACCGCGCCATCGTCAATTTGGCCCTGCAGAAGAATGTCATCGAGCACGATTTCCTCGTGCTGGTCCGCCGCTTCGACGAGCGCGCCGGCTGGCTGCAATGGAATTTCGAGAACTGCGCCGAGTGGCTGCATTACCGCTGCGACATCTCGAAGGGCGCCGCGCGGGAGCGGGTCCGGGTGGCACACGCGATGAAGACCCTGCCTGAAATCTCGATGGCCTTTGCCAAGGGCCGGCTCTCCTATTCCAAGGTGCGGGCGCTGACCCGGGTGGCGAAACCGGAGAATGAAGACGAGTTGCTCACGTTTGCGCTGAAGGCGACCGCGGCCCAGGTTGAGGAGCGCTGCCGGGAGCTGCGTTGCGGGACCGGGGCCTCCACGGACGATGCCGCTCGGGCGCAGGCGCGGCGGGGGCTCTGGATGCGCCGCGACGAGGCGCGCGGGATGATGGTGATCACGGTGGAGCTGCCGCTCGAAACCGGGGAGCTGGTCGACAAGGCGCTGGACAAAGCCATGGCAACGGCGGCGCAGGCCGGTCCCGAGTTCAAGGAAGAGAGCTGGACGGCGCAGCGGGCGGATGCTTTTGTGGCGCTGGCGAAGGATTACCTCTCAGGCGAGCGGGAAGGCGCTTCCGGCACCCCGGATCACTACCAGGTGATGGTGCACGTAGACGAGACAGCCCTCCGCGGAAACGCGGGCGGCCGGTCCGGGCTGCCCATCGAAACGGTCCGGCGGATTGCCTGTGACAGTGACCTGATCGTGC